>JALYIL010000089.1 GCA_030775825.1 Actinomycetota bacterium
CCCCCCCGCGACGGTGAGCTCGAAGGCTCCTGTCACGCGAATCTCGGTCACTCGGGAGACCCCGTTCTCCCGCAGTGCACGCCGGGCACCGCCCACCAGGCCATCCATCACCCGGGTGTGCCATTTGCTGGCTAGGACCGCGACCGTGAGCTTGTCGGCGCCGGGAACCTTCGTGACGTCGGGAGCGCCGTCTTTCATGCGTCTCCGCCCACGCCGAGGTCGAGTTCGTGCCCCATGCGGTCACGCTTGGTCTCGAGATACCGAACGTTCTCGGGGTTGACGTGCACTGGAAGGGATTCGCGCCTTGTGATGCGCAGGCCGTAACCCTCGAGTCCGGCACGTTTGGCGGGGTTGTTGGTCAGCAGCCGCATCGAATGAATCCCGAGATCGACCAATATCTGGGCACCCGTGCCATAGTCGCGGGCATCGGCAGGTAACCCAAGTTCGAGATTGGCATCAAGCGTGTCCGATCCGGCGTCCTGTAGCTGATAGGCCTGCAACTTGTGCAGCAGCCCGATGCCGCGCCCCTCGTGCCCGCGCACGTAGAGCACGACACCACGTCCCTCGCGCGCCACCGCCGCCAGGGCCGCGTCCAGCTGCGGCCCGCAATCGCAGCGCAGCGAGCCGAAGACGTCTCCGGTGAGACACTCGGAGTGGACGCGAACCAGCACGTCCTCCCCCTCACCGATCTCGCCAAAGACAAACGCGACATGTTCGCGGTCGTCGTAACTCGAGGAGTAACCAACCGCAGTGAATTCCCCGTAACGCAGCGGAACGCGCGCCGAGGCGACCCGTTTGACGAGCTTCTCGAACCGCCGGCGGTATGCGATGAGATCCGCGATCGAGATCAGCGCCAGGTCATGCTCGTCGGCAAAGACCCTGAGTTCGTCGGCTCGCGCCATGCCGGAGGGGTCCTTCTCGCTGACGATCTCGCACAACACCCCGGCCGGCGTCAGCCCTGCGAGCACGGCCAGGTCAACCGCGGCCTCGGTGTGTCCGGGCCGGCGAAGCACACCGCCGTCGCGGGCACGCAGCGGCACGACGTGTCCCGGGCGCGAGAAGTCGACGGCGGTCGAGCCGGGATCGGCGAGCAGCTTTATCGTGCGCGCCCGATCGCTTGCAGAGATGCCGGTGCTCACACCTTCGCGAGCATCGACGGTGACCGTGTACGCGGTACCGCGGCGATCCTGATTCACCCGGAACATGGGAGGCAGGTCGAGACGATCAGCCTCCGCCTCGGTAATCGGGACGCAGATGTAGCCCGAGGTGTAGCGAACCATGAATGCGACCAGTTCGGGCGTGACGAGTTGTGCCGCGAAGATGAGGTCACCCTCGTTCTCGCGGTCCTCGTCGTCGGTAACGACGACGGCCTTGCCGGCCTTGATATCGGTGATCGCACGCTCGATCGAATCGAGGCGAATCGTCATTTCATGCTCTCCACTACCCCAGGCATCAGTTTGCCGCACGCGTCATGAGCAGCCGCTCGACGTATTTCGCCAGCACGTCGACCTCGAGGTTCACCCGGTCGCCGGGACGCTTCAAACCCAGGGTGGTCGCGCGCAGAGTCTCCGGAATGAGCCCGACCTCGAACCAATCCGGGCCTACCGCAGTGACCGTCAGGGAGACACCCTCGATCGCGATCGATCCCTTCTCGGCAACCAGACGTGACAGTTGCCCCGGCAGGCCCACGCGCACCGAGTCCCACGCCGGTGCCGAGGTTCGGGAGATGACCACGCCCGTGCCATCCACGTGGCCCTGCACGACGTGGCCGTCCAAGCGCGAGTCGACGCGAACCGCGCGCTCGAGATTGACCTTCTCCCCCGCCTTCAAGTTGCCGATCACCGACCTGTTCAGAGTCTCGGCCATCACATCGAATCGGATGTCCATCCCCGCCGGGGCCGCAGTGGAGTCGGTGACCGTGAGGCAAACACCGTTCACGGCGATCGATGCACCGTGGCTGAGATCTCGGCTCACCCGATCCGCGCGGACGACGAGCACCGCGCAGTCGCCGCAGGCCTGAACCTCGACGACCTCGCCCATCTCCTCGATGATTCCGGTGAACACAGCTCTATGACTCCCCACCTGTTTGCGCGCCCCAGATGGGCCTCGCGACAATCTTGACGTCCGCGCCCAACCTTGCGACCGTCTCAACATCAAGTGTGACCGCCTCGTTCAAGGTCGTTATCCCGGCATCGCCGAGCGCGGACGGACCCGAGCCGAGCAGGGTAGGAGCGAGGTACGCGATCACCTCGTCGATACAACGCGCCTCGACGAATGCTCCCGCGAGAGTGGGACCGCTTTCGAGCAAAACGTGACGAACGCCTCGGTCGTACAACGCTTTCAACGCAAATCGCGGCACCGCAGTGTCGAGCAGGAGCGTCTCCGCCGCGGCGTCGAGAACTCGGGCGTCCCGTGGGGTGCGATGCCTACGGTCGAGGACCACCCGCAGCGGCTGGCGTTCGACGAGCTCGTCGTCGCCATCGCGCACCGTGAGGTGCGGATCGTCGGCCAGCACGGTCCCACTGCCCACGACGATCGCATCCACGGTCGAGCGCAGCGCGTGCGCGTCGGCCCGCGATGCCGGCGAGGAGATCCATCGCGCACTAGCGTCTGCCGCAGCAATCCGACCGTCTAACGTCGCCGCGAATTTCCACGTGACGTACGGGCGCCCGCTTTGCACAGCGTGCAGCCACGGGCGTAGGGCACCAGCGGCCGCCGCGGCGGACTCGACGTCGGAATGCACCTCGATCCCGGCTTCACGCAGCCGCGCCGCTCCGCCGGTGGCAAGTGGGTTCGGGTCGTCCACGGCGTAGATGACCTTGGTAATGCCGGCGGCGATCAACGCCTCCGTGCAGGGACCGGTCTGTCCCGTGTGCGCACAGGGCTCGAGGCTGACGACGGCCGTCCCGCCTCTGGCCGCCTCACCCGCGACGGCCAAGGCAACCACTTCGGCATGCGGGCCGCCGGCTGGCGCGGTGGCCCCCTCCCCCGCCAATGCACCATCGGCACCCAGGATCACGGCCCCGACCGGCGGGTTGGGGCTGGTGTTGCCACGAACGAGTTCGCCTTGCGCGAGCGCGCGGCGCATCGCGGCATGCTCTGCGTCGCTGATATGCACTGCTCCCCCTAGCCGGTCATCGCGCCACGGGCTGTAACACGCAGGGCCTCGACGACCTTCCCAGGGTCCGCGGAGCTGTAGACCGCCGAACCTGCGACAAAGACGTCCGCCCCGGCAGCCGCGGCCTGCTCGATCGTGTCGAGCGCGATCCCCCCGTCGACCTCGACGAACAGGCGCAGATGCCCTGCCCTGACCTCTGCCCGCGCGAGCTGAACCTTGGGCAGCACCTCGGGCATGAAGCTCTGGCCGCCGAAGCCGGGCTCGACCGTCATGACGAGCAATGTGTCGAATTCGCGAAGCACGTCCAGATAGGGCTCGAGGGGCGTCCCCGGCTTGATGCCAAGGCCTGCCAGGGCTCCGGCGGCGCGGATCGCCCGCGCGGTCTGGACCGCATCGCGGGCTGCCTCGACGTGAAAGGTGACGTTGGCGGCACCGGCTTCGGCGTATCCAGGGGCCCAGCGGTCCGGGTCATCGATCATCAAGTGGCAGTCCAAGGGCAGGTCCGTGGCAGCGTGCAGACTCTTTACGACGGGCAGGCCGATCGTGAGGTTCGGGACGAAGTGCCCGTCCATGACATCCACGTGCAGCCAGTCAGCATTCGCGACAGCCTGTGCCTGTTCGCCCAGGCGGGCAAAGTCGGCGGAGAGGATGCTCGCAGCGATCATAGGTTCAGGTCCTCCGGCTGCCCACACGCTGGGAGTCTATTGGCCACGACCCGATGGCCCCGACCCCCGCTCGGCTGCTGCCCGTCGGTGGCGTCAGCCGCGGATGATTGCGCAGAACATCGCATCTGTGCCATGCCGATGCGTCCAGAGCTGAACCGTTGGGCCAGCGCCCAGCTCCTCGACTCCGGCAAAGCATTCCCGGGCGTCGATCAGTCGGCGACCAGCCACCACACCAGCCGTCTCCGCAAGGTGCGGCGAACACGTCACGTAGGCCACGACACCACCCGGGCGGACGAGGCCCAGTGCGGTATCGAGCAGTTCGTGCTGCAACGCTGTCAGCGTCGCGACGTCCTCGGGCTTACGCCGCCAACGCGCCTCCGGGCGGCGGCGAAGCGCGCCGAGGCCGGTGCAAGGAGCATCCACCAGGATCCGGTCGAAGCGGCCCTCGGCCGGGCCAAGTTGGCGGGCATCACCGACACGCACGTCGACATCCCAGGGTGCCGTGATCTTGCGCACGAGCTCAGCGCGGTGCGGGTGCAGTTCCTGGGCGGTGAGCTTGGCGCCGCGTTGCCCGGCCAACGCAGCGAGCAGCGCCGACTTTCCCCCGGGGCCGGCGCAGAGGTCGAGCCAACGCTCGTCGGGTCCTTCGATGGGCGCGCGCACCAACGCCAGCGCGCAGAGCTGACTGCCCTCGTCCTGCACTCCGGCTCGGCCGCGTCGAACGACCTCGAGTCCGCCCGGATCGCCCCCGGCCAGGCGAACCGCGTAGGGCGAGTACGGGCCTGGCTCACCCCCACTGACCGCGACCAACTCCGCCCGTTCGATCCGACCGGGCCAGGCGACGAGATGAGTCTGGGGGCGGGCATCGTCGGCAGTGAGTGCGGCAGCGGTCTCATCGAGGTCACCGTCCAGCGCGTCGGCGAAGGCGGCGCTGATCCATTCCGGATGAGCCGATCGAAGCGAAAGTTGGCGCATGGGTGAGCTTCCGTGCGCCAAGGTGTCGGTCCAACCCTCCCAGTCCGCCGTGGCTACCCGGCGCAGAACGGCATTGAGGAACCCACCCGCACGCCCGTTTCCGGTTGTCCGGGCCAGCTCGACGGTCGTCGCGACCGCGGCATGTGAAGGAATGCGGGTGCGCAGCAGCTGGTAGCTACCTAACTGGAGCAGCCAACGCACGGGCGGCTCGACATCGGACATGGGGCGGTCCACACATCGTCCGATGATTTCGTCGAGCGTGCCGGACGCGCGCACCGTGCCATAGCCGAGCTCCGTGGCCAGGGCGGCGTCGCGGCCGGTCAGTCCCCGCTCGGTGATCATGGATGGAAGCGCCAGGTTCGCGTACGCACCGCCCTCGTCGACAGCGCGGAGCAATTCGAACGCGGCGATGCGGGGCTCGTCACGCACGAGTACGGAGGCGCGGCGAGCTCCGTTGCCGGCACGACCGCCGGATCGCCGCCGAGCGGACCGATCGTTAGACCGAGCGGACCGATCGTTAGACAAAGTGCTCACCCGACTCGGCGCGAACGCCTCTGGCCCAGTCGCCCGCCGCCATGGCGCGGCGACCAGGAGGATGAACCTGATCGAGCTCGACCTGGGTGGTCGCGGTGCCCGCTCGCACCGCGTTTCTGCTGATGGTGATTGCGCCGGGCTCGCCCACGCCGTCGGTCATTCTGACCGGCCCTAGCTTGAGCCGCTCACCGCGAAATGTCGTCCAGGCACCGGGAGCGGGCGTGCAGGCTCGCACGAGCCGATCGACGTGATTCGCCGGAAGTGTCCAGTCGAGCCTGGCATCAGTAACCGTGATCTTCGACGCGATCGAGACGCCCTCACTCGGCTGTGGATGCGGGCGCAGGGAGCCGGCTGCGATCCCGTCCATGGTCGCGGCGAGCAGAGTCGCTCCGCTGATCGAGAGACGCTCGAGCAGGTCGCCGGCCGTGTCGTGAGGGCGGATCACTTCGGTGACCAGTCCGAACACCGGACCGGTGTCGAGACCTCGCTCGATCTGAAATGTGGTCGCGCCGGTGATGTCGTCGCCGCGCAAGATCGCGTGCTGAACGGGAGCCGCCCCGCGCCACGCGGGTAGCAGCGAGAAGTGCAGATTCACCCAGCCGTGCTCGGGCACCTCCAATACCGCGGGCAGCAGCAACGCCCCGTAGGCGACTACCGGGCAGCATTGGACTTCTAATCGGGTGAGTTCGGCCAAAAAATCCGGGTCGCTCGGCCGATCCGGCGTCAGGACGGGCAGCCCGGCTTCGAGGGCGAGCACCTCGACCGGCGACTGGCGTCGATGCCGGCCCCGCCCGGCCCGCGCAGCCGGCCGGGTGATGACCGCCACCACCTGGTGCCGGCTCGAGTCGAGCAGCGCGCGCAGGGACGGCACCGCGGCCGTGGGCGTGCCGGCGAACGCAAGTCTCACGCCAGCGCCGTCATAGAGCCATGCCCCGCATCTCGTGTGGGCTGACCTTCACGACCGAGGACGTCAGGCCCCACCACTCTGCTTCGCGGATCGCGCGCATTGCCAGCTTGCGCGCTTGGGGATCGAGTCGGTCGACGAACATGACCCCGTCCAGGTGGTCGGTCTCGTGCTGGACGCAACGGGCCAACGTGGTGGTTCCCTCCACGGTGACAGGATCGCCGTACATGTTCTGCCCGTGCGCCACGACATGGGCGCGGCGCCTGCAGTCGAAGGACAGGCCGGGAATGGACAGGCAGCCTTCGGGCCCATCCTGCTGCTCATCGGTCGGGAAGTGGAGCACGGGGTTGATCAGGTGGCCAGACTGGGCGTCGTCCACGTGGAAGGTGAAGACGCGAAGTCCCACGCCAATCTGAGGCGCGGCCAACCCGGCGCCGGGTGCGGCCAGCATCGTTTCGGCAAGGTCCCCGACGAGGGTGCGCAACTCCCTGTCGAAGTCGGTCACCGGCTCCGCCGGCGTCCGCAGCACCGGGTCTCCGAAGAGGCGTATGGGCTGGATCGTCACTGGTTCAGTCTACGGATCGGCGTCATCGCGATGACGTATGTGGTTTGCGGCGGAAACCGAACTAGTTGGGATGGCTAACGAAAGAAGGGACGAACCGTGCCACAAACTGCCGCGCACGCACGCCGGATCGCCTTGTCGGTCACCACGGTGGGCATCCTGGCCGCGACTCTCAACTCCTCGATCCTGCTCATTTCACCGCCGGCCATCTTCAACGGGCTGGGGCCAGACCCGCTCGCGCCATCCAACATCTCGTACCTGCTGTGGATGCTGATGGGCTACCTGCTCGTCACAGCCGTCCTGGTGGTGACCTTCGGGCGCCTCGGCGATCAGTACGGCCGGCCAGGCTGTTCAATCTCGGGTTCCTCATCTTTACCGTCGTCCGTCGCGTGCGCTCTGGTACCGAACAGCGGTGCGTCCGGTGCAATTGAATTAATCGGGTTGCGCGTAGTTCAGGGCGTTGGTGGCGCGATGCTGACCGCGAACTCCACGGCCGTCACCACCGATGCGTTCCCCCCGATCGGCGCGGTTTCGCACTTGGGGTGAACCAGGTTGCTGGCGTCGCCGGCTCATTTCTCGGGCTGATCATCGGCGGCCTACTGTCGCAGTGGCATTGGCGAGCGGTGTTCTGGGTGAGCGTCCCGGTCGGCATCTGGGGCACTTGGATGGGGTACCGGACGCTGCATGACAAACCCCGGTTGAACACCAAGAAGGTCGTGATCGACTGGTGGGGAAACATCACGTTCGGGGTCGGTCTGACCGGGATTCTGGTCGGCATCACCTATGGGTTGCAGCCATGGCGGTCACACCATGGGCTGGACCTCGCCCCTCGTTCTATCCGGGCTGATCGGCGGTGCGCTGCTACTGATTCATTCTGCATCATCGAGAATCCCGTCGACGACCCCATGATCAACATGCGGTGTTCAAAGTTCGGGCCTTCTCTGCAGGCCAGACGGTGAACTTGCTCGCGGCGATGTCGCGCGGCGGTCTCCAGTTTATGTTGATCATCTGGCTGCAAGGCATCTGGCTGCAAGGCATCTGGCTTCCATTGCACGGATACGCGTATCACGACACGCCGCTCTGGGCCGGGATCTACATGCTCCCGCTTACCCTGGGCTTCCTCATCGCCGGCCCAGCATCAGGCGCGATCTCGGATCGGTTCGGCGCCCGCGCCTTCGCGACGGGCGGCCTGCTGCTGACCGCAGCCACGTTCGTCGGGCTGATCCTCATCCCGGCCAATTTCAACTACGTGCAGTTCGCGGTGTTGCTCGCGCTCAACGGAATCGGCATGGGCCTGATGGCCGCACCCAACTCGGCTGCCATCATGAACGCCGTGCCCGCCTCCCAGCGTGGCGCTGCCTCCGGCATCCGGGCGACGGGGATGAATGCCGGAATGGTCCTGTCGATGGGCGGCTTCTTCACGCTCATGGCGATCGGTTTGGCCAGTCGGCTGCCCACGTCGATGTTCGGGGGCCTGACCCAGGCCGGCGTTTCTGCCGGCGCTGCTCACACGATCTCGCACGTGCCGCCGGTACGTACCTTGTTCGCAGCCTTCCTCGGCGACAATCCGATCAGGCAGCTCATACAGCGGGTCGACCCGACTTAGCTGGTGCCCGGTTCCGGCGTCAACGTGCAGCAACTGACCGGAAAGACGTTCTTCCCGCACCTGATCGCGAGCCCGTTCATGCAGGGTCTGCAGATCGCCTTCGGCGCGTCGATCATCATGTTGCTGATCGCGGCGGGCGCATCCCTGATGCGTGGCGATCGCTATGTCCACGCCGATGCGAGCGGGGATGTCGGCGCAAGCGTAGGCGACGTCGAGGCCATCGATGTCGTAGGTGTCGACATAGACGGCGATGTCGTAGGCGTCGACGGCAATGCCGATGCCGATGCCGATGCCGATGCCGATGCCGATGCCGTAAGCGTCGACGGCGATGTCGTCGGCGCAGACGCCGAGGGCGCCGGCACCACGTCGGGATCGGCCGGGCCATGGCGCGGGAGGGCCACGCGCTGTCCGTACCGGCCCTGCTCGACGACGACTCGGCGGCTATCAGCTCCTGAGCCGAGCTGCCTCAGAGATCGAGCGGATCGAGGACCGCGCGGACCGGATCCGGGGATTTGCGCGCCGAGCGGATCGCGCCGGCCGCTTTCAGTGCCGTGGCAAGTTCGGTACCCCGCGCGCGGGGTACCCGAACCAGGATCCGTTCACCATCCTTGCCCGCCGGGACCGGACCGATGACCTCGGCGCCCTCGGGCAACGCTGCGGCCTCCAGCAGCTCCGCGACCCCGCTTGCGGGGCCCGTCAACGCCGCCATGCGCGCCGCCGGCGGGAATCCGACCTCGACACGGTCAGCCAATTCTCGCGCTGCCGCCCCGCTCGGATCCCATCGGATCAGCGCCTGGACGGCTACCAGCCCGGCATCTGCGCCAACGATCACCGGGCCGCCTGGGCCCACCAGCGCCGCGGCGTTCATCCACCGCCGCAGTGTTTCCTCACCTGCGCGCAGGTCCGCCCGCGACAGCATCGCCCAGCCATCAAGCAGCAGTGCGGCGCCGTAGCCGCCCTCAGCCACCGGCTCCGCGCCCGGGGTCGCGACGACGAGGGCCGGCGCGTGCTCAACGGATGCCAGCACCCGGTCCCCCCCGGAGGTCCGGACCGGGTAGCCAGGAAACGATCGCCCGAGCTCTTCAGCCGTGCGACCAGATCCGATCACCACTGCACGCATTCGTCGCCCCCCACAGCTGGGGCAGCTCCAATTCCCCGCCGGGCGCCCGCACAGTCGACACGTAGGGATGGCATCACCGGAGGAGGCGGCAATCGGGCCCGAGCAGGTCGGGCAGCGTGCGGGTGTGCGATCGCGCGCGCAGGCCAGGGACGGGACGTACCCATGCCTGGGTACTTGCACCAGGACTGGGTGCCCTGCTGCCAACGCATCGCCGGCGGCGCGCCAGGCCACGCTCGGCAGGCGGGCGGCAGTCGCTGCCGGATCCCGCCCCTGCTCGACGTCGTCACCGGTAGCCGCCAGGCGAGGCATCACGGCCCGCAATACCGGACGATCCGGCACGACCTCGTGGGCCCAGCCCGACTCGATCAACAGCTGGGACTCCGCCGTACGGGCATGGCCGCCCACGAGAAGCGCGGTACCGGCGAGCGAGGAGCGCAGGATGAGCACATCGCGGGCGTGCGCGTAGGGCGCGCGCGGCTCGGCGTGCAGGTCGTCTCCGTCGTCCCAGATGGCCAGTAACCCGACGTCGGCGACCGGAGCATAGGCCGCGGCCCGGGTTCCGATGACTGCGCGGATGGCTCCGCGACGGACGGCCAGCCAACGCCGGTAGCGCTCGGCCGGCCCCAGGTCTGCCGAGAGCGCCACGTAATTGCCCGCGCCCAGGCTGGCTCTCATTGCCACGTCTAGACGATCGAGGTCCCGGGCGTCGGGAACGACGACGATGGCACCCCGTTCAGCGGATAGCGCAGTACGCACGGCTTCAGCCATCCGCGCTGGCCACGATTCCCCCGGCAGCGCGGACCACACCGCCCGCGCGGCACGGTGCGACTCGATCGCCGCTAGGAACGCCGCGCCTGCGCGATAACGCCCAAAGCCGCCGTTCGCGGCGCGGGCCGGGCGCTCAGCGGGCGCGGCAACGCTTGTCTCGGCACCTGCGTGACGGGCAGGTACACCGAGGCGGACGACATCGACGAAGCAGCCGGCCCATCGATCGGCGACGGCTCGGAACAGCGCCGCTGTCTCCGGCGTCAGGACAGGCTCATCGCCGACCACGCGATCGATGTAGGCCAGCTTGCCGTCATGCTCGCTGCTTGCTCGCCGCTCGAGTACGTATCCGTCGACCAATCGCCCGGAGAAACGTACTCGCACGCGCGAGCCCGCAGCGATCTGGGAACCCAGCGCGGCCGGGACCAGATAGTCGAATGGGCGGTCGAGGTGAGCAAGCGGCACATCCACCATCAAGCGGGCGATGGGCTCCTGCGCCGCCGGTTCGCGGCCGACCGGCAGCGATGCCGGTCGCCTAGGGGTCATGCGAGCAGGTTTACCAGCCGGGACCGACGATTCATCACATGGCGATTCACCAAACGACGACCCATCAAACGGCGATGCGCGTGACCCAGGAGCGATCCTCAGCCGCGGGCTAGCTTGCCGAGTTGCTCGGCGCGATCAGTGCGCTCCCAGGTGAAGTCATCCAGCTCGCGGCCGAAGTGACCGTAGGCGGCCGTCTGGGCGTAGATCGGCCTCTTCAAGTCGAGATCGCGGATGATCGCCGCCGGGCGCAGGTCGAAGGTCTGCAGCACGGCCTCCGTGATCCGCTCGGCGTCGACCCTCTCGGTGCCAAAGGTCTCGATGAACAGGCCGACCGGTTCCGCCTTGCCGATGGCGTAGGCAACCTGGACCTCGCACTTGGTCGCCAGTTTCGCCGCCACCACGTTCTTTGCGACCCACCGCATGGCGTACGCGGCCGAGCGGTCGACCTTCGATGGATCCTTGCCGGAGAACGCGCCGCCACCGTGCCGGGCATAGCCGCCGTAGGTGTCAACGATGATCTTTCGACCCGTGAGGCCGGCGTCGCCCATCGGCCCACCGATCTCGAAGCGCCCGGTGGGGTTCACGAGCAAGGTGTATCCCTCGGTGTCTATGTTCAGCGCCGAGATAATCGGGCGGACTACGTGCTCCTCGATGTCGGGCTTGAGCAGTGTGTCGAGGTCGATGTCGCCAGCGTGCTGGCTCGACACGACGACGGTGTCCAGGCGCACCGGCTTGTCATCGACGTACTCGATGGTGACCTGCGTCTTTCCGTCCGGGCGCAGGTACGGAACCGTTCCGTCCTTGCGTACGGCGGTGAGCCGCTCGGCCAGGCGGTGGGCCAGTGCGATGGGCAGGGGCATCAGCTCAGCGGTCTCGTCGCAGGCGAAACCGAACATCAGGCCCTGGTCGCCGGCACCCTGTCGCTCGAGCGGGTCCTCGACGTTCTCGCCGGTGCGTGCCTCGTAGGCGTTGTCGACGCCCTGCGCAATATCCGGTGACTGTGAGCCGATGGACACGCTAACGCCGCAGGACGCCCCGTCGAAGCCCTTGCGCGAAGAGTCGTAGCCGATCTCGAGAATGCAATCGCGAACGATGGTGGGAATGTCGGCGTACGCGTCCGTGGTGACCTCTCCAGCGACGTGAACTTGACCGGTGGTGATCAAGGTCTCCACTGCTACGCGGCTCGCCGGGTCCTGCGCGAGAAGGGCATCGAGGATGGAATCGCTGATCTGATCGGCGATCTTGTCCGGATGTCCCTCGGTGACGGACTCAGACGTGAATAGACGGCGGCTCACAAGGACTCCGAAAGTAGGCAGACAGGTTCGCCGGTGAGTGTAAGGGATGCGTTGCCGGGTACGCGGGTTCCCGCCACGCCGGGGCTACCCCTCCCAGCGCGTCCGCACCGCGTCCCACACCGCGGCTGCGAGCAATGACTTCGGCCCTAGAGCCACGGTGATCTCGGAGCCGTCCGCGCCAAGGATCACGGCCGCGTTGTCCGGCTGCCCAAACGCCTTGCCATCGCCGACGGCATTGACCACGAGCAGATCGCAACCCTTGCGCGCCAGCTTTGCCCGGCCGTGCTCGAGGACGGTAGCGCTGGAATCGCCAGTCTCTGCCGCGAATCCGACCAACAACTGCCCTGGCGACCGCGCCGCCACGAGCTCGGCGAGCACGTCAGGGTTCTCGGCGAGTGCGATCGGTTCCGGGTCGTTCGTGAATTTCTTGATCTTGTGGTCGAGGTACGAAACTGGGCGGAAATCAGCCACGGCAGCCGCCATCACGACCGCATCGGCGTCCTGTGCGGCCTTGCGAACCGCGTCCCGCAGGTCCACGGCGGTTGTGACGCGTACCACCTCCACGCCTGCGGGATCTGCGAGTTCGGTGTTCGCAGCGACGAGCGTCACCCGGGCTGCTCGTGCCGCCGCCACGCTGGCAAGGGCATAGCCCTGCCGCCCCGATGATGCGTTGCCGAGAAATCGAACGGGGTCGAGCGGCTCTCGGGTACCACCGGCGCTGATGACGACGTGGCGCCCGGCGAGATCGCGGGGCAGCGCCTCGCCGCGATGCAACAGCAGCTCGGCCAGCTGAAAGATCTCGGCCGGCTCCGGCAGGCGCCCCTGACCGGTGTCTGTTCCGGTCAATCGGCCTACAGCGGGGTCCAGGACCACAACGCCACGCCCGCGCAGGGTCGCGACATTCTCAACAGTGGCGGCATGCTCCCACATCTCGGTGTGCATCGCAGGCGCGAACAGCACCGGACACCGCACCGTCAGAAGAGTATTCGTCAGCAGGTCATCGGCCAGCCCGTGCGCGGCGCGAGCGAGCAGGTCAGCGGTCGCAGGGGCCACCACCAGGAGGTCGGCCTGACGTCCGGTGTGCACGTGCGGCACTTCCTCGGCCGCAGCCCAGACATCGGTATCGACGCCGTGATGCGAAAGTGCCGCCCAGGTCGCCGCGCCGACAAATCTGAGTGCGGAAGCGGTCGGGACGACGGTGACGTCGTGTCCGGCCTCGGTGAGCCGGCGCAGCAGTTCGGCGGCCTTGTAGGCCGCTATCCCCCCGCTGACACCGAGTACGACCCGACTCATGGACACCTCCCAACTTCCACAAGCATGCCTGGCGAAGCTCTACGGCGGGAGTACCGAAGCGGGTGCCAGAGGCATCCGCGGCGCATCGGGGCGCGTCGCGCGCCCAGCGAAGCCTACGAGACGGCGGGGGTCTCGCTCGGCTTGAATTCGATCAAGTCGCTGTTGATCTCGCGCAGCGCAATCGAAAGCGGCTTCTCCTGCGGAGCCGTCTCGACCAGCGGGCCGACATATTCGAGCAGGCCTTCGCCCAGCTGGCTGTAGTAAGCATTGATCTGGCGCGCCCGCTTGGCGGCAATGATCACCAACGCGTACTTCGACTGGGTGCGCTCGAGCAGCTCGTCGATCGGTGGGTTGGTGATGCCCTCAGGGGCGGACACGATTCCGGACACGTCTCGGCTCTCTTGTTGACTAGATGGAGGCAAGTGTCGAGAATTTCCCGACTCCCGGCTGGAAGAACACGCTACCGGCCGTCTGCCTCGATCAATCGTACCAATTCCGCGGCCGCTCGGCTCACATCGTCATTGACGACGACATCGTCGAATTCGGGCTCAGCGCCCATCTCGACCCTGGCTCGAGCCAATCGCTGCTCGATCACAGCCGCCGACTCGGTGCCACGCCGCGTTAACCGCCGCTCGAGCTCCTCCCAGGACGGAGGAGTCAGGAAGACCAGATTGGCCTCGGGCAGGGCAGCCCGGACCTGGCGGGCGCCGTGCAGTTCGATCTCGAGCAACGCAGGTTCGCCGGCGGCCAGGTGCTCCAGGACGGGTCTTCGCGGCGTGCCGTAAAGGTTGCCGGCGAACTCCGCGTACTCCAAGAGTTCGTCGCGCTCGATGAGCTCGGCGAAGCGTTCCCGGGTGACGAACCGATATTCCACACCCTCACGCTCACCGGGTCTCGGGGGTCGTGTCGTACAGGAGACCGACACCCAGATGTGGGGGTGGTTCTTTCGCACCGCGGCCACGACGGTTCCTTTGCCCACGCCCGACGGCCCGGATAGAACGGTCAGGCGGCTCGGCATGAGCGCAACCTACCGGGCTCGTCATCGCTGCCGAGCCGTTGCCCGGCGACGATTCCCACACCGCGTTCGCGGCGCCAGGGTGGGCTGGACTACATTCGCCCGAACGAGTGCCCGAAACGGAGTGCGTCTTGCTGATCGCTGTTGTCCGTGAATCTCTGCCTGGAGAAACTCGCGTCGCCGCGACACCCGCAACGGTCAAGCAACTGATCGGCCTGGGATACGACGTCGTTGTCGAAGCCGGCGCTGGCGAACGCGCCAGTTTGAGCAATGACGGCTTCGCCGAGGCTGGCGCGCGCGTCGTCGCCGCTGGCGAGGCCTGGAGCGCCGAGATCGTGTTCAAGGTCAACGCACCGACCGCGGACGAGATCGCCCAGCTGCGCCCTGGCTCGACGCTGGTCAGCATGATTGGCCCGGCGTTGAACCCTGACCTCGTCGAGGCGCTCGCCAGCCGCCCGATAACGGTCCTGGCGATGGATGCGGTACCCCGGATGTCACGCTCGCAGTCGCTGGACGTCCTGAGCTCCATGGCCAACATCGCCGGCTACCGGGCCGTCATCGAGGCGGCACACACGTTTGGCCGGTTCTTCACCGGCCAGGTCACCGCGGCGGGAAAGGTCGCGCCCGCGAAGGTTCTGGTTGCCGGTGCCGGAGTTGCGGGGCTCGCCGCGATCGGCGCTGCCAGCAGTCTCGGGGCCATCGTCCGAGCCACCGACGCTCGGGTGGAGGTTGGTGAACAGGTCCGGTCTCTGGGCGGAGAGTTCCTGGCCGTCGAGTCAGCCGATCAGCAGGTGAGCAGCGACGGTTACGCGAAGGAGACGACCGAGGACTACAACCGTCGCGCCGCCGAGCTCTACGCCACCCAGGCAGCCGACGTCGACATCATCATCACGACCGCACTCATCCCCGGCAAGCCGGCACCGCGACTGATCACCGAAGAGATGGTCGCCAGCATGCATCCCGGCAGCGTCGTCGTCGACATGGCCGCCCAGCAGGGCGGCAATGTGGCCGGCTCGGTCGCCGGTGAACTCGTCGTCACCAACAACAACGTGTCGATCATCGGCTACACCGATCTTCCCGGCCGGTTGCCGACACAGGCTTCCCAGCTCTACGGAACGAACCTGGTCAACCTGATGAAGCTGCTCACGCCTGGCAAGGACGGCGTTCTCGTCCTCGACCTCGACGACGTGGTGCAGCGGTCGATGACCGTGGTGCGCGATGGAGAGAAGTTGTGGCCTCCGCCGGCCGTGCAGGTTTCTGCCGCTGCGCCGGCGCAGGCCAGCTTGGCCACACCGGCAAAGCGAGACAAGCCGCCGGCGCCACCGAGTCGCAAGTACATCGTCGTCGGAATCGGCGTGCTCGCCCTGTTCCTACTGACCGCGTTCTCGCCCAATCAGTTGATCGGCAACTTCACCGTCTTCGTGTTGGCGATCGTCATCGGTTACTACGTCATCGGAAAGGTGCACCACGCTCTGCATACCCCGCTGATGTCTGTGACCAACGCGATCTCGGGGATCATCGTCGTCGGTGCCCTGCTGCAGATCGGGCGGCACGACACCGTGATCACGGTGGTGTCGTTCGTCGCGATCCTGCTCGCCAGCATCAACATCTTCGGCGGATTCGCGGTCACCCGACGCATGCTCAGCATGTTCTCGAAAGGCTGAGCCGGATGACTGCCGCAACCGCCGCGCAGGCGGCGTACATCGTCGCCGCGCTGTTGTTCATCATGAGCCTCGCCGGCCTGTCGAAGCACGAAACATCCCGTGGCGGGATCGTGTTCGGCATCGCGGGGATGGCGATCGCCCTCGCGGCGACCATCGGCCTGGCCTCGCGCAGCATCGCGGCAACAGGCGTGTCGCTTCTGGTCATCGCGATGATCATCGGTGCGGTGATCGGACTCTGGCGAGCTCGGCGAGTCGAGATGACCGGTATGCCGGAACTCATCGCCATGCTGCACAGTTTCGTTGGCCTCGCGGCCGTGCTCGTCGGATGGGATGGTTACTACGCCGTCGAGGCGAAGGGGGGTGCTCAGCGGGAGGTCGCGGGCTCGCTGTTGCGCATCCACCATGCCGAGGTCTTCATCGGCGTCTTCATCGGCGCAGTGACCTTCACCGGCTCGATCGTTGCCTTCCTCAAGTTGTCAGCCCGGATGAAGTCGAGTCCGCTGATGCTGCCCGGCCGCAACCTCATCAACCTTGCAGCGCTCGTTGCGTTCGCGGCCCTTACCGTCGCGTTCGTGGCCCATCCCAACCTCGGCCTGCTGATTGCCGTGACTTCAGTCGCGCTGGCCCTCGGCTGGCACCTGGTCGCCTCCATCGGCGGCGGAGACATGCCTGTCGTCGTCTCTATGCTCAATAGTTACTCGGGTTGGGCTGCCGCGGCGTCCGGCTTCTTACTCAACAACAACCTGCTCATCGTCACCGGAGCCCTCGTCGGCTCGTCGGGTGCATATCTGTCCTACATCATGTGCAAGGCAATGAATCGGTCGTTCATCTCGGTGATCGCCGGTGGCTTCGGGATCGAGAGCAGCGCGGGCGCCGATACCGATTACGGCGAATACCGCGAGATAACAGCCGAAGACACCGCCGAGATGCTGAAGAATGCCTCTTCGGTGATCATCACTCCTGGCTACGGCATGGCGGTGGCACAGGCGCAGTATCCGGTCGCCGAGCTGACCAAGAGACTGCGTGAACGCGGCGTCGATGTCCGGTTCGGTATCCATCCCGTCGCGGGTCGGTTACCCGGGCACATGAATGTCCTGCTCGCCGAGGCGAAGGTGCCCTACGACATCGTCCTGGAGATGGACGAGATCAACGACGACTTCGCCGAAACATCCGTCGTCCTGGTCATCGGGGCAAACGACACCGTCAACCCGTCGGCACTCGACGACCCCTTGAGTCCGATTGCCGGCATGCCGGTCCTGCACGTGTGGGAGGCCGCGAACGTTATCGTGTTCAAGCGTTCGATGAACACCGGCTACGCCGGCGTGCAGAATCCGCTCTTCTTCAAAGAGAACAGCCAGATGCTCTTCGGCGACGCGAAGGAGCGGGTGCAAGACATCCTGCGCGCGCTCTGATCGCTCCCTCGTCCTGGCGGTCGGCGGTCGTAGCTAGGGTTGAGCAATGGACTTCCGTCACCTCGGGGAATCAGGGCTCGTCGTCTCGGTCATTGGACTGGGCACGAACAACCTCGGCATGAAGCTCGATGACGAGCAGAGCCGGGAGGTGGTCCACGCGGCGCTGGATGAAGGCATCACGCTGTTTGACACCTCCGACTCCTACGGCGCCTCCGAACAACGGCTCGGCACCCTGCTCCACGGCCGCCGCCACGACGTCATCCTGGCCACCAAATTCGGCAGCGATGTACGCGGCCGCGGCAACGACAACGGCGAAGACTGGGGCGCGCGCGCTTCGCGCCGCTACATTCGCCGTGCGGTCGAGATGTCGCTGCGCAGGCTGCAGACGGACTGGATCGACCTGTACCAACTTCACCGGCCCGACCCGGGCACACCGATCGAGGAGACCCTGTCGGCGCTGACCGGCCTCGTCAGCGAAGGAAAGGTTCGTTACCTCGGCAGCTCGAACTTCGCCGGGTGGCAAGTCGCCGATGCCGAGTGGACCGCGCGAACACTCGGGTACCAGCGCTTCATCAGCGCACAGAACGAGTACAACCTGCTCGAACGCGCGGCGGAGGACGATCTCGTTCCTGCCCTCGAGCAGTACGGGATCGGTCTGCTGCCTTTCTTCCCGCTGGCGAGCGGACTGCTCACCGGCAAGTACAAGCGCGGTGAGGCGCCGCCGCTGGGCAGTCGTATCCAGGCATGGGGCCGTGAATCCGTGCTCACCGAGGACGTGTTCGACAAGATCGAGGGGCTGCAGGCGTTCGCGGACTCACGCTCGGTCTCGCTCCTCGACGTGGCCATCGGCGGCCTTGCCGCGCAACCCGGCGTCGCCAGCGTCATCGCCGGCGCGACGACGCGCGAGCAGGTGCGCGCGAACGTCGCCGCCGGTTCATGGCAGCCGACCCTTGACGATCTCGCTGAACTGGATGAGCTGACCACCTGAGGTCGTCAGGCGCGCAGGAACGCAAATTCAGCGACCGTCCGCTCTGCCGCGGCTCGGAGCGCAACGCGATCGGGGCCGTGGGTCAGGACTTCGCGCGACACGCTCGGAAGCACGAACGGGCAGGCGTCGCCGAAGATCCGCCGCACGTCACCGGCCGTCCCACCCTGCGCGCCGATGCCTGGCACCAGGTAGGGACCATTGAGCTTGGTCAAGTCGACCTCGACCGATCCGATCGTGGCGCCGACCACCGCGCCGAATGACCCGACCGGTGCGGCAGCTCGATTGCGCTCGGCAAGCTCGTCCACGACGACTTGAGCGACGAGCCTGCCATCGGATACCCGGGCATGCTGAATCTGTGGGCCTTCCGGGTTGGACGTCAGGGCCAGGACGAAGATCCCGCAGCGGTGCTCGAGCGAGGCGTCGAAAGCCGGCTGCAAGGAACCGAGGCCCAGGTACGGCGACACTGTGATCGCATCGACGCCCAGCGGGGCGGCTGGATCCAGGTAAGCGCGCGCGTAGGCCTCCATCGTCGTGCCGATGTCTCCGCGCTTGACATCGAGGCAGACGATGGCCCCGGCCTCCCGGCATGCCTGGACGGTCCGTTCGAGCGCGGCGATGCCCGGAGAGCCGAACGCCTCGAAGAACGCAGATTGCGGCTTGATCATCGCCGCCGTTGAAGCGAAGGCTGCGACACAGATCTCGGCGAAGCGACTGACCCCGTCGGCGTCGACTGGTAAACCCCAGGCGGCGAGCAGCCTGGGATGCGGGTCGATCCCCACGCAGAGCGAACCCCGCTGGCTCAGGGCCGCATCCAGCCTCGCGCCGAATGTCGCCGTCAACGCGTCCGTACCCGCGGTCATCGTGTCCCCAGACCCGCCGCGGCGGGCGAGAGCCGAGTCGTGGCCGAGAGGTGGGCGTAGCCGACGGCATCCATCACCGACGCGAAACCCCGTTCGTCAAGGGCTTGCTCGAGTTCACGCAGGATCCGAACCGGAGCCCCGGGATCGCCGAAGACAGCCGTTCCTACCGAAATCGCCGACGCCCCGGCCAGGATGAACTCGAGCGCGTCCAGCCCGGTGCGAATGCCGCCCATGCCCAGGATCGGCAGATGCGGGATGGCCTTGTGCACCTGCCAAACGCAACGCACCGCTACTGGGCGGATGGCAGGGCCGGACAACCCCCCCGTGACGCCGGCCAGGGCCGGTGCCATCGTGTCGGTGTCGATCACCATTCCCAGCAGTGTGTTTATGAGTGAAAGTCCGTCCGCTCCGGCATCGGCACACGCGCGGGCAATGAGCGTGATGTCGGTGACGTCGGCCGAGAGTTTGGCGAACACCGGCACGGCCGGATCAGCGGCCCGCCGCACTGCTCCGATCACTCGCGACGACGCGATCGCATCGCAGGCGAACACCTGTCCCCGGTTCTCGACGTTGGGACATGAGATGTTGACCTCGATCATCGAAACGGCACGATGTCCCCGCAGCTTCCGGGCCAGCTCCACGAATTCGTCGGTATGGCTGCCGGCGATGGAGACAACCGTGCGCGCCCCGTGCTCGGCCAGCCACGCAAGATCGTTCTCGATGAACGATTCGACGCCTGGCCCCTGCAGCCCGATCGAGTTGAGCATTCCGCTGGGAGTTTCGGCCATCCGCGGCGTCGGGCGCCCCGACCGCGGATTCGACATGATGGATTTCGTGACCACAGCACCGAGGTCTGCGACGTCGAAGAACTGGTGAAGTTCGCGCCCGGCAGCGGCACACCCTGAGGCGGTGAGGACTGGGTTCGGAAGCTGGCACCAAGCCAGATGCGTGCGCAGGTCCACCATCAGGAGCCGCCCCCCATCGCCTCGGCTCCGACGAGGTCGGAAGGCAAGCTGCCGACGTCGGACCAGCGCACCCGGTCGGCGTCAAAGACGGGACCTTCGACGCAGGAGCGAACGAAGCGAGATGTTCCGTCCTGCGTGCGCACAGGGAGCACGCAGGTCATGCAGACTCCGATGCCGCATGCCATCGCCTCCTCGACGGCCACCTGCGCGGCGATCGCGTGGGCCCGCGCGATCTCCCCTACCGCCTGCAGCATCGGCATCGGGCCGCAGGCGTAGACGACCTCCGCCTTGATCCGCTCAATCGACTCGGCCAGGACGTCCGTCACCCGACCTTGGATCCCGGCGGACCCGTCATCGGTCGTTACCGTGACGGTGCCGACAGCGCGTTTGGCGACCAGTTCGCCGAAGAGCCGTGCTGCGGTCGACGCCCCGATGATGATCTCGACGGGCGAGCCCGCGGTAATCAGCGCGTGCGCGAGCGGGATCAGCGGCGCCGTGCCGTATCCGCCGCCCACCAGGACTGCCGGTGCCCGGCCCGAAGGCAGGGGAAACGGGTTGCCAAGCGGTCCGACCATGTCCAGTACGTCGCCCGGGCGGCGATCGAGCAGCCAGCGCGTCCCGGCGCCACGAGCAGCGACCACGAACGCGATCGTGCCGGCGAAGTCTCCCGCTGCTGTTGCACCGTAGAGCGCGAATGCCCGCCGGAGCAGCATCGACGTGCTCTGTCCACCGACGGCGACTGCGACGAAGTGCCCAGCCTGAAAGCCTGCGGCAATGCCGGGGGCAACCACTGTGAACTGCACGTAGTCGCCGACCTGTTGAACCGCGAAGATCTCCCCTACCTCCTGCACAGGCCTCATGCAGTCCCCCGCCACACAGCCAGCTGCGCGTGCAGATCCTGCAGCGAGCGCACGCGTATGTCGCCGCGGATGAGCTCCTCGATCCCCTGCACGGCGGCGGCAGCAGCCTGCACGGTCGTCAGACACGGGATGCCAACGGACACCGCGGCGGTGCGGATCTCGTAGCCATCCACCCGAGGTCCGGAGTTGCCGGGCGAACCCCATGGGGTGTTCAGGACCAGGTCGATCTCGCCGCCCAGGATCTTCTCGACAACGTTGCCTGGCCCGTCGCTGAACTTGCCGACCACCTCAGCGTTGACGCCATTGCGCCTGAGGACCTGCGCTGTCCCCACCGTCGCCAGAATCCGGAAACCCAGATCTGACAGCCGCTTCATCGGGAAGATCGCCGCGCGCTTGTCGCGGTTGGCGATGCTGACGAAGACCGTTCCCCGCACAGGCAAAGAACCGTAGACGGCCGCCTGGCTCTTGGCGAACGCTATGCCGAACGTGACATCGAAACCCATCACCTCCCCGGTTGATTTCATCTCCGGCCCGAGCAGCGAGTCGACATGGGACCCATCCGGGCGGCGGAATCGGTGAAACGGCAATACCGCTTCCTTTACCGCGATCGGAGCGTCAGCCGGTAGGTCACCACCGTCGCCGACTCGGGGCAGCAACCCTTCCACCCGTAGTTCGCTGATAGTCGCCCCGACGGCGATGCGAGCTGCGGCCTTCGCCATGGGGACGGCCGTTGCCTTGGAGACGAACGGCACCGTACGGCTCGCCCGCGGGTTGGCCTCCAGGACGTAGAGGATGTCGCCGGCCAGCGCGTACTGAACGTTGATGAGCCCACGCACCCCCACGCCCGCGGCCAGCGCCAGCGTCGAGCTCCGCACCCGGGCGATGTCGGCGCCCCCAAGGGTGATCGGAGGCAGCGCGCACGCCGAATCACCGGAATGAATCCCGGCTTCCTCGATGTGCTCCATCACCCCACCGAGGTAGAGGTCCACGCCGTCATAGAGCGCGTCCACGTCAATCTCTACCGCGTCATCGAGAAAACGGTCGACGAGCACCGGGTGCTCGAGCGTGATCTCGGTGGCGCGCGCGATGTAGTCCGAAAGGTGTACCTCGTCGTACACGATCTCCATGCCGCGCCCGCCCAGGACGTAGGAGGGCCGCACTAGCACCGGATACCCGATCTCGTCCGCGACCGCCTTGGCCTCACTGAACGAGGTTGCCGTCCCATGTTTCGGAGCCGGCAAGCCCGCAGCCGCGAGCACCCGTCCGAACGCTCCGCGGTGCTCGGCGAGATCGATCGCCTCCGGTTGCGTGCCGAGGATCGCAACCCCGGCATCCTTGAGTCGCTGGGCGAGCCCGAGCGGCGTTTGACCGCCTAGGGAGCAGATGACACCGGCCACGACACCGGACTCGCGCTCGGCGTGCACGACCTCGAGGACGTCCTCGAACGTGAGGGGCTCGAAATACAACCGGTCGGCAGTGTCATAGTCGGTGGAGACTGTCTCGGGATTGCAATTCACCATGACGGTCTCGAAGCCAGCCTCGCGCAGGGCCATCGCGGCGTGCACGCACGAGTAGTCGAACTCTATGCCCTGTCCGATCCGGTTGGGCCCGCTGCCGAGGATGATCACCTTCGGGCGGTCGGGCTGCGGGGCGACCTCGTTCTCCTCGTCGTAGGAGGAGTAGTAGTACGGCGTGGTCGCGTCGAATTCGGCCGCACAGGTATCGACGGTTTTGAAGACGGGACGGATGCCGGCCCGCAGGCGGAGGAGGCGAACGCCGTCTTCGCCTGCCAGCTCAGGGCGCAACGCGGCGAGTTGACGGTCCGATACACCGTGCCGCTTCGCCTTGCGCAGCAGCGCGGGAGTCAGTGCCGGTGCGGCCGCGATGTCGCCGCGCAGCTCGACCAGCATGGCGATCTGGTCGATGAACCAAGGGTCGATGCCAGTGGCGGCGGCGGCCTCCTCGACGGTGGCGCCAGCTCGCAGCGCCCGCTCGAGGTCATAGAGCCGGCCGTCGGTGGGGACGGCCGCGCGCGCGAGCAGCTCGGAGGCGCTCGAGCCGTCGTCAACGGTCGTCCAGAATCCGGCTGCCTTGGTCTCCATCGACCGCATGGCCTTGCCCAGGGCCTCGGTGAAGTTACGGCCGATCGCCATGGCCTCGCCCACGCTCTTCATGTGTGTCGTCAGCACCGGGTCCGCGCCCGGAAACTTCTCGAACGCGAACCGGGGAATCTTGACCACTACGTAGTCAAGCGTCGGCTCGAACGCGGCCGGGGTCTTGCGGGTGATGTCGTTGGGAATTTCGTCCAGGGTGTAGCCCACGGCGAGTTTGGCAGCGATCTTGGCGATGGGGAATCCGGTGGCCTTGCTGGCGAGGGCTGATGACCGCGACACCCGCGGATTCATCTCGATCACGATCATTCGCCCACTGGCCGGGTCGATAGCGAATTGGATATTGCACCCGCCAGTGTCGACGCCGACCTCTCGCAGCACGGCGATACCGACATCGCGCATGTGCTGGTACTCGCGGTCGGTCAGCGTCATCGCCGGAGCGACGGTGATCGAGTCCCCGGTATGCACCCCCATCGGATCGAGGTTCTCGATCGAGCAGACCACCACCACGTTGTCGTGCTTGTCACGCATCAACTCCAGCTCGAATTCCTTCCACCCGAACACTGACTCTTCGACGAGCACCTCGTGGACGGGACTGGCGGCGAGCCCGCGGCTGACCATCATCCGCACCTGCGCAGCGTCGGTGGCCAGGCCTGAGCCGAGGCCGCCCATAGTGAACGACGGCCGGATGACCACCTTGTTGTCGACGCCGGCAGCGAACTCGACCGCGTCCTGCAGCGTGTGACAGACCAGCGAATCGGGGGTCTCGGCTCCCACGGCGCGTACGATCTCCTTGAACCGCTGCCGGTCCTCGCCGCGCTGAATGGCTTCGATGTCGGCACCGATCAGCTCGACACCATACTTTTCGAGGACTCCCGCCTCATGCAGCGAGACGGCCAGATTCAAGGCGGTCTGGCCCCCGAGCGTAGGCAGCAGTGCGTCTGGCCGTTCGGCGGCGATGACCTTCTCCACGAACTCAGGGGTCAGCGGCTCGATGTAGGTGGCATCAGCAAACTCAGGGTCCGTCATGATGGTCGCCGGATTCGAGTTGATCAGGCTCACCCGGTAACCCTCGCTGCGCAGAACCCGGCAAGCCTGGGTGCCCGAGTAGTCGAACTCGCAAGCCTGGCCGATGACGATCGGGCCGGACCCGATCACCAGAATGTGGTGGATGTCTGTGCGCTTGGGCACTTAGCGCGCCCCTTCCAGGAGGGCGGCAAACCGGTCGAACAGGTAGGCGGCGTCGTGGGGTCCGGCGGCGGCCTCGGGGTGGTATTGCACGCTGAAGGCGTTCGTATCTCGCGCCCGCAGTCCTTCGACGACTCCGTCGTTAAGGCAGACATGGCTTACCTCGACCGCTCCGAAGTCCGTGTCCGTGGGTTGCTCCAGCGGGGCATCCACGGCGAACCCGTGATTGTGCGCGGTGATCTCCACCTTGCCGGTCGCGCGGTCCTGAACCGGCTGATTGATGCCACGGTGTCCATAACCCAGCTTGTACGTTCCGAAACCGAACGCTCTCCCGAGGATCTGATTGCCGAAACAGATGCCGAAAATCGGTACCTCGCGACGCAGCAACGCCCGAACCGTGCTGACCGCCTCGTCCGCCGTTGCCGGGTCGCCGGGACCGTTTGCCAGCAGGACCGCGTCGGCGCCGGTGTCGAGAACCTGCTCTACGCTCGCACTCGATGGCAGAACATGCGTCGTGATCCCCCGCTCGGCCATGCGGTGAGCGGTCATCGACTTGATGCCATAGTCCAGGGCGGCGACGGTGAAGCGGTGCTCCCCGAGGGCGGCGACCCGGTAGGGCTGCTCGGTGGTGACCTCGGCCGACAGGTCCGCGCCGATCATCTGCGCGGACCCGAGCACGGTGCGTAGCAGTCGTTCGGAGTCGCTGTTGGTACTGGAGATGCCGCACCGCATGGCTCCGCGCTCGCGCAGATGGCGGGTGAGGGCGCGAGTGTCAATACCGCTGATCCCCACCACGCCCTGAGCCACGAGCTCGTCGTCCAGCGAGCGCCGTGAGCGCCAGTTCGACGGGCGCCTAGCGGGATCGCGCACGACGTATCCCGCGACCCAGATCCGCCGCGACTCGGCGTCCTCGTCGTTCACGCCGGTGTTGCCGATGTGTGGGGCGGTCTGAACCACGACCTGGCGATGATAAGAGGGATCGGTGAGCGTCTCCTGGTAGCCCGTCATCCCGGTTGAGAAAACGGCTTCCCCGACGGTCTCACCGACAGCGCCGTAAGCCTCCCCGGTGAAGGTACGGCCGTCTTCGAGCACCAGAATCGCGGCGCTGCTCACGTCGAATCTCCTGACTGTGTCGGTTGCATCATGCAGGTACCTCGCGCCGCTCGAGATCACCATTGAGCACGCTCGGGCGCCCGCGCAGGAAGGTGGCGACCACACGGGCGGGAAGAGTCATTCCGGCGAACGGCGTGTTGTGCGACAGGGAAGCCAACCGCTCTGGCACGACCAGGTACTCACCGACGGGATCGACGAGGGTGAGGTTGGCAGGCTCGCCGACTTCGATCGGGCGCCCCTGGCCGGGCACCCGGCCGATCCTTGCGGGGCGGATGCTCATCCGGTCCGCGACGCCAGTCCAGTCGAGCAGCCCCGTCGTCACCATCGCTTCGGCGACGACGCCGAGGGCGGTCTGCAATCCGAGCATCCCGAAGGCCGCGTCGCCGAATGCGTGATCCTTGTCGTGCGGTGCATGCGGGGCGTGGTCGGTGGCCACCGCGTCGATCGTTGCGTCGGCAAGCCCGGCTCGCAGCGCCTCGATGTCGGATGCCGGGCGTAGCGGTGGGTTGACCTTGAACACCGGGTCGTAGCTGGCCAACAGTTCGCAGCTGAGCAGCAAATGATGCGGCGTGACCTCGGCCGTCACGTCGATGCCACGCTTCTTCGCCCAGCGCAGAACCTCGACGGTGCCTGCCGTGGAGACGTGGCAGATATGCAGTCGTGACCCGGTGTGCTCGGCGAGCATGACATCGCGCGCGACGATGCTCTCCTCAGCAACCGATGGCCAACCCGACAGACCGAGTCGTCCGGAGACGTCGCCCTCGTGCGCGCACGAGGCTTCATCAGCCAGCCGCGGATCCTGCGCATGCTGGGCAATCACGGCGTCGAACGGCTTGACGTACTCCAGCGCGCGCCGCATCAGCCGCGAATCATGCACACATCTACCGTCGTCGCTGAACACGCGCACCGCCGCCGCGGAACGAGCCATGTTCCCGATTTCGGCGAGCTGCTCGCCCCGGAGACCCTTTGAGACCGCGCCCACGGGACGAACATCGACGAGTCCGGCCCGCGCGCCAAGACGTGCGACCTGCTCGACCATCTCGGCCGTATCCGCGACAGGTGCCGTGTTCGCCATGGCATGCACGGCGGTGAATCCGCCGAGAGCGGCGGCGGCCGAGCCGGATTCCACGGTCTCAGCATCCTCGCGGCCCGGCTCGCGCAGATGCGTGTGCAGATCCACTAGTCCCGGCAACAGGATCAGGCCGCCAGCGTCGACGATTTCCGCCCCGGCCGATTCCAGCCGAGACCCGATCTCAGCGATGACCCCCGCTTCGAGCAGGACATCGACCGCGAGGCCACCGAGCGGCGAACAGCCACGAAGCAACACGCTCACGCCGTCACCGTGTCCAGGCCACCCGTCGGGTCCCCGGCGCCTAGGCCGCGACCGGTGTCGGTGTCAGAGCCGCCCTCGGAACCAGCGCCGGAACCGGCATCGCTGCCCGCGAGCAGCCGGTAGAGGACCGCCATGCGTACCGCGACGCCCGCCTGTACCTGGTCAAGCACAACCGAACGCGCACTGTCCGCCGCAATCGAGGAGATTTCGAGACCGCGGTTCATCGGACCGGGATGCAGCACCGGAGCATTCTCGCCGAGCAGATCAAGCCGAACGGGACTCAGGCCGTAGCCGATCGCATACTCGCGCTCGGTAGGGAAGTAGTTGCTCGTCATCCGTTCACGTTGGACCCTCAGCATCATCAGCGCGTCCACGTCGCCGAACGCCTTCCCGCATAGGACGTGGTCGAGATCCCAACTGGTGTTGGCATTCCACGAACCGACACCTGAGGGCATGAGCGTCGGTGGCGCCACCAGCGTGACCCGCGCGCCCAGCGTCACCAGGAGGAGCACGTTGGATCGCGCCACCCGGCTGTGCGTGATGTCACCGACGATCACGACGTGACGATCGCTGAGATCCCCCAGCCGTCCTCGCAAAGCGAATGCGTCGAGCAGCGCCTGCGTCGGGTGTTCATGGGTACCGTCACCCGCATTGATCACGTGACAGTCCACCCAACCGGCGATGCGCTGCACCGCCCCCGAGGCGTTGTGCCTGACGACCATCGCGTCGACGCCCATGGCCGCCACCGTCAGCACGGTGTCGCGCAGGCTCTCGCCCTTGCTCACGCTCGAGCCCTTCGCGCTGACGTTGACGACATCGGCCGACAGCCACTTGCCCGCGATCTCGAACGAGGAGCGGGTGCGCGTGGAATCCTCGAAGAACAGGTTGACGATCGTGCGGCCGCGCAGCGGCGGCAGCTTCTTGACCTCTCGGGTCTGTATCGCGTGCATCTGCTGCGCCGTGTCCAGGATGGACACCGCTTGTTCGCGACTCAGGTCGGCAGCTGAAAGAAGATGACGTGGCGCGGTCATGACCGCTCGCCCGCCGGGACGTGGCTGGAGACATGGCTGGCCGGGACATGGCTGGCCGGGACATGGCTGGCCGGGACGTGGCCGGCTGTGACCTGGCCGGCTGTGATGTAGACCGCGTCGGAGCCGTCGATCTCGTTGAGCGACACCCGCACGCTCTGGCTCGCGGCGGTCGGCAGATTCTTACCGACGTAGTCGGCGCGGATCGGCAACTCCCGGTGCCCGCGATCGACCAGGACGGCGAGTTGAACAGCTCGTGGCCGCCCGAGCTCGTTGATCGCGTCGAGGGCGGCGCGGATAGTGCGTCCGGAGTACAGGACGTCATCGACGAGGATCACAGTCTTGGCACTGACGCCGCCCGGCGGCTCCACCGTCTCGCCCAGCGGACGGACCCCACGGATCCGGAGATCATCACGGTAGAGAGTGGTGTCGAGCGACCCGACCGGAATCTCGACGTCGGCGAACACCGCGATCCGAGCGGCCAGCCGGCGGGCCAGCGGGACCCCGCGGGTGGGAATTCCCAGCAATACGGCCTCGAACCCGATCTTGGCGATGCTCTCGATGATCTGGTGCGCGACCCGGTCCAGGATCCGGGCAACGTCAGCCTCGGTGAGCACGCAGCTAGCCGCGGCAAGGCCGACCGGAGAAGCGTCGGAGGGGTCGGCGGGGGACGCCGCCCCGCGCACATCGGCATGACCAGTCACAGTGACCTCCTTGTCCGCCTCACGGGACGGGCCTTTAAAGGACGTCGATCCCCGCAACCGTACCAGCGGTAGGCCGTCGAATTCGGCGCACCCGCGTCGGCGGGCCTCGGCGCTGCCTCGCCCCGGCGTGACACTCAGCAGGCTGCTGGGACGGGCTCAGTGTTCCTCGGCGGGCAGCGCGGACTCACCGAGGTGTACCGGCTCGCTGAGGTGTACCGGCGGCCGATCGCGCACCACTCTCGCCAGAACGCCGTTGACGAATCGTGGCGACTCGTCCGTGGACAGCGTCTTGGCGAGCTCGACCGCCTCGTCGATGACCACCGCCTCCGGAACGTCCGCGCGCCACAACAGCTCGAATACACCGATGCGCAAGGCCGCGCGGTCGACGTCAGGCATGCGGGCGACGGTCCACCCGTCGGCATATTCGGTGAGGATCTCGTCTATTCGCGCCGAGTTGGCGAACACGCCCTCGACGAGCTCGACGGTGTACTCGTTCACCGGCGGATCGGCGAGCGCGATCCGCTCGGCCAAGGTGCGCACGGGATCTATCCCACGCACGTCCGCCTCGTAGAGCACGTCCAGCGCGCGCTTGCGGGCCTTGCTCCGAGCGCTCACCGCAACATCAGCTGTTGATCCGGCCGAGGTAACGACCATCGCGGGTGTCGACTTTGACCTTTTCGCCGGTGGTCACGAAAAGCGGTACCTGGATCTCTGCGCCGGTTTCCAGCGTGGCTGGCTTCGTCCCACCGGTCGCACGGTCTCCCTGGACCCCTGGGTCTGTGTGGCTGATGATCAGCTCGACGCTCGTCGGCAATTCGAGGAACAGCGCGGTTCCCTCGTGAACGGCGACCACGACCTCTGCGTTGTCCAGCAAGTAGTTCGCGTTCTCGCCGACGGTCTGGGCCGGAACGTGCACCTGGTCGTAGGTATCGCTGTCCATGAAGACGAAGTCACCGCCCTCCTTGTAGAGGAAGGTCATGGCGCGCTTGTCGACGGTCGCGGTTTCGACCTTGGTCCCGGCGTTGAATGTGCGGTCCACGACCTTGCCCGAGAGCACGTTCTTGAGCGTCGTGCGCACGAATGCGCCACCTTTGCCCGGCTTGACGTGCTGGAACTCGATGATGGTCCACAGCTGCCCATCGATGTTGAGGACCAGACCGTTCTTGAGGTCGTTGGTGGTTGCCACGAGCTGCCGTCGTCTCCCTGCTGAGATTATTGCCGCGCGGCGGTTGCCGACGGCCAACGACCCAGTCTAGTTGACCGGTTCGAGCGCCAGGGCGCCTTAGTCAGCAGTTCCGAGTGGCGTGCAGCGCCCGTACGGCCAGAGGCGCTTAGCCCCCTACGTCCAGCTTCGTGGCCAGCCAAGACAGCGCGAGCACGTAGCCGTCGGCTCCGAGCCCGACGATGATGCCGTCAGCATGCGCGGAGATGTAGCTGTGATGGCGAAAGGGCTCGCGCTTGTAAATGTTGCTGATGTGTACCTCGACCAAGGGCGCGTTGAGCATCGCGCAGGCATCGCCGAGCGCCACGGACGTGTGGGTCAACGCACCCGCGTTCAGCACCACCGGAGTGTGTTCGTCGGCCGCAGAGTGCAGCCAGTCCAGCAACTGACCTTCGTGCTCGCTCTGGCGAACTTCGACGGCGAGGCCGAGTTCGGAACCGCCGCGGACGCAGAGCGCCTCCAGCTCGGCATAGGTCGCATCGCCGTAGATGTCGGGTTCCCGCACACCAAGCCGTCGAAGATTCGGGCCGTTCAGGACCAGCACCCGGCGATCAGCGGAACTCATGGTGAAACCTCCGAATATGCCGCGGCGAGCAACTGCGGGTCAGGGTCGTCTATCGCCACCGGTCTGGCCAGTCCGTCCAGGACGATGAACCGAATTCGACTTCCGCGCGCCTTCTTGTCGATACGCATCGTTTCCAGCAATTCGGGAAACGCGCCAGCACGATACGTCGTCGGCAGTCCGAGTGCGGTGAGGATGCCCGCGTGTCGGTCCGCAGTCGCGTCGTCAAGGCGGCCAAGCCGTCGTCCGAGCGCCGCGGCATATACCAGGCCGATCGACACGGCGGCACCGTGGCGCCACCGGTAACGCTCCGCACGCTCGATGGCATGCCCGAGGGTGTGGCCGTAGTTGAGGATCTCGCGCAGCCCCTGTTCGGTGAGGTCCTGGCCGACCACCGTCGCCTTGACCCGAACCGAACGCTCGATCAGTTCCTGCTCGGCCGGATTGCCAGCGCGAGCAGCCCGTTCGGGGTTACTTTCGATCAGTTCCAGGATCCGTGGATCGGCGATGAAGCCGCACTTGACGACCTCCGCCAGCCCGGCCAGGTAGTCGGCGCTCGGCAGCGTGTCCAGTGCGTCCAGGTCGCAGAGAACACCTGCTGGCGGGTGAAAGGCCCCCACCAGATTCTTTCCCCGGGCGGTGTTGATCCCCGCCTTCCCGCCAACTGCCGCGTCGACCATGCCGGCGAGCGTTGTCGGCAGGTGCACGACGCGAATGCCGCGAAGCCACGCAGCCGCCACCCACCCGGCTAGGTCCGTCGTCGCTCCCCCACCGAGGCCCACGACCGCGTCGGACCTGGTGAAACCCAACTCGCCCAGCCGGTCCCAGCAAGTGCCGGCCACTGACAATGTCTTCGCGTCCTCGCCGTCGGGTACCTCGAGGACGTGCGCGTCGAAGCCCGCTGTCGACAGGTCGCGGCGCAATGCCTCCGCCGACACCGCCAGGGTGGGCGGATGGATGACCGCGACGCGCGCGGCGGGGCCGAGCAATGGCGGCAACTCACCGGATAAGCCGCGCCCCAGCACGACGTCGTACGGCCTTTCGCCCTCCACGACGACTCGGGTGAGCGCGCTCATGTGCTGCAGGCCCGCTCATTCAGGCGGGCTGCGATCTGCGCGGCGACCTGCCGCGGCGTGCGACGGTCGGTCTCGACGCTGAACGTCGCGGATTCGTCATAGAGCCAGGCCCTCGCAGCCTCTAGCTCGGCGAGGCCGGCAACCGGATCCGCTGCGAGCAACGGGCGGTCCTGCCCGTCTCCGACGCGCGCCACGAGAGTAGCCAACCCAGCGCGCAGCAGCACGATGGGAGCAGCGGTGGCGCTAAGTGCCGCGGCCGTTGGCGCCCAGGTGAGCGCACCTCCCCCGAGCGCCAGTACCCCGTCGAACTGGGTCAGCGTGTTCTGGACGACAGAGAACTCGGCTGCGCGGAAGGCACCTTCACCGCGTTCGGCGAAGATCTCGCGGATGCTCCGGGCGGTGGCACGTTCGACGAGGTCGTCGGTGTCAACGAAGTCCACTCCCAGGATTCGGGCAAGCCGGCGGCCAGTCGTCGTCTTGCCCGACCCAGGCAGGCCGATCAGGATCACGCGGGGCGTCATGCTTCGCCCGGTGCCGGCCGCCGGCGTCGGGGGACGCGCGGGCTCACGGCGTACTCGCGTCACGGTTCATTGTGGGTTCTTTGTCGGCTCACCGTGGCTCACGCTGGGCTCACGGTGTCGGCTGCATCGACTTTGCCCGGTTCGTCGGTGTGGCTGGCGGTCAGGCCACGTGCATCTAGCCGGTGAAGGTAACCGAGCGCGTTGCGGCGCGTTTCGGCCAACGAATCACCGCCGAATTTCTCCAGCACGGCCTCGGCCAAGACCAGGGCGACCATCGCCTCCGCGACGACGCCCGCCGCGGGCACGGCGCACACGTCCGAACGCTGGTTGATGGCAACCGCAGCCTCGCCGGATTCGGTGTCGAACGTCTGTAGCGCCCTCGGCACAGTCGAAATCGGCTTCATCGCAGCGCGCACCCGCAGCACGTCACCGGTCGTCATGCCGCCCTCGGTTCCGCCGGACCGTCCGGAGGCGCGGCGGATGACGCCGTCCTCCCGGATAATCTCGTCTTGCGCACGCGAGCCTCGCGTGCGGGCGAGTTCGAAGCCGTCGCCGACCTCTACACCCTTGATTGCCTGTATGCCCATCAGCGCCGCGGCGAGCCGTGAATCCAGCCGGCGGTCGCCCTGCACGTGGCTTCCTAACCCCGGCGGCAACCCGTAGGCGAGTACCTCGACGACACCGCCGAGGGTGTCGCCGGCGCGCTTCGTCTCGTCGATCTCATCGATCATCGCCGCACTGGCTGCCGCGTCCAGACACCGCACCTCAGAGGCGTCGACCTTCTCCTGCTCGCCCGGCCCTGGGACGACGCCCCGCGGGGCGGATACGGTCCCGATCGACACGACGTGACTGACGATGTCCACGCCCAGCGCCTGCTTCAGGAAGGCCCTGGCCACTGTCCCCAGTGCGACCCGCGCCGCCGTCTCACGAGCGCTCGCGCGCTCGAGGACCGGCCTAGCATCGTCCAGGTCGTACTTTTGCATGCCGGCGAGATCGGCATGGCCGGGTCGCGGCCTGGTCAGAGGCGCGTTGCGTGCCTGCTCGGCTAACACGGCAGCCTCGACCGGATCCGCCGACATGACGGTCTGCCACTTGGGCCACTCGGAATTCCCGACACGAATGGCGACAGGACCGCCCATCGTGACACCGTGCCGGACGCCGCCGGTCAACTCGACGGCATCCTCCTCGAATTTCATCCGCGCCCCTCGGCCGTACCCGAGCCTGCGACGGGCCAGATCGCGGGCGACCTCCGCCGTCGTGACCTGAACCCCCGACGGGAGCCCGTCGAGCAGCGCGACCAAAGCGCGTCCGTGGGACTCGCCTGCGGTGATCCAGCGCAACACCCGGTAAGTCTCTCAGAACTCGGTCGGCCCCACCGCAGCAATCCCGTGCCCTGCTTTGCGACGCCCGGCAATCCCACGCCGCAGCAATCCCACGCCGCAGCAATCCCGCGCCTTGCATTGCGACGCCTGGCGCTAGCGTCGTGTCATGTTCGACGCTGTGATCCTCGCCGGTGGTCGAGGAGCTCGATTGGGTGGCGTGGACAAGGCTGCCATTACGATCGGCGACTCAACGCTGTTGAGCCGCGTCGTTGCCGCCGCAGCAACTGCCCGGGTCGTTGTCGTTGTCGGCCCGCGCCAGCCACTCGGCCGGGACGTGACCTGGTGCCTTGAGCAGCCGCGCGGGGGCGGGCCGGTAGCCGCGATCGCCGCGGGTCTGGCCCATACACAGGGCGAGGTCGTGGTAGTGCTAGCTGCCGATCTGCCGTGGATCGCCCCGGCCGTGGAGCGGCTGTTGATCGCGCTGGGACAAGACCATAGTGCTGACGCCGCTGTCATCGTCGACAGAGTGGGAAGGCGAAACCATCTCGCCGCAGCCTGGCGACGGCGCTCCCTGAACGTCGGACTGACCCGGCTTCCGAGCGTTCAGGGAGCGGCCGTGCACACCCTGTTCGACGAGGCCAGCGTTGTCGAGGTCGCCGACCCGGGCGGCGATGCGGCAGATTGTGATACGTGGGACGACGTCGAAGCGGCCCGCGCCCGATGCAGGGAGACGATGTGAGCAGTCCGCTCGACGCCTGGACCGCCGAACTCGCCGCAGAGCTCGGCGTCGACCCGGCCGCAGTCGATCTGACGCTGCTGCTCGACGTCGCCCGCGATGCCGCTCACTCGGTCGCACGCCCAGCCGCTCCGCTGACGACGTTCCTGGTCGGGCTCGCAGCAGGCCTACAAGGTGGTGCCCCCGCTGCCGTCCGAGATGCCGCAGCCGTCGCGCAGCGACTGGCCGCGGCACGAGGGCAGGCGCACGCGCGTCCGGACTGAGGTCCCTCATTACGGGCCGTCGATCATTTCTCCGGCGAACCGTTACCGCAGGTCGGTGAGCGCCTGGGACTGACCGGCAACGACGGGCGCAGGTGATGAACGGCGCGACGAGACTCGCGCGCGCATCGGCTTAATCGAACCTGACTGAGCCGGTGCTCATCGTGCCCGCGGAGCGCCCAGGAGCGGTGTGGTGGTGCCAGTAGAGGTTTGTGTGCGCGGTAACCAGATCGGGGGTTGGAGCGCCCCATTGCGTGTGATCCTCGGTGGTGTGGGCATCATCGGCCAGGGTCGGGTCGTATCCCCGCACGATCGCTCCGTGCAGGGTCGAGCGGATGCATTCGTCGGTCTGTGCCCCGGTGACGATCAGGTGGCCGACTCCGCGCTCCGCCAGGACGGCTTCGAGCTCGGTGTCGTCGAAAGCGTCGCCGTATCGTTTGTGGACCGCCGGCTCAGATCGTTGCTGGGAGAGTTCGGCAACGAATTTCCACCCCTCGCTTCCGGGGACCATCCCGTCGTGGGAATGCTGCACCCACACGACCGGAACATCCGCGGCTCTGGCTCTGTCCACCAGCAAAGCGATGTTCGCGATGACGGCGTCACCCTTGTGCGCGTCGGCCATCACGTCGTTCTGGACATCGATGACGAGGAGCGCTATCTCGGGCCGGTCCGCCAGGGTCGACATGATGGATGCCTTCGAAAGATCACCGTTCTTGCAGGCTAAAGACTGCGACGCTCGCTACTTCAAGCCTAGGGACTGCAGCTGTCATCGGCCGACCGCAGCCGAATCGCGTAGATTCGAGACCGCCACCGACGCGCGCCTTTATACCCAAACCCTGCGGGTCTCTCGCGTTAGGTCGGGTTGAAGATCGGGTCGAGGTGGTGGGCTCGATTTCGGCGGGGTACTTGGTCGGGGTCGAGCCATCGTGGGGGGGTCCAGTGGGGGGTGCCGTTGATCATGCGGCAGCTCCAGCCGAGGGAGGCGTGCTCGCGGTGATGAAAGCCGCACAGCAGGGTGCCGTCGTCGATAGTGGTGCGGGCCGTGATCGCGAAGTCGGTCACGTGATGGCTCTGACACCACGCTGGCGGAATGGTGCAGCCGGGAAACGAGCAGCCACCGTCGCGGGCGATCATGGCTAGGCGCTGGCTCTGCGTGAAGATCCGATGCGTGCTGCCATACGCGCTGACCTGCCGCACGCTGTCCAGGACCACGGCTTGGACTTGGGCGTCCCCGCCCAGGGTGAGCGCTTGTCCGACGCTGATCGGGGCACCGTGCCCGGTACGGACCAACCCGTTGAGACAACCGCCGATGCGGACCTGCTCGGCGCTGTGGGTCTCGGCGCTGTAGGTCTCGGCGTTGTAGGTCTCGGCGTTGAGGGTGAGGATGATGCTGGCCGCGATCCCCCCACACGCGGGCAGGCGCCCGCTGCGCAGCACCATCAGCAACGCCTCCCGCAACCCGTCGTGCCGGCGCTGCCCCGCGGTGCGGGGGTCACGCTGCCCGTCTTCGGCGGGGCTTGGCCGGCCCAGGGTGTCAAGAACGGTCAGCAGGGCTTCAGCGGCGATGGCATCGAGTTCTCCGGTGAGTTTTGCCGAGCCGTCCGGGCGTTGACACACCCGCAGATCGCGGCGGCGGCGGCGCTCGGCCTCGTTGGCCAGCTTCCCGTCCTGATCCAAGCGATCAACCAGCGCGTGCGCGAAACGGCCCAACGCGATCGGATCCCATTGCTGGGCATGCTCAAGCAGGATGGCTTCCACCGCCGTCTCCACCTCCGCGCCCAGCGCGTGCGGCAACCGATCCACGGCGTCGGTGATGATCGCCGCATGCCGCGCCGACACCGCGCCAGCCGTGACATGGGCGGCAGTGGCGGGATAGAGGGGCGCCAACACCTGGCCACTCAACGCCCGCCGCGGCCCCAACTCCGCCGCGGCCCGCACCCGCGCCTTCGCCTCCCCTCCCGTGATACGCAGCAATTGTTTGAGCAACACAGCCGTATCGGCACACCCGCGCTCCCGCGCCAACCCCCGCGCCTGCACCTCGGCGACTAACACATGATCCACCGCACCCAGCCGAATCTTCTGCGCCTCCACCCCCCGCAAGACCGCCAACACGTCCTCATCCGACCACGCCGATACCCCCGCCCCCAGCCCTTCAACGGCGGCGCTCAATACACCCAGCACCGCCACCGGATCGCTCACCGCGGCACCCGACCCAAGGCCGCCACGGCCCACCCCGGCGCCACCGCCCCGGTCACCGGCCTCGCCCGGGTCAGTGGCCACGCGCGGGTCGGCTGCCACGCGCGGGTCGGCTGCCACGCTCGAGCCGGCTGCCACGCTCGAGCCGGCTGCCACGCTCGAGCCGGCTGCCACGCTCGAGCCG
>JALYIL010000090.1 GCA_030775825.1 Actinomycetota bacterium
CCGCTCGAGGGCATCGACGTGCAGCGGGCCAGCGAGGGCAGGTTCTCTCCGTCAGTGCCTGAGGCCTACGAGCGCTGGGCCGAGTTGTGCCACTGGGCCGCGCAGGTGGAGCCCGCGCACCCCGACGCGGTCGTCCGGATCGACCGCGAGCTGCTCGGCCCGCCTTCCCCCGAGCCCGCGCAGGTCTTCGCGATCGGCTTGAACTACCAGGCGCATGCCGCCGAGACCGGGGTGTCGGAGCAAGTCCGCACACCGCCGACCTTCACCAAGTTCCGCACCTGCCTCACCGGGGCCTTCGCGTCCGTGGAGCTGCCGAGCGACAGCGTCGACTGGGAGGTCGAACTGGTTGCCGTCATCGGCACGCGTGCGCGCAACGTCAGCCCGGCCGATGCCTGGAACCACGTCGCCGGTGTCACGATCGGACAGGACCTCTCGGACCGGGAGGTGCAGATGACGCCGCCCCTGCCCCAGTTCAGTCTCGGGAAGAGCTTCGCCGGATTCGGGCCCACCGGCCCGGCGCTGGTGACCGTCGACGAACTCGATGACCCCGACGACCTGGCGTTGTCGTGCGAGATCGAGGGCGATCGGGTCCTGCAGTCGGGCCGGACCAGCCAGATGATCTCCGCCGTGCCCGCGCTGGTGGCCAGGTTGTCGTCCATCGCCACCCTGCTGCCCGGTGATGTCATCTTCACAGGCACCCCGTCCGGGGTCGGGATGGGTCTCGACCCGCCGGCCTACCTGCGTCCCGGCCAGACACTGATCACGCGGATCGGACAGCTCGGCGAGATGCGGACATCATTGGTGGCGCCGGCCGGCGCCTGATGGCGCGCGGCCCCGGATGGGGAGTGCTGATCGGGGAGTCATGAGGCAACAGCAAGAATTCTTCGCCGCGGGGCAGTGGCGCCCGGCCTCCGGCCCGGACACGCACGTGGTCGTCAACCCGGCGACGGAGCAGGCCTACGCACGGGTCAAGGGGTGCGGCCCGGCGGATGTCGACGTCGCCGTCGCCGCCGCGAAACACGCCTTCGACCGCGGTCCCTGGCGCCGCATGCCGCTGGGTGAACGCTGCGAGCTGATCCTCGCCCTGCGCGATGCCCTGGTTGCGGACACCGAGCAGATCGCGCTCGAGACCACCTCGACGCTCGGACTGCCACTGCAGCAGGCCCGGGGCCTGGGCGCATCGCCAGCGCTGATCGACATGTACGTGGCGTCGATCAACGCGCTGGACCTGGAGTACCTACGCGCGGACCCCGCGGGGAACGCGCTCGTCACCCGGGCACCGGTCGGCGTGGTTGCCGGGATCACCCCGTGGAACACACCGTTGAGAGCCGAGGTGAAGAAGGCGATCCCCGCGCTGCTCGCCGGGTGCTCGGTGGTCCTGAAGCCTGCGCCGGAGACACCGTTCGGAGCCATCGCACTCGTCCGGGCCGCAACGGCAGCCGGCCTCCCGGACGGGGTGCTCAACGTCGTCTTCGGCGGCGCGGCGACCGGCGAGGCGCTGGTCCGGCATCCCGACGTCCAGAAGGTGACGTTCACCGGCAGCACCGCCGCCGGGCGCCTCATCGGCCGCATCTGCGGGGAATCGCTCAAGGGGGTCGAACTCGAACTCGGCGGCAAGTCCGCCGCCATAGTGCTCGACGACGCCGACCTCGACTCGACCGTCGGCTGGCTGGACCGCGGCAACTTCGGGGTGTCGGGGCAGGTCTGCGTCGGGCTGACCAGGGTCCTGGCCTCCCGAGCGCGCTACCGCGAGATCGGTGAGGCCCTGGCGGCGCGAGCGGCCGCACACCGGGTGGGCGATCCTTTCGATCCCGCCACGACGATGGGCCCGCTGGTGTCGCAGGCACAGCGGAGCAGGGTGTTGGACTACGTCGCGGCCGGTCGGGCCGAAGGTGCCACCACCCTTGTCGGCGGCGGCACGCCGGAGTCGCTGAAGGCGGGCTGGTTCGTCGAACCCACCGTCTTCACCGATGTCGACAACGCCATGACGATCGCCCAGGAGGAGATCTTCGGGCCGGTGGTCAGCGTGATCCCCTACGACAGCGAGGCGGCGGCGATCTCCATCGCCAACGCGTCCTCCTACGGCCTGCACGGTGCGGTGTTCTCCAGCGACGCCCGGCACGCCCTGGCGCTGGCGCGGCAGCTCGACACCGGCACCGTCGCCATCAACCGCTTCGGCCCCGTCCCGTCGGCACCGTTCGGCGGCACGAAGTCATCGGGGATCGGACGCGAGCAGGGTCC
>JALYIL010000091.1 GCA_030775825.1 Actinomycetota bacterium
CGCCTGCGCCGACCGCCGCGGGGATGCCAATCTTTGCTGCCTTTCGCCCGGTGCGGAAGTCACGGATCTCCCAGCCGCGGTCCTTGGCCTCCGAGCGCAGCGCGGAGTCGGGATTGACCGCGACAGCATGGCCCACGAGCGAGAGCATCGGCAGGTCGTTGATCGAGTCGGAGTAGGCCGAGCACTTGCCCAGGTCGAGGCCTTCGCGCACGGCTAGTTCGCGGACCGCTTGTGCCTTGGCCTCGCCGTGCAGCACCTCGCCGACCAGTCGCCCGGTATAGACCCCGTCGGCTGACTCGGCGACCGTCCCGAGCGCCCCGGTGAGGTCGAGGCGACGGGCGATGATGGTCGCGAGTTCGACCGGAGTCGCGGTCACGAGCCAGACACGTTCGCCGCGGTCGAGGTGACAGCGGGCCAACGCGTGGGTCCCCGCCCAGATCCGGTCAGCCATCTCCTCGTCATAGATCTCCTCGCCGAGCGTGACGATCTCCTCGACCTTCTTGCCCGCCACAAACGCCAGCGCGGACTCTCGCGTCGTGTGCATGTCGCCGTGACTCTCGCCACGCAGGCGCAATCGGACTTGCCGGGCCGTGAATCGAACCAGGTCGCGCCAGGAAAAGTAGTTGCGCGCCGCCATCCCCTTCGCGAAGTGGAAGATGGATGCGCCCACCATCATCGTGTTGTCGACGTCGAAAAGGGCCGCACTTTCCGTCGGCTCGCTCACCCGTTCAGCGTAGCGACGTGGATTCACCCGGCTTGGGCGCATCGCTGCCGCGCGCGGTCACCGGCGGTCAGATCTAAATGCAGAGGCCCAACAGCGAGATCACGCAGGAGTGATTGGGCGAAGCGCCAGTCGGGGGATGGCTGGGAAAGGTGATTGTCGGCAGGGTCGGCAGGTGAATCGGCAACGTCGGCACCGGCGGGAGAGTCGCGCCGGGACTGGCACCGGTGGGGCTTGCGGCACCCGAAGGGATGAGCGGGGCGGGGGTCCTCGGCGGGACGCCAGTCGGGGCGGGGGCCGCGCTGCTCGAGTTCGTCCCTGGGCCCGGCAACAGCGAGGCCGGAGCCGGGGTGACGGCGGAAACCGTCGGGCGCGGAGCGATCGCGGTGGAATCGCACGGCTGGCACGGCTGTGGCCCGAGTTCATCGGTGGGGGCCGAGCGCAGGCAAGTGCACCCGGCGAGCCCGGTCAACTGGCTGGCGCGCGACTGCGCGCTCATCACGAGTTGGGCCGATGCCGTCGCGCGATCGTGGAGGGACCCGGCGGGGAGCTGGGCAGCGATCGCCTGCAACTTGCTGATCTGCCCGGGCGCCCACTGCGTCATCATCGCCAGCGAACTCGCCGAGCTGCTGTTCACCGCCTGGCTGCCGAGCAACTGGGCCGCGTTGCGGGCATCCGCGTCGGCGGAGTCCAGGGTTGTGGACACCAGGCTGGCGGTGCGGGCGCTGACTGAACCGGCCGCGCTCGGACCCGGTGCTCCCGCGAGAGCCGACGAGCGCTTGAGCAGCGCGAGCACCTCATCGGCCCGCTCGCTGGCGAAATCGAGATAGGCCCTGCTCTTGGCGGTCGCGCCGTCGGCCAGCGACAGCTGAACGGTCTCGTTCGCTCGCTTGAGCGAGTACAGCGCGTCCCCAGGAAGTGCTCTCTTGCTGATGTAGACCGCACTGCCAAGCAGCATCGCGAAGATGGCGACGAGCGCGGTCGCGACGACCGCCGTGCGGCCGAGGGAGATGTTGTGCAGGCGGGCTAGGAGGGCCCCGGATCTCGGCGGTGGCGCCTTCGCCGGGGCTCGTTGCGGGCCCGCGGCCGGGGCGCGGGGAACCTCGACGGCGGTGCCCTCAGCGACGAGCCGGGGAGCGACCGCGACCAGCTGAGCGCGCAGTTCGGCGCGGAAGTGGGCTCTGGGCAACGGGGTGACTTCGAGGGCACGCAGGTCCGAAAGCAACGCGGAGATACGTGGGTCGCCGGAGCGCTCAGGGTCCGGATAGCGGCGCAGGGATGCGCTCAGCACCGACGCTCGATGCTCAGCCATGGCTGACAACCTCTATCCCTACGAATGCTGCTGCGGAAGCCCCTGCAAATGCGAGCACCCAATCGTTGACCCTCACCGAGCACCCAATCGGTGACCCTCACTAAGCCAAACGACTTCAACGGCATTTCGTTACTCGTCGAGCACCGCTGGGTCATCGCAGATCCGTACCCACGAGTTCGGCGAGTTTGCGGATGGCGCGATGTTGCAGCGCCTTGATCGCCCCATCGTTCTTGCCCATCACCGAGGCGGTTTCGCTGACTGAAAAACCCTGCATGAAGCGCAGCATCACGCATTCCCGCTGCTCTTCGCCCAGTTGCTTCACCGCGGTCATGAGTCGCGCAGAGGCAAGGGATTCCAGGACTGCGGCCTCCGGGCTGGGCTCGCGGTCGTTGCCCTCGATCGTGTCGCCGGTCGTGATCTCGAGGCGGTGCCGCGCTGACTTCATATGATCGAGGACGATATTTCGCGCAATGGTCACGAACCAAGCGCCGATATCACGTCCCTGGTAACTGATGGTGCTGATGCGACGCAGGGCGCGTAGGAACGTCTCGCTGGTAAAGTCCTCTGCAAGCGCGCGGTCGTTCACCCGGAAATAAATAAACCGGTACACCGCGTCGACGTAACGGTCGTACAGCTGGCCGAATGCTGCGCCGTCACCGTTCTGAGCCAGTCTGACCAGCCGCCAGGTCTCGACATGCTGCTCATCGACCACGGCGGAGTCGGGCGACTCGCCTATCGTGTCCTCGGTCTCGTCGGCATCGTCGATGGGGGGTTGGCGGTTTGGAGGGGTTGCTGCGTGGGCGCCGCGGCCCGCTCTGGGCGGCACGGACGCGATATCGACGGCCATCTGCATCCCCAGCGGACTACCCGGCCCGGCGACAGCCAAAACCACCCGCGTACCCAGGGCGGCCCATACCTCGTTGAGGAGGTCAGCCAGGCAGGGGACGCCGAAACCGGGGTCGTCAGACCCCGGAAACAGTCGTGCCGGCCTTGGCATCTCCAACGACCTCTCACTTGCCCCCAGTGCGGGCCCATTCGGCCAAGCGTCATGTGAAGACCGCGCTAACGCTACCTTCCGAGGCGGCACGTGAACACCGCTTCGCGAGATCAAATCCGGACAGTTCGCCACTGAAATCCGGACAAAGGCCGACATCGCGGCCAAGATCGTATTCACGGGGGTGCGACACGCGACCGCACACAGATCAACCCGCATACCCGTCGGTAACTTGAGCTGGGCGGGTATCTTCGCGCGGCAGCTAACGAGATAGGGACGCAGACGTGGACGATGATGTGCCGCTCGGGATAAGCGACCTGCTTCGCCGTGCCGCGGTGCGACAAGGCGCGCGAACGGCCCTGGTCGACGCCGCAGTCGAGCTGACCTGGAGCGAAGTGGACGAATCGGTCAGCGGGGCAGCGCGGGCCTTGGCCGGTGCCGGCGCGCAGCCGGGGGACCGGGTAACCCTGCACCTGGGCACCAGCGTCGAGTTCGTCCTGCTCTATCTCGGGGCGCTGCGGGCTGGACTCGTCGCGGTGCCGATCAATCCCGCGTACGCGCACTCGGAGGTCGAATTCATCCGGCGAGACAGCGGCGCAACGGTGCACGTGGACCGCGAGTCCGCCAGTTCCTTGCTCGAGCACGCGCCGGCCGGAGCCGATCCCAAGCAGGACCGCGGCGGCGAAGCGTTGTCGGTCCTGCTCTATACATCCGGTACCAGTGGGCGGCCGAAGGGCGCGATGCTGTCGGCTCGCGCGCTGCTCGCCAATCTCGATCAACTCGCCTCGGTCGATCCGCCCATGATCACCGGCGCGGACGTGCTGTTCGTGCCGCTGCCGCTGAGCCACGTGTTCGGTCTGAACGCAGGCCTGGGGATGGCGCTGCGGGTCGGGGCGACGCTGGTGCTGGCCGACCGCTTCGACGCCGGCGCGACGCTCGCGACAATGGCCGAGGAGCATGTCACGGCCGTGCTGGGCGTGCCCGGCCAGTTTGCCCAGTGGCTGGCAAACCCTGCCGTAGGAAGGGGATTCGCAGAGGTCCGGTTTGCCATGTCTGGTTCCGCGACGCTTGCCCGCGCGGTTATCGACGGCTTCTTCGAGCGTGGCCTGGTCGTACACGACGGCTATGGACTTACTGAGGCCGCGCCGGTGGTCAGCGTGAATGCGATCGGCGAACGCCATCGGATCAAGCCCGGTTCCATCGGTCATTCGCTTCCGGGCGTCGAGGTCTCGCTGCGGGACGAGGACGGCGACGAGGTGGATCTCGGTGACCCGGGCCGGATCTTCATCCGGGGGCGGAATCTGTTCTCCGGCTACTGGCCCGACGGGGCGGGTGGGCCGGACCGCGACGGCTGGTTCGGTACCGGCGACATAGCCGTGGCCGACGCGCTGGGGGAGCTGCACCTCGTCGGGCGCACCACCGAGCTCGTCATCGTCAACGGGTTCAACGTCTATCCTGCCGAAGTCGAAGCGGTCCTGGCCCGTGTGCCGGGGGTCGCCGAGGTGGCCGTCACCGGCGTGGCCGACGAGGTCACCGGCGAGGCGGTGGTGGCCTACGTGGTCCCCGCGCGCGGAGCCATGGTCGACGCTGAGCGGCTCAGAGCAATAGCCGCGACCAACCTGGCCCGGTTCAAGCTGCCGACGCGCATTTCCATCGTGGACGCGCTACCCCACACCGTCACAGGCAAGATCATGAAGTGGCAACTGAGCGGGGAGGTCCACCCGGGTGCCGCCGAGTGACCACCAGGTGACCCTCCTGACGCGAGCGGGCTGTCACCTGTGCGAAGAGGCGCAGGCGCTGCTGCGGCGACTGGCGAGCGAACTCGGATTCGGCTACGAGGAGCTCGACGTCGACGCCGATCAGGTCCGTCGCGACCGGTATTCCGATCGAGTGCCGGTCATCCTGGTGGACGGCAAGGAACACGGGTATTGGCGCGTCGAGGAACCAAGACTGCGCAAGGCGCTCGCACGCTGAGACCCCGCTTGCGGGCGCGCAGCGGTCGCGGCGGCAATGCTGCGAAATCGCCTATAGCACGGGGTCGGGCGATTTGGGAAAAGATTCACGAGCGGCGTAGCTTTGGCGCGGACCAGCCAGCTTCTACCACACCGGTTGGGCGCGGCCGAACGCCGGTCCAGACGTCCCAGCCCCCCGTCGAGGTGCCGATGAACGCCGAGCGCGACCCGCGCAGTGGGCAGGGTGACCCCCGCAACGGGCACCGTGAGTCCCCCGATGCTCGGACCGTGCCCGAAGCGACCGTGGCCCGCCTCGCGACCTACCTGCGGGTGCTCGGCTTGCTCGGTGAGCGATCGATCAGCACGGTGTCCTCCGAGGAGTTGGCAACGCTGGCGGGGGTCAACTCCGCGAAGTTGCGCAAGGATCTGTCCTTCCTCGGCTCCTACGGAATCCGGGGCGTCGGGTACGACGTCACGACGCTCACCGATGAGATCTCACGCACCCTCGGCCTCACCGTGCACAGATCGGTTGCCCTGATCGGCGTCGGTAACCTCGGACAGGCCTTGGCCGGCTACGCGGGATTCGCGACCCGAGGATTCCAGGTGGCCGCGCTAGTCGACGCCGATCCGGCGCGTATCGGTACCACGCTGCGCGGGCTGAAGGTGCAGGACATCGCCGACCTCGAGCAGATCGTCCGCGACGACTGCATCGCCATCGCAGTGCTGGCCATCCCCGCATCGGTGGCGCAGAGCGTGTGCGACGCCGTCGTCGCCGCGGGTGTAACCAGCATCCTGAACTTCGCACCGGTCGTGCTCTCGGTGCCGCCGCACGTCGATCTGCGCAAGGTCGACCTGGCTGCCGAGCTGCAGATCCTGTCGTTCCACGAGCAGCGCAAGGCCTCGGCGGCGAGTTCGGATCCGACCCGCGTGGCCGCGCTCCTGACCGAAATGGCTCAGGCATGAGTGTTCTCGTCGTCGGGCTGTCGCACCGCACCGCGCCGGTGCCTGTCCTGGAGCGCGCCGCGGTCGCCCCCGACGACCTGCGCAAGACCCTCGACGAGCTACATCGCGCAGAGACGATAAGTGAGGTCCTGCTCCTGTCGACGTGCAACCGCGTCGAGGTCTACGCCGACGCGGCACGCTTCCACCCCGCCGTGGCCGAAATAACCTCCGTTCTCGCGCAGCAGGCCGGGTTGGCGGTGTCCGACCTGTCGGATCACCTGTACGTCCACTTCGCCGAGGCCGCCGCCGAGCACATGTTTACGGTCGCCTCCGGGCTGGATTCCTTGGTGATCGGCGAGTCGCAGATTCTCGGGCAACTGCGGTCCGCGTACGGCTTGGGCTCGGAGGCAGGCTCGGTCGGCAGCATCCTGCACGATCTCGCACAGACCGCCTTGCGGGTCGGCAAGCGCGTGCACTCGGATACGGGCATCGACCGGGCGGGTGCGTCCATCGTGGCCGTCGCTCTCGACCGGGCGCAGGAGGTGCTCGGGTCGCTGTCCGGTCGCCGCGCTCTGATCATCGGAGCGGGCTCGATGGGCTCGCTTTCCGGCGCGACCCTGCGCAAGCGGGGCGTCACTGACATCGTTGTCGCCAACCGTTCTCTCGGCCGGGCGCAGCGGCTCGCGACCAGCTTGGGCGGGCGGGCCGTCGGGCTCGATGAGCTCGGCGCCGAGATTGCCGACGCCGACCTGTTGATCTCCTCGACCGGCGCGACCGGTCTGATGGTTGAGGCCGACCTCATCGGCGCTCGCAATGCGCGCCCCCTGGTGGTGCTCGACATCGCCCTGCCGCGAGACGTCGATCCGTCGGTCCGGACCCACACCGGTGTGACCTACGTCGACCTCGACGTGCTCCGCGGTAGCGGCGCGATGGTCAGCGACGACGAGGTGCGCGCGGCCAGTGTGATCGTGGCCGGCGAGCTACGCGACTACCTCGCCGGACAGCAACAGCTTGCGGTTGCTCCCACGGTCACCGCGCTGCGGGCACGGGCCAACCAGGTCATCGACTCCGAACTCGGCCGGCTGAACAACCGCCTGCCGGGCATCGACGATGTGGTGCGCCACGAAGTCGCCGAAGCCGTGCGCCGCGCGGTCGAGAAGGTGCTGCACGCCCCGACCGTCCGCGTCAAGGAGCTCGCCGCGATGCCTGGTGGCGATCAGTACGCCGCCGCGTTGCGCGAGCTATTCGACCTCGACCCCGCGGCCGCCGAATCGGTGACCGCGGTGAAGAAGGCGCCAGGTGAGGGGCGATGACGGCGAACGGAACCCGGACACTACGCGTCGGCACTCGGACACTGCGCGTCGGCACTCGGGCCAGCGCACTTGCCCGCACCCAGACCGGCCTCGTCGTGCAGGCGCTCGACCTCGACGTCGAGATCGTGCCGATCAGCACCGAGGGCGACCGCTCGGCACAGGCCGTGGCCCAGTTGGGCGGCACCGGTGTGTTCGTCTCCGCCCTGCGCTCGGCGCTGCTCGCCGAGGAGATCGACGTCGCCGTCCACTCCTACAAGGATCTGCCCACCGCGACCGCTGACGGCATCGTCGTCGCGGCCGTTCCCAGGCGCGAGGACGCCCGCGACGCGCTGGTCGCGCGCGACGGACTGACGCTCGGCGAGCTCCCGGTCGGGTCGAGACTCGGCACGGGCTCGCCGCGCCGCAGCGCGCAGTTGCGGGCGCTGGGAATGGGCCTGGAGATCGTGCCACTGCGCGGCAACGTCGAGACGCGCCTGGGCAAGGTGGCCTCGGGCGAACTTGACGCCGTGGTGCTCGCCTACGCCGGGCTTCGCCGCCTCGGCCGCGCGGATGCGGTGACCGAGATCCTCGACCCCATCCAGATCCTGCCTGCCCCCGGGCAGGGAGCGTTGGCCGTCGAATGCCGAGCCTCGGATACGGCGGTCATCGAAGCGCTCGCGGTGCTGGAGCATTCCGACACGCGAGCGGCAGTGAGCGCCGAGCGTGCCTTGCTCGCCGCCCTCGAAGGCGGGTGCAGCGCGCCGGTAGGTGCGCTGGCCGAGATCACCGAAGCCGACCAGCCGGCTGGCGAGGGCGCTGATCGGCACGAGCTCGAAGTTTTCCTCCGGGCCTGCGTGACTGCGATCGACGGCAGCCATACCGTTCGACTCTCAGCCACCGGGCCCTCCACCGATGCCGACGGAGTCGGGCGGCGGCTGGCCGCCGACCTGATTGCCGAAGGCGCAGATCAGATGATTGGGAGCTCGTCATGACCCGAGCGCGTAAGGTCCTGGGCCGCGTCACCTTCGTGGGCGCCGGTCCCGGCGATCCGGGCCTACTAGCAGTACACGCCGTCGAAGCGCTGCAACGCGCGGAGATCGTCGTGGCCGACGCCAACGTCTGCGCCACGATCAGAGGCCTGAGTAACGGCGAGCTGCGGCTGCCCGAGACAGCGCCCGCGGATACGGCCAAGCTCATGCTCGCCGACGCGCGCAACGGGCACGTGGTCGTGCGAGTCGTGGCGGGCGACCCGCTCGCCGACGACGCGGCGATCAAGGAGGCACTGGCCATCGCAAAGACCGTGGTGCCCTTCGATGTCGTTCCCGGCGTTCCGGTCGGCGTGGGCACGGCGGGGTATGCCGGCGTCGCGGTGGGGTCGGTCCGCACCGAGGCTGACGTCCGTGACCTCGCCGCAATCGACTTCGATGCACTCGCCCACGCACCCGGCACCATCATCGTCACCGTGGACGCCGCCGACGTACAGGTTGTCGCCGAGCAGCTCATCGCCAACGGCCTCAAGCCCGACTCCGTGATCACCGTCAGTTGCGACGGCACCGGAACAGGGCAGCAGACCGTCAGTGGCATCCTCGGCGAGCTGGAACTGGCATCCGTCGGCATGGCGGGCACGCTGGTCGTGACGATCGGCAAGGCCGCTGGCCTGCGCGACAAGCTTGCCTGGTGGGAGTCCCGCCCGCTCTACGGGTGGAAGGTGCTCGTTCCGCGCACCAAGGAACAGGCGGGCGTGATGAGCGACCGGCTGCGCTCCTACGGGTCGGTGCCCGTCGAGGTGCCCACCATCGCCGTTGAGCCGCCCCGGACGCCGACCCAGATGGAACGCGCCATCAAGGGTCTGGTCACCGGGCGATACGAATGGATCGTGTTCACCTCGACGAACGCGGTCCGGGCCGTTCGGGAGAAGTTCGAGGAGTACGGGTTGGACGCGCGCGCGTTCGCGGGGGTCAAGATCGCCTGTGTCGGCGAGTCGACTGCCGATGCCGTGCGGGCCTTCGGTATCCGTCCGGAGCTCGTTCCCGATGGCGAGCAGTCCTCGGAAGGGCTGCTCGCGGATTTTCCTCCATATGACGACACCCTCGATCCGATCGACCGCGTGCTCCTGCCGCGGGCGGACATCGCCACCGAGACGCTGGCCGCGGGTCTACGCGAGCGCGGCTGGGAGATCGACGACGTCACGGCCTACCGCACCGTGCGAGCGGCGCCCCCTGCGGCCGATATCCGCGATGCGATCAAGTCCGGTGGGTTCCAGGCAGTCTGCTTCACCTCCTCCTCGACGGTGCGCAATCTCGTAGGGATCGCCGGGAAGCCACACGCGCGGACGGTTGTGGCGTGCATCGGACCCCAGACGGCGGCCACCGCACGAGAGTTCGGCCTACGCGTGGACGTTGAGCCCGAGACCGCGACGGTCTGTGCCCTCGTCGATGCCCTCGCCGATTTTGCGGCCGCACGCGCGGTCGAGGAGCGGGAGAAGGCTGCCGCGGCCGCGGCCAAGAAAGCGGCACGGTCCACTTCCCGACGCGCCTCACAGTGACCGGTCCGACGTGGTGGGCGCTGGGTGTCGCCCACCAGTCACAGGTGGTGGCATCACGACTTCAGGAGGCGCACGATGTCCAGCTCAGCAGCATCCGGCACGCCGGCGTCTAGCGCAGCAACTGGGATCCGCGAAATCAACCTGATCTGTGTCCCCACGACTGACCAGGATCGCGCGATCGAGTTCTACGAGGCCTTGGGCTTCGAGAAGCGCGCTGACACCCCGTTCGGCGACACGTACCGATGGGTCGAGGTGTACCCGCCGGCGGGAACGACCGGGATTGCGCTCGCCCCGCCGGCCGAAGGTGGACCCGTGACGCCGACACAGACGGGCATCACCCTGACCACGGACGACATTGACGCGACGCACGCGCAACTCAAGGCGCTTGGGGTGGACGTCGATGTGCAGGTATCGCGGATGGGGGGGGGCCGGTGCCGCCGATGTTCTGGTTCCGGGACCCGACCGGCCATACCTTGATGGTGGTCGAGCAGCCCTGAACACCGAGCAGCCCTGAACCACCGAGCGGCCCTGACGCCGGGTAAGAGCCACGCGGTCCTGGTGGATGGCTACCTCTGGCTGGGCTGGTCGCCCGCGACCGTCGCCGAGTCGCCCGCGGCCGCCGTGGAAGCTTCACTGCCCACGACACCGCCAGTCGGTGCTGCCTGCGCGCTGCCCTTACCCCGACGACCGAAGTGCCGATTGGTGTGCACGCGGTCGTTGTGGTGGCCTTCGGCGACTGGGTATGCCGCGGGGGCGTATCCCGCAGCGGCGGGATCGGTCGGCGCCGCCCCGGTAGCCGGGACCGGCGCGGCAGCGAGCGCGGCGTCAGCCAGGCTGCGCACCGTCAGGCGACCCATCGCGGCGGCCGACAGGAAGAGGATCAGCGCCCCGAGTCCGTAGAACAGTGCGAGCCACTGCAGCGACACCATGCCGGTAGAGGTCCTGATGGGGGAGCCGATCGCCTGGATGTGCAACAGGTGGGCCAGCGAGGGCCCGACCACGTACCAGGCTCCGGCGGCCGCGGCGAGCCAACCGCCGAGAATCGCGATGGCGCGGTTCGCGCTGACCAGCAGGATCAGGCCGCCTACCACCGCGGCGGCACCGGGCAGCACCTCCAGCCAACCGCGCGCCGAGGTCCACGCCCAAGTCCGGTCGGGCGTGAACCCGAAATGGAAGGACGGGCCGAAAAACGGGACCAGCGCGCCCCAGGCGCCCAGAAGCAGCACCAGTATCCCGCTGAGCGCACCTCGAGTGCGCCGTACCGAGAGCCGGCTCACGCCGGGCGCCACCACAGGCTGGCTCGCGCCGGGCTGTACCAACGGCCGGCTCACGCCGGGCTCTGCCAGAGGCCGGCTCTCGCCGGGCTGGGTCATCGCCATGACTTTCCTCCTACGCTAAGAACGGAAGGCTGTCGCGGCCGATATCCGCACGTGCCGGGCATACCTCTGGGGATAGATACCCGGCTGACCCAGACCTGAAACGCGAAACCGCGAGCCGTCGAGGTCTGCGGGGTTGACCGTTGGCTTGCGGACCCGGGGATGATGGACGGGTGACATTGCCTGCCCTGCCGAGCTTTCCCGTGTCTCGGCCCCGCCGGCTGCGGCGCACGCCCGCCTTGCGGCGTCTGGTGAGCGAGGTGGCCGTGCGGCCGGCGGATCTCGTGCTGCCCATGTTTGTGCGTGAAGGCCTCGCTGAGCCGTCGCCGATCTCGTCGATGCCGGGCGTCGTGCAACATACCCCGGAGTCGCTGCGCAAGGCCGCGGTGCAAGCCGTCGATGCCGGCGTGGGCGGCCTGATGCTCTTCGGTATCCCGGTGCGCAAGGATGCCCACGGTTCCGGGGCGGACGATCCTGACGGCGTGCTCAACGCGGCCGTGCGTGCACTGAGCCGGGAACTCGGCGACGCGACCGTGCTGATGGCCGACCTGTGCCTGGACGAGTTCACCGACCACGGCCACTGCGGAGTCCTTACCGATGACGGGCAGGTCGACAACGACGCGACCCTGCTGCGCTACGCCGCCATGGGCCTTGCCCTGGCCGAGGCAGGAGCGCACGTGCTCGGCACCAGCGGGATGATGGACGGCCAAGTCGGCGTGGTACGTGGTGCGCTCGATCATCAAGGCTTCCTCGACACCGCAATCCTCGCCTACGCACCCAAATACGCGTCCGCGTTCTACGGCCCGTTCCGTGAGGCGGTCAATTCCTCGCTGGTCGGCGACCGCAACACTTATCAGCAGGATCCCTCGCGCACGGTGCGCGACGCCCTGGCCGAGGTAGCACTCGACGTCGCCGAGGGCGCCGACATCGTGATGGTCAAACCTGCCCTGCCTTACCTCGATGTGTTACGGGCCGTCGCCGACGTGTCGCCGGTACCGGTCGCCGCTTACCAGATCAGCGGGGAGTACGCGATGCTCGAAGCGGCCGCGGAGCGAGGTTGGCTCGACCGCGAGCGGGCGATCCTCGAAACGCTCGCCTCGATCAAGCGGGCAGGTGCGTCGATGATCCTTTCGTACTGGGCGGTAGAGGCGTCTAGCCTGATCCGGTGAACGCGTCACAAGGCGCGACGCGACGTCCCCGGGACTCGCCGGGCTACTTCGAACCGGCCCGCGGCTACACATCGGCCGTCCTACTGTTCGGCCTGCTCCTCATCGGCCTGCTCATCGACGTGGCGCTCGGCGGGGCGCTCGTCCACATCTGGGGGTGGCTGCTCGCCGCCGTGATCGTCGTAGGTGCCGATCTCGTCACGATCCGCGCCGCGCGCAAGTTGCGCTCCATCACGGTCACCGACAACGACGTCGTGGTCGGAGAGCACTCGCTTGCCCGCGAGTCCATCCGAAGCGTCGAACATATCGTCGGGCGTCTCGTGGATCCGAACCTGCCCGTGCTCGGGCAGAGAATGCGCGAGGGGCTGCCCCGAGGCGTACCGGGATTGATCGCGCACCTTACCGATCGCGCCGATCGCGCCGATCGCGCCGATAGCGCCGATCGCGCCGATAGCGCTGGTAGTGCCGATAGCGCTGGTAGTGCCGATAGTGCCCATGGCGCCGCTATCGTCATCCCGACGCGGCGCCCGCACCGGTTGGCCGCGGCCTTGCAGCTCAGCGCCGGCGGCCGGCCGCTCGACGGCCCGAGCGTCGTCCCGGACGTGCGCCCTGCCGAGGCCGACGAACTGACCAAACTGCCCGAGCTTGAGCGCCGGGCCGAAACGGTGTTTCGCGTGTCAGGGGTGGACCTGCCCGACATCGCATTTCCCGCAGACGCCCTGCACGATGCGGAGGCGATCCTCGTCGCGGGCCGGCCGCCGGTCGGCTACGTTCGCATCGACGAGGTGGACGGCGTCGCCCACATCCAGGCGCTGGCCGTCCTTCCGGGCATGATGCGCCGCGGAATTGGTACCAGCCTGCTCGAGGCAGCCTGTTCCTGGGCAACCGGGCGCGGGTACCGAGCGGTTACGGTGAACACGTTCGCCAACGTGGCGTGGAATGCGCCGTTCTACGCCGCCAGGGGGTTCGCCGTGGTCGACGAGGTGAAGCCAGAACTGGCCGAGCTGCGCGACTGGGAGCGCGCGGTCGGCCTGGACGCCGTCGGGCCACGCGTGGTGATGCGACGAGAGCTCGGTGAGTGAACGTCTACCGTGAGGCCATCCGGATCGCGCCGTCGAGGCGGATCACCTCGCCGTTGAGCATCGGGTTCGTGACGATGTGTTCCGCGAGCGCCCCGTACTCGTCGGGATCGCCTAGGCGGCTCGGATGCGGCACCTGTGCCCCGAGCGAGTCCTGGGCCTCCTGCGGCAGACCGGCGAGCATCGGCGTCCGGAACAGGCCCGGGGCGATCGTCATGACGCGGATCTGCTTGTCGGCGAGGTCACGTGCGATGGGCAGTGTCATCCCCACCACGCCGCCTTTGGACGCCGAGTAGGCCGCCTGACCGATCTGGCCCTCGAAGGCCGCGACGGATGCGGTGTTCACGATGACACCCCGCTCGCCGTCGACGGCCTCGGTGGCGGCGATGCGTTCCGCCGCCAGGCGCACCACGTTGAACGTGCCGATGAGATTTACCGTGACAATCCGGCTGAACTGCTCGAGCGGGAGGACTCCGTTGCGGCCGAGGACGCGGCCCGCGGCGCCGATTCCCGCGCAATTGACGACGATGCGGATCGGCCCCTGCGCGGCGGCGAGGTCGAGCGCGGCGGCGACGTCGTGCTCATCGGTGACGTCACCCGGGGCAAAGGACGCGTGGGGGGCGAGCTCGGCTGCCACCTGCTCGCCCGGTGCTGAGGGCAGATCGAGCAGCACGACATGCGCTCCAGCCGCGATCAATCGGCGGGCCGTGGCGAGCCCGAGTCCGGACGCGCCCCCGGTGACGAGCGCGACGGTGCCTTCGATACGCATTCTTCGAACCCTTCTGCCGAGGTGCCGGCCAACCGGCGGGAGTCGCGTCGATCCTTCCCTATGCCGACTGCGAGACTGGACGGCGTGCTTGATTCCCTCGTCTCAGCCGAGCTGTTCGCCCGAGCGCAGCGGGTGATTCCCGGCGGTGTCAACTCGCCTGTCCGCGCCTTTCGCGCGGTCGGCGGCACCCCACGTTTCATGTCCAGCGGTCGCGGCGCATACCTTGTGGACGCCGACGGCCGGTCGTATGTGGACCTCGTCTCGTCGTGGGGCCCGATGATCCTCGGCCATGCCCACCCTGCGGTGGTTTCCGCGGTCCAGGCTGCCGCCGAGTCTGGACTGTCGTTCGGCACTCCTACCCTCGGCGAGATCGAACTGGCCGAGGAGATCATCGGGCGGGTGAACGCGGCATCCCCGCCAGGTCATTGCGTGCTCGAGCAGGTGCGCCTGGTCAACTCCGGCACCGAGGCGACGATGTCGGCGATCCGGCTGGCTCGTGGCGTCACCGGGCGTCGCCGGGTGGTCAAGTTCGCCGGTTGCTATCACGGGCACGTCGATGCCTTGCTCGCCGCGGCGGGCTCCGGCGTCGTGACGCTCGGGCTTCCGGACACGCCTGGGGTGACCGGCGCGCAGACGGCCGAGACGATCGTGCTCGCCTACAACGATCTGGCCGCCGTCGAAGCCTGTTTCGGGCAGTACGGCGACGACATCGCTTGCGTGATCACCGAGGCAGCGGCAGGCAACATGGGCGTGGTCGCACCGCTGCCCGGGTTCAACGCCGGGCTGCGCGAGGTCACCGCGGCGCACGGCGCCCTGTTGATCATGGATGAGGTGATGACAGGCTTTCGGGTATCGACAGCCGGGTGGTACGGCCTGGAGCCGGTGGACGCCGACCTGTTCACCTTCGGCAAGGTGATGAGCGGCGGCCTGCCCGCTGCTGCCTTCGGTGGGCGTGCGGACGTGATGGCCTACCTTGCCCCGGCAGGTCCGGTGTACCAGGCTGGCACGCTGTCGGGCAATCCGGTTGCGGTTGCCGCCGGGCTGGCCTCGTTGCGCGCGGCCGACTCGAACGTCTACGCCGCCCTGAACCAGCACGCCGTGACTGTCGGACGCCTCGCCTCCGAGGCACTTTCCGAAGCGGGCGTTGCCCACCAACTGCAATTCGCGGGCAATCTCTTCTCGATCTTCTTCACCGGCGAGCCTGTGCGGGACTTCGCGCAGGCGCAGGCCGCACAGACCTTCCGCTACCCGGCGTTCTTCCACGCGATGCTCGGCGCCGGGGTGTACCTGCCGCCCAGCGCCTTCGAGTCGTGGTTCGTCAACGCCGCCATGGATCAGGACGCGTTCGAGCGAATCGCCGATGCGCTGCCAGCCGCGGCCCGGGCTGCCGCAGCCGCGGTCGAGGTCACCGGGTGACCGTCGTCCACCTGCTGCGTCACGGGGAGGTCTACAACCCCGAGCGCGTGCTGTACGGCCGGCTGCCCGGGTTCGGGCTCTCCGACCTGGGCATCGCCCAGGCAAAGCTGGCCGCCGACTTCCTCACGAAGCGGCGCATCGGTCACCTGGCCTGCTCGCCCTTGGAACGGGCCCGGCAGACGGCGCTGCCGTTGCAGCAAGCGCTGGGCCTGCCGATCGCCACGGACGAGCGTCTGATCGAGGCGGCCAATGCGCTCGAAGGTCGCCCGGTGGCCGGCGGCAAGGGCTTGCTCTCCGACCCCGCCAACTGGAAGTACCTCGTCAACCCGTTACGTCCCTCGTGGGGGGAGCCGTACGTCGAGATTGCGACCCGCGTCCTCGCCGCGGCCCGCACGGCTCGGGACGCCGCGATTGCCGCCGGTGAAGGGATGGAGGCGGTCTGCGTGACCCACCAGTTGCCGATCGTCATCGCCCGCCGGGCAGCCGAGGGACAGCACCTGTTCCACGATCCTCGGCGGCGCCAATGCGGGCTGGCCTCGGTGACCTCATTCACCTTCGACGGCGATGCCGACGATGACATCGTGCACATCGAGTATCACGAGCCGGCTGCCACCCTGCCCCCCGGCCACGGGGCAGGTGCGTAGAGCGGCCCAGGTTCAGGGCTGCCCAGGTTCAGGACGCTCAGGTTCGTAACGCACACTAGGACGCGATGAAACTCCGACCCGCCGCCGCGATCGCCGCCGCAGCCTGCCTGGTTCTCGTGGGATGCAGCGGCAAGAACGCCGTCGATCAGAGCGCCGGTGGCCAGTTCAGGTTCGTCAGCGGCACCTCGGTCGGTACGACCTACGCGGTGGCCGAGCGGCGCAAGGCCGGCAACTTCACCGGCAACCTGCTCGACGGCAGCACCATGCGGCTCTCTCAGGACGCGGGCAAGGTCGTGGTCATCAACTTCTGGGCGACCTGGTGCGGTCCGTGCACCACCGAGACGCCGCAGTTCGACTCCGTCTATCGCACCAATAAGACCAAGGGTGTCGACTTCGTCGGGATCGACACCAAGGACATCCGCAACAAGGCGCAGGCCTTCGTCACCGACAACGACATCACGTACCCGATCGTCTTCGACGAGCAGGGCCAGACGGCGATAGCTCTCGGAAAGATTCCCGCGCTGAGCCTGCCCTTCACCGTGGTGGTCGACAAGCAACAGCGCATCGCCGCGGTGTATCTGAGCCGGCTGTCGGGCAAGGATCTTCAGCCGGTGCTGGACAAACTCCTCGCGGAGGCCTGACGGTGGCGCCCACCGCGCCGACAGCGCTCGCGGCTGCGGGGTTCTCGCACGTCGTCACCGATGGCCCGCTGCTCGTCGCCGCGGCCGTGGCCGCACTTGTCGGGCTCATCGGCTTCCTGTCGCCCTGTGTACTGCCCCTGGTCCCCGGCTACCTGTCCTATGTGGCCGGGCTGGCGGGCTCGGAGAACTCCCGCCCCCGGCGCATGATCGTCGGCGCGCTGCTGTTCGTACTCGGCTTCACCGCGATCTTCGTCGCCGAGGGCGTGCTGTTCGGCTCGCTGGGCGCCGCGATTCGCGACAACGCGGTGACCATCGAGCGCATTCTCGGTGCCGTGACGATCCTGATGGGAGTTGTGTTCCTGGGCGGCATCCCGTTCCTGCAGCGGGAATGGCGAGTTCACCGACTTCCCCGCGCGGGGCTGCTGGGAGCGCCGCTGCTCGGCGCCGCCTTTGGGTTGGCCTGGGCGCCTTGCCTAACCCCGACCTTCAGTGCGGTGTACGGGCTCGCCTATCAGCAGGGGACCGCGGGGCGCGGAGCCTTCCTCATGCTGTTCTACTGCCTGGGCCTCGGCGTGCCGTTCGTCCTGGTGGCCATCGGCGTGGGCTGGGTATCCGGAGCGCTCGGATTCGTCCGGCGCCATGCCCGCGCCGTCAGCCAGATCGGCGGGGTACTGCTGGTCGCTATCGGTGTCCTGCTCGTCACCGGGATATGGAACGAGTGGATGGATGCCCTGCGAAGCACGGTGGGTCCAGGCTCGGGCGTCGGAGCCAATCTGTGAGTGCTTCATCAACCGCGTTGTCCTCGGCGGCGGCAGCGCTCTACCGCCCGGCGCGCCAGGTGTGGCGCCGCCTCACCAGCATGCGCACCGCGCTGATCCTCCTGTTCCTGCTTGCGGTCGCCGCCGTTCCGGGCTCCCTGCTGCCGCAACGTCCGCTGAACCCGGACAAGACGAACTCCTATGTCGCCAGCCATGGGGGCTTGGGCAGATTCCTGAACAGCATCGGCATGTTCGATGTGTTCGGCTCGGTGTGGTTCGCCGCGATCTACCTGCTGCTGTTCATCTCTCTCGTCGGTTGCCTGGTGCCCCGCATCCGGCTGCACGCCCGAGCGGTCGTTCGCAAGCCGCTGCCGGCACCGCGCAACCTCGAGCGGCTTCCGGAGTCCGGGTCCTTCGAAACCGCTGATGACGCGCCGTCATATGCGCTCGCCGCCCGCTCGGCGTTGGGTCGACGCTGGCGGGTCACCGAGCGCCGCGAGCCCACCGGCGCGTTGACGTTGTCCGCGGAGAAGGGTTACAGCCGCGAGACCGGCAACCTCATCTTCCACGTGGCGCTGCTCGTGTCGCTCGTCCTGATCGCGATCGGGCGGCTTTACAGCTATCAAGGCTCGCGGATCGTGATCCAGGGCGCCGACCAAGGTTTCTGCAACACGGTCTCCGCCTACGACTCGTGGCGGCCAGGGCGCTTCGCCGCTGAGGGAAAGGTGACCCCCGCACCGTTCTGTATCGACGAGATGACGTCGTTCACGGCGAGTTACACCGCCAGCGGGGAACCGTCCCAGTTCGCCGCGCACGTGGTGTACCGCGCGACGCTGAACTCGGCGCCGCAACAGAAGACGATCACCGTGAATCACCCGTTGCGCCTGGAGGGCGACCGCGTCTACCTCATCGGTCACGGCTTCGCCCCACAGCTGACCGTGCACATGCCCGACGGTTCCGTTCGGCACGACACGTCGGCGTTCATCCCCACTGATGCGACGACGCTGCTGTCGGAGGGAACGTTCAAGGAGGCCGGGGTCCCTGGTAAGAACCAGGACGTCGGGGTCAGCGGCTTCTTTGCGCCGACCCCGCAGGACAACGGCAATGGGGTGATCACCTCAGTGTCGCCGCAGGTCAACAACCCGGTGCTCGGCGTTTTCGTCTACGTGGGCGACCTGAACTACCGGGGCCTGCCCCAGTCGGTGTACTCGCTCGACACCAGCAAGATGAAGCAGATCGGCGCGGTGAACCTCGCGGTCGGCGCGACGAAGAGCTTCGCGAACGGGGTGTCGGTGACCTTCGACGGCTGGGTGCCCTGGGCAAGCATCCAGGTCAGCCACGACCCAAGCCAGGGCTACCTGCTCGCCGCGGCGGTGGCGATGGTGATCGGCTTGCTCGGTTCCCTCGGCGTCCGCCGCCGCCGGGTGTGGCTGCGGATCACCCCGTCGGACGCAGCTGGTAACCGGTCGAATACCGTAGTTGCGGTCGGCGGACTCGCCCGCAGCGACTCCGGCAACTTCACCACCGAGTTCGCTGGCATTCTGCAGCGGCTTCGCAACGCGGGTCGCTCGGCCGAGCAGCTGGTCGGCGCGGGCGCGAGTGCAGGAAAGGAGTGACGGTGGCGGGTATCAACGGCTCGATGGCGCACCTGTCCGACACGCTGTTCACCACCGCGATCGCGACCTACTCCGTGGCCATGGTCGGCTTTGTCGCCGAGTACTCCTTCGGCAAGCGCGGACGGATCGCGGCCACCGTTCCCGCTGAGGCGCCGGCGCCCGAACTCGTGGGTGCGGGCGCTCCGGCGCTCCGCCCGAGTGACGCTGATCTCGCGGCTGACGCTGTGCTCGCGACTGACACGGTCCAGCCGCCCGCCCAGGGCGGCGGTGGGCGGTCCGGTCGGCCCATGGCGGACCGCATTGGCCGATTCTCCTTCGCGATCACCGTGCTCGGGCTGCTGCTGCACACCGGGTCTATCGCGGTACGCGCCCTGGCCGTTGACGCCGTGCCGTGGAGCAACATGTACGAGTTCGCCTCCGTGGCCGGGCTCGTGGGCGTGGCGGCGTTCGTGGCGCTGCTCTGGAAGGCACCACAGATCCGCCACCTCGGTGGGTTCATCCTGCTGCCCGTCATCCTGATGATGTTCCTGGCCGGTACGGTGCTCTATTCAAAGGCGCAGCCCCTCGTTCCAGCCTTGCAGTCCTACTGGCTGGCCATCCACGTCACGCTCGTCTCGATCGCCGAGGGCGCGCTGATGACCAGTGCGGTCCTGACCGTGCTGTTCCTGGTCCGGCAGCGATACGACCGGCTGTCGGAGACCCCCGGCCGCAAGCTGGGCGCGATCACCACGTTCGGTGCCCGGCTGCCCGCGGCCACCACTCTGGACAAGGCCGCGTACCGCATCGTGGCGTTCTCGTTCCCGCTCTACACCGTCGCCGTCATCTGCGGCGCGATCTGGGCCGAGGCGGCGTGGGGCCGGTACTGGGGCTGGGACCCGAAGGAGACCTGGGCGTTCATCGTCTGGGTCGTCTACGCCTGCTATCTCCACGCCCGCGCCACCGCGGGATGGAAGGGGCGCACCGCCGCGTGGATCAACCTCGCCGGCTTCGGCGCGATCACGTTCAACTTCCTCATCGTCAACATCGTCGTCGCGGGCCTGCACTCCTACGCCGGCCTCAACTGAACTGTGTCGGGTCCGCCAGTCACAATCGATCACGAGGTGGCTTTCGTCAGGTCGTAGACAGTGGAGTTGCCGATCGTCGTGGCCGTGAAGTGCGCGCTCACCCATGCAGTGATCTGGCTGCTGTCCGTCTGAGCGCCGCCGGCGCCGGCCCCGGCACCTGCCCCGCCACCAGCGATGAAGTAGTGGATCTGACCCGCCGCGACGTATTGCTCGAACTGTGCCAGCGTCGGTGCGGCGTCGCCACCGTTGAAACCGCCGATGGACATGACAGCCTTGCCGCTCGCGAGTTCCAGCGGGCCGGCTGACTGGGATCCGATGGTCGCGGCCGCCCACTTCGTGGTGCTCGCCTTGAGCGCAGCGGTCAGGGCCGAGCTGACCGATGTCGTGCCGCCGCCTGCAGCCCCGAACGCGCTGCCGGTCCCGGATCCGCCCAGCGAGCCTGCGGCGGTGCCGTTCGGGGGTGCGCCATTGGGGGGCGCCCCGAAGCCGCCGCTGGGTGCGGCGCCCGTGCCGTAACG
>JALYIL010000092.1 GCA_030775825.1 Actinomycetota bacterium
CCGGTGGGGTGGTGCTGGGGGGTGTGGTGACCGGTGGGGTGGTGCTGGGGGGTGTGGTTGTGCAACTGGGTTTACTGATCACATTTGTGTCGAGCGTTACTGCGCCGGTGCTCGCGAACAGGCGACCGTTCACGGAAGCCCCCGTGGTGGCCGAGATGGAGGTGCTGGCCAGCACGGTGCCGACCATGAGCGAGCTTGTGCCCAGAGTTGCGGAGCTACCGACCTGCCAGAAGACGTTGCACGCCTCGGCTCCACGAATCAGGGTGACCTGGCTCGATGATGCGGTGATGAGTGTCTTGGCGGAGCGGAGGATGAAGACAGCGGCGGGATTGTTCGCGGCGTCCAAAGTCAGCGTTCCGGTAAGTCCTAAGGTGGTGCCGGTATAGACCCCGCCGGCAAGGGTCTGCCCTCCGAGGTCGGCGGTGATCGTTGCCGACGTCGCCCGGCCGGCAGCGTCCCCATACGCTATGGCGGCGTCGGACTGGGCTTGGGCGGCCACGGTGTCGGCTGTGTGAACCGTTCCGTTGTTCACGATGCCGGGCGGGAACCCGGTGACCGCTGTGCCGGGACTCACCCCGAGGTCCCCGCTGATCACGGAGTTCCCGGTATTGGTAACCGTTGACCCGGCGAGTACCGCGAAGGTGGCTGAGGTACCCAGCCCGACTGGTGAGGGGCTGGCGGCGTTCGCTGGACCGACCCCTGCAAGCGCGGTGAGGGCGGCGATAGCACCGCTGATCGCAGCGACGGAGAGTGCCACGAACCGCATGCGAAGCCGTTCACGCTCAGCAACCATGAGCCCACCCGTCCCCTCGCCGCTCGGGGTTGGGCGAACAGAGGCCGCCCGTCCCGCCTAACGGTGTTCTCACGTGACGGTACGAGACGAGACCGCTTCCCTGGGTGTGATTTGCCAACTGTGGGGCCGTACGAGGTAGCGGTGTGGGCGGAAGGTGGTAGGTGAGTCGGACGAACGGCCGATGACTGAGACCATCCGCTGCTTCAACAGTGGCCCCATGGTCACTGTTGCAGCCCCAATAGCCGACACTCGCCTACGACCATTGCGCTCCTGCTCAGCGCACCGCTGGCCATGTTTCGCGAAGCACGACCGGGGGTGCAGCTGGTGTTCCTGATGCGGATTGTTGCCAGCTCGGGTTTCGTCAGGCATCCGGCGATGCACCTGCGCTAGCCGTCACCGGGTGGATGCTGCTGACGATGGCGATCTACGTCTTCAACGGGGTGACCGATGTGACTGCTGATCTGGCCAATCAGTCTCGCCGACCCATCGCAACTGGTCGTCTGCGCCTCTCTACTGCGCGCGCCGGCTGCCTGCTGCTGGCCGCTGGCGGAATCGCAATGTGCTTAGTGGTCAGCCTCGTGGAAGTGTGGTTAGGCCTTGGGATGCTGTGGCTCGGCTGGGCGTATTCATGCGGTCCGTCGCTGAAGAACAATCCAGCGGGATCGCGGCAGTGATCGGCGCTGGGGCGGCGATGACCTACGCTGCGGGCTGGATCTCCCGCGGGCACGTGACCGTCGATGGCCTCGCCCTGGCGCTGTTGGTGTCGCTGTGGGTCGGCTTGTGTTGTGCCAGCAAGGACTTCTCTGATCTCGACGGTGATCGCGTGGCTGGACGCCGAACGTGGCCCGTTATCCTCGGCCCGCGCGCAGCGGCCCGGTTGCTCGCGGCTGTCGCGGTCCTCGCTGCGGGCTGCGTGGTGCTGAGCACAGCGCTCACGTCAATGAGCCCTATCCCTGCTGCCACCATCTGCCTCGGCTCGGTGGCAGTCGCGACAACAGCCGTCCAGTCGGCAGGCGCACGCACGCGCACGACACGACGACGCCCGTACAAGGCCTTCCTGACGACGCAGTACGCGACCAATATCACCATAATGATCTTCGTCGGCACCTGAGCCCTCCGAACTTCACCCTAGGCACAGGACCCTACGCATAGGCTTGATCAGACGGCAGGTGTTGCAGGTAGCTGGTGCACGGCGCGGAGATCGAGGACAGGTGATCGAGCGGACACCCACAGAAAAGTCCAGTCCTCTCGCCGGAAGGTCGATCGATCGATCGTGGCGGGAAGACCGTAAGCAGGTCTTGGAGCGCTGCCTCGCGCTGCTCGAGCAGGTCGCCAGCCCCCTGTTGCTCAGCTCCGAGGCGCGAGCGCAGTTCACAGCGCAGCTGTATAGCGTGATCGATGCGGTGGCGGCCGAAGCGGGAGTGAGCGGGGGACTGCCTTCCGGTGGAGGTGACGGTCTCGACCTCAGTGAAGCGATCGGCCGCATACGCGCGACCAGTGGCATAGATCCCTCGCAATCCTTAGAGGCCGCGGCGCTCATCTTCGAGGCGGCGTTGCCCACGATGGCAGCTCGCCTGGCCGCGGTCGGAGATCCGACACCTGAGCTGACCGCGGGCCGCCTGCTGAACGCGGCGATCCTACAACGGATGGCCGTCGCTGCCAGGGCCTATGTGGACTATCTGCTGGAGAAGGCATACGGCTCAACTCGCGATGAGAAGCGCCGTCTCTCCGTGAACTGCACGACGTCGCCGCCCCCGCCGTCGCTGTCGCATTGCAGAACCTCGAGCTCTTTGACTTGTATGCCGACTCCGATCCCGAGCGGGCATTGGTGAAGATGCAGCAGGTGCGCCGCCGCCTACACGACGCTCTGGCGACAATTCGTAACCTGTCAGCGCAGTCGCGAGAAAACGTCGGAATCAATGGATTGCAGGAGGCGATCCGTCGCTATCTGACCACCATTCCCACCGACATCCAGGCCGAGCTGGACGTAGGGGGCGACCTGGGAAGGATTCCGATCGCCTATTCCGAAGAGCTGTACCTCATCGTGCGCGAGGCCGTTCGCAACGCAGTCGATCATGGTCGGCCCCGAAGGATCTGGATCAGCGTCGACGTGGAAGCTGACCACGTGCAAGCGGAGGTCCACGACGACGGCGACTCCTTTCTGGTCAACACACTGGCCAAAACGCAGCGGCACGTGGGCGTCGACTCGATGCGTGAGCGCGCGAAACTCCTCGGTGCCCAACTTGAAATCATCAGCACCCCGAGCAGCGGAACGGTTGTCTCGGTGAAGGTGTCTCCCGGTCAGTGAATCAGGAATGATCTGACTTCGATCGCGGTCGTGGATGACCACCACGTGTTCCGTGAAGGCGTAATCGAGCTCCTTCACTCAGTGCCCGACTTCGGCATCGTCGCCGACGGCGCGTCAGGCGAGAGCGCCGTCGCCATCGTCAGCGAATACAAGCCCGACGTGCTCATCCTCGATGTGGAGATGCCTGGACCAGGCGCCACGACGACCATTCGCAGAGTTCTCGACGCAAGCCCCAATACCAGGATCGTCATCCTCACCATGCACGACGACGCCCACCTCGTCAGAGGTCCCCTCAGCGCCGGGCCGCCGCCTACCTCCTCAAGAGCGCCAGACGCAGCGAGCTGGTCGCAGCCATTAACACCGCATCCCGAAACGACGGCGCAGTTCTACTCGCTGTATCGCGCGGAACCGTGATGAGCTTGAGCCGAACCGGCCAGCAGGAAAATGACATATTGTCCAACCGAGAACGCGAAGTACTGACCCTGCTCGCCCAAGGCAGGAGCAACCTGCAAATCGCATCCGCACTTTTCACCAGCAACGGTACCGTCGAGCGGCATCTGACCAACATTTGCAACAAGCTCGGTTCCAGTTCCCGCCTCAGCGCGGTCCAGACCGCTACCCGGCTCGGACTTCTGGCCGATACACCCGCTGACTATCGAGGGCAGGCACTGCACCGCCCCCAGCGCGGCTGCCCGAACCGATGACCGCGCAGCTGCAGGCCTGGCTTGAGGTGCTGCTCGATGGCAGCAAGACGCCGCCCCGGCAACACTCCCGCGATCCACAAACCGCGCGGCTGCACATCCTGGCGATCGCGCCGATCGTGCAAGCGTGGGCCGCCGCCGGACACCAGTCTCTGGCGAGATCACCACCGAACAGTTCGTCGCCGCTCTTCCCGACGGCGGCGGACGGCGCTCCCTCGCCGAGTCCGCGCTGCGGTCGCTGCTCGGGCCCTCCAAGGCCGCAAGCTGATCTTCGCCAATCCGACCCGCGGCCCACGCCTGACCCGAACCAACACCACGGTGCCGCTGCCGTTGGACACCGAGGTGATCCTTGCCGCGCTCGACTCGCCCGACGCCGCAATCGCGTTGGCCGTCGCGCTGGTCGCGCTTCAGGCCCTGACCAGCAAACAGGTCGGCGACCTCACACTCGCCGACATCATCGACGGCCGACTCACCGTCGCCGCCCGCGAGATCCCGCTCGCCGCCCCCGTCCGCGTCCGCCTGACCGCCTGGCTCGACCACCCCACACGCACTTGGCCCGGCAGCATCAACCCCTACCTGTTCATCAACCGCAAGACCGCGCCGCGCCTGACCCGCAGCGGCCGCTACTTCCCCTGGGTCCGCGCCGGGATCAGCCCACAAGCGCTGCGTGAGGACCGCATCCTCAAGGAAATCCACGCCACCGGCGGCGACGTGCGCCGCATCTGCGACCTGTTCGGCCTCACCATCGATGCCGCACTGCGCTACGCGCCAACCACGATCAACGCAGTCGAGCCCGCGATCATGGACGACGTCCAAAGGGGGCCGACCGAGTCGGACGGGTGACGTCGACCGGTCGCCAACGCCGCCGACGATGCCATAGCAGGCGTCGCCCCTAAACGGTGTCGCGACCAGCCACGAGGACGCGTTGTCGGCGGCCGGTGCAACACTCCGCAGGAACGTCGTGACGACAGGAGGCGGTAAACATGAGTGATGTTGCAGCTGAAAGGCAAGGCGCCTTGCAGGTCAGCCTGGCCTACTACCAGGCTTGGACCGCGAAGGATTTCGAGCGCGCGATGACCTTCATCGCGGACGACATCGTCTGTGACACACCCGGCGGCAAGCTCGAGGGTGCCGAGGCATTCCGCGCCTTTATGGAGCCGTTCACTACGATCGTTACCCGCGCCGAGCTCATCGCCTCGTTCGGCGACGAGCGGACCGCGCTGCTGATGTATGACACGGAGACGGTGCCCGTGCCGCACGCCCCCGGCGCAGAATTCCACCAAGTCGAACAGGGCAAGATCACGCGCATCACGATCATCTTCGACAGGCAGCCATTCACCCAGGCACGCGCTGCAGCACAGTCCGGATAAGTCGGCATCCACCACAGCAAGGCGACAGTGCCGCCGAAGGACCATCGACGGGACCAGCGCCGGTGTCACTGCTTGAGTTCGGGAACTACGAGCTTCACCTAACCTATTCACCGAGAGCCACCCGCAGGTTCGGGTCGTGACGAACTTCAGAATCTCGAACTTCTGGGGGATCGCCAGCATTCGTGAGTTTGTGTCGAACACCTCCGGCTCGCCCGGTGTGCAGCGCCAGCCACGGCCCATCAGCGGGAATCGGTGTGTCGGTCCGGTTCTCCCCCGACAGATCAGTCAGCGCATCGATGAGGAACTTCGACCAGTCGGCCTTGGGGTACTGCTTGGCGATCAGGGGCGCCGATTCGTACTGTGCCCAGCTCAGAAGCTCGGCTCGGGTGCTGCGGCGGTAGTCGCGGGTGAACAACTCAGTAACGAACGCCTGCGCGAACACGTCGGGCTGAGTCAATGTCGCGGCCGGGAGCGGTGGGTAATGGGCGGACACCGCTGGAGCGATAGCGGCAGCCCGTTCCAGAACGCCTGGTCGGTGGGCTCGCCCGCGCTCGGTGACGCGGGCGAGGACGATGAGGTGGCCGTCGCGGCAGAAACCTGGCCCGCAAGCGGCGGTGCTGCGCCGTCGCCTCTCCCTCCGGCCAAGTGCACCGTCAGAGCCGTCAAGAACACCAGAACAACGAGCACCGACGCCGCCAAGACGAGGCCAGGCCGCCGGTACATCGGGGAGACCATGATGCTCCTTCACGATTGGACCCACGAGCTGAGGCCCCTGTCGCGTTGGTCGCCGTGTCTGAGGTTTTGCAGTCCCCGTCGTTCTCCGTCCAGGAAGCGCACAGCGCTGCCAACGCCTGCCGCCAGCTCAGGCGCGGCACGGCATTACCGGGCGGATCCAATCACCTGGTAGGGCTGCCCTGTTCCGTCGACGACGACGCGGGCTCCGAGAGCTTGGTCGAGGGTGACGGCGTGCGGTGTTCGAGGGGGTATAAGGGCGACGTCCGAACATGCGTAGGTCGACTTGACCGCCGGTACGGTCCGAGTGACCGTGACGGCCAGGACGACCGCGGTAGGAGTCTGTGCGACGTCGAGGACCTGCTCGGAACCGCCCTGGCACGGCCCGGCGGCCTGGTGTGAGGTGAACTGGATGGTCACCGTGCGCCCATCGGTGCTGAGAATGGCCGGCCGGAGCATGAAGCTGCCGTCGGCAAGCTGCTTCGGGTAACGGCCGGCCGCCGCGACGGCGAGCACGTACACCGGGTTGGTGACCCGATCGAGGCGGAACTCCCACGCGGGCAGGGGCTGGGAGCCGTGATCGGTGTAGAAGTCGTGCATGGTCAGGCTGACCGCGGTGACCTGCAAGGTGACCAGGGTCGGCGGGTTGTTGGTGGCGTGCGGCAGCAGGGCAAAGGCCTGCCGGGCAGTCAGGAGCGGGTAGTTCGCCGTGGTGGGCGGTCCCGCCGGCGCGGACTCCTGGATCGACGAGGGCCAGTTCGCCTGTCCTTCCATGAATGCGAGCTTGTCGTCGGTGTTGCCGAAGCCGCCTTCAGGCCCGTCGGTCTGCGGCCCGAGGAGTACCACGGGTCGCGGCTGCGCGTGCACGGGGAAGGCCGCCCACATCCGGGCCGCGGCGTCGGTCGCATGCGGGTTCGCCGGGATGCTGGTGGTCGACGACGGCGACGGGCGCGTCGAGAGGCTGGCGGTCGACGACGGCGCCGCTACCGGGCGACTGGAACTGGACCGGCCGACGGTCAGGAGCCCGACCACGACTGCGGTGACCGTGGCTGCCGCGGCGAGGGG
>JALYIL010000093.1 GCA_030775825.1 Actinomycetota bacterium
GCATCAACAGCCCGCCCAGCACCGCGCCGCCGGCGGCAAGTTCCACTCCTCGACGGCTGGCGCGGCGAGCCGCGGGCACGGCGACCATCAGGCGCCAGGCAACGGTGAGGTCCGGAACCAGCACGTCCGCCGTCCACGCCACCGTGTCGTGCGGGTTGGTCAGCGCGATGGCCAGGTCCGCGTTCGCGAACGCGTGGGGAGCAGACGCGCCGAACACGGCCACACACCGTCCAGCGCGCTGCAGGTCACGAACGGCTTCGCACAATGCCTCGTCTACATCGCCGTCACACGCCACAAGGTTGTCGAACGCCGAGCGCAACGTTCCGAGTTCGGGCACGTCCAGCGACGTCACATCCAGTTCCGCCGCTCGTGCGGCGGCGACGAGCACCTCGGACAGCGGATCGCGCAGTGGCGAGATCAGCACCCGGACGTCGGCCGGCACGTTCTCGAGTTCGTGAGCCGGGGACATTGCAGATAACGGATGCCAGCCCGGCCCCAGCAGCCCGTCGTTCACATCCTCTCCGGCGGCCTGCCATACCCGGGTACGTGCAATGCCCTCGACGCCGCGGACCTCGGCTACGGACAGTTGCGAGCCGACGAGAGCGCGAGGATCCAGAACCACAGCGTCGATTCGGTCCAGCCGTCGCAGCGCCGAAGGACGGAGCACCAACGAACCACAACGGGCGCTGAGCCCGGCCGCGAGCGTCGCAACGAAGGTCTCCCGCGCGGCGCGGGTCGCCCGCGGCGCGGCAACGAGTACTGCGTCAGCACCAGCGCCCGAACCGCCCGTGGACAGGGCGATCGCCGCCGCCGCCGCCAGCCCACCTGTGGCAGCCACATCCGAATAACGCTCGATCGGCCCGGGGGGCACCGGAACCGGTCGGCTCCGCCGCACGGGCGCCTCGGCACAGCTGGCCGATTGCGCCAGCATCGGTTCATCTCGGTGCCAGGCCTGTTGTGCAGCGCGCGCCTCGGCCAGGAGCACCGTCCGCAGCACGAGGTCAACCGTCAACGACGCCGGCCCCTGAGCGAACGCCTGCGCGGCCGCCGTCGCCGTCGCCAAGACGACGTCGGCCGCCTCGGCGCCGAGACGACCTTCGACGACCCGTCGTATCCGCGGCTGGGAATCGATGAGGACTACGGCGGCCAGGGCCGCGCCCGGAAGCCTCGGCCACCGGAACAAGCGACCTGCCGTGGCCAGACCCAGCCCAACCGCGTCCGCTCCTAGAGCGACAAGTCGTCCTGCGACCACCGCCGAATCACAAGGGAGGTCGGCCGATCTCGGAGCCTTATCGCTGTCTTCGTTGCCCACTGACCCTGAAAATCGCTCTTCGATTTCGCAGACCAGCGCGCACAAACCCTCCACGGACGGGCCTTCGGGCTCGCATTCGACGACTAGGCGCGCCAGCGCCCGGTTGGTCTCGGCCCACCGCACCCCGGGGACGGCGCGCACCTCAGTCGCCACGGCATCTGCCAGCCAATGACCGTCCTGGGCATCAATGCCGCGCACCTCGATCCAAGCCCGACCATGCCCGCTCCAGCTTCGCCGCGCGCGGTGCGCCCCCAGCAGCTCGAGTCCCGCGGAGGAGACTGTCCGGACAACCGCAGCCGGCGACGGCACTGACAGACGCAGCATGGGTCCACTATCCCCTGCCCGCGTTAGGGTTAACCCGCGATGAACACCACATAGCTGGGCAGACTGCGATCACACTCACCCCAGAGGAGCACGCCATGGGACTTGGCAGCGCGATGAGCCGCACTGCGGCAACTGTCACCAACGCAACCGTCCATACCGCGGGAGCGGTTGCGAGTACCGCGATCTCAGCCGCCGGTGCTGCCGGCGGCGCTGCCGTCGGAGCTGGAACCGGTGCGGTCCGCGGCGCGGGCCGGGGCGCCGTCGCTGGCGCTGAAAGCGGGAGCCGCTCGACTCCCGCCGTCATCCTCACCGCCGTGGCCCTGGGTGTGACGGGAATCCTCGACTGGCCCGTGGTCCTCGCGGCCGGCGGTACCGCACTAGTGCTCAGCCGCTTCGCCAACCAGACAGCTCCGCAAGCGCCGACTCGAGCCGCTGCCGCGACAAGTCAAAGCCCCTCAGCGAGAAGGCCCGCGGTCGCCGCTGCCCGAAAGGCGTCGCCGCGAACGAACCCGGCAACTCCCCGCACCCGGCAAACCACGAAGACCGCAACAGCACGCCCACGAAAGGTCACGTCGGCGCGGTCGAGCAGCAGGTAGCGCAATCGGGCATCACCCGCGGTCCTGACGCACGTCGAGGTTGTAGAAGGTGGGCGGCCCGTCGAGCAGTGCACCCATGCGCTCCGAGAACTTCTGCGTCGCAGCATTGTCGGAGTTCTCCATCGCCGACTCGTAGGAGTCGAAGAAGACGATGTTGAAGTACTGGTCCGGCTTGTCGCGGTCCTGGCACAGGATCCTGCGCCGCGCGGTCCGCGAGTCCCCCGCCGCGGCTTCCCACTCGTCGCCAAGTTGCTTCACCTCGTCGAACTTCGACGTCGTCATCGCGATGATCTGCACGAACGCCATGTTGGCCTCCCCTGCCGAAAGCGCCGCGCATGACGGCGCAGTGGGGCGAACGTACACCTCGCTGTGCGCGTTGACCACGACAACGTCCTGCGGGACGTGAGCTCTAGGACCGAAGTGGCCTCTTGCTAGCGGTGGTTGCCGCTCACAACTGGTGAGTCTGGCTCGGCAGCGGCCCGGAACCCGTGTTGCCTGCCGCCGTTACCGTAGCGCTGACGGTGTAGCCGACGATCACCAGGCCGCTCTTGTTGTTGGTCGCGGTGATCCCACTTTGTGCACGTCGGTCACTGGACACCGCCGGCTTGGTCAGGAACCCAGATGCAGGTGAAGTCGTCCCGCATGCTCAGCACGGTCCACCGATTGCAGTCGGCGGCGGTCAGGATCTGGTCATCGTCGTAGGCGTACTCGCGGACGGAATCGTCGTGGTGCACGACCAGCGGGAAGCGGGCGGCCTGGAGCATGGCGATGTCCCCAGCGGCATTGCCGGCCGCCAGGAGCGGCTGGGTGCCCGTCCGATCCCACAGGTGCACGGTCTTACCGGGTCCGTCGTCGAACGGGACCGGGTTCGCCGTGCGGACCAGTCGACCCTCGCGGGACTCGATCTGGACCTCGGAGCCGATGATCTGCTCGCGCCGCAACCCGAGGACCGGTTCAGCGATGACCCGCAGGAAGTCCCGGGAGCTGTCCGTGCACACGAACACGCTGAACTCCAGCGCAGCTAGCAACTGGATGAGTTCCAGCATCGGCCGATATACCAAGCGCGGGTACAAACAGTGAAATCGAGGGTGCTCCGCTCGGTCGAGGAACTCCCGCGCCTGCTCCTCGTACTCGGCGACAGTCTGCCCAGCGAACACCACGCCGAGGCCACGGAGCACGTCATGACCCCTGCCCCCGCTTGCAGCACGCACAGTCTCCGGGCTGTTCGGGCCGCTTCTATCAGCGAGGAATTCGGCTAGCACGGTCCGCGGCTTCTCACACGCCAGCGTGCCGTCAAAGTCGAACGCCGCGACCCGCTGTTCGACGCTCATCATGGCTGGGCCCTGGGTGACATCGCGCAGAAACGTCAGTATCGAGTACTTCCCTGGGCCGTCCCGCCAGGACGGTAGTGCATCCTCGAGGAGATGTTCGGTCATGCCGCGAGTCGCCGTTCCAGGCCATCGCGGTGTCGCGTGCGGTCCCGCTCTTCGCTTCTAGAAGACTGGGTGGTGGCTTCCTGCCGCAAGGGCGAGAGCGCGAGCGGAACGCAACGGTGATTCCTCGGAGGCGTCCTGAGGACACGCTCGCTGGTCATGGGTTGGGGGTGCGGTTGGCTCTGGACCGGCGGGCGATGCGGCGGTCGGTGATGAGAATGGAGGCCAGTAGCACGGTGCCGGCCAGGGCGGCGAGCAGGAACGCGACCATCGCGATGGCGGGATAGCCCATGATGCGGGATTTGGTGGGGACCTGCATCATCAGCGCCGCCCCGACGACGAGGGCGGCCAGGACCAGACCCACAGTCACTCGGGTCGCCAGCCGCTGCAGCACGTGCAGGAACTGAACTTCATCGAGCGCGTCAACCTTGACGGTGAAGCTGCCCTGGGCGAGGGCGTCCAGGACCGAGTTGACCCGGCCGGGGAGGCGGGCGGTGAAGTCTTTGGCTTCCATCGCGGCGGTCAGCAGGCTCCCGGGTGAGGAGTGCATGCGTGATTGCATGATCTGGGTCAGGTTCGCCCGGATCGCCTGGGACGGGTCGAACCCCGGGTCGAGATGGGTGGTGGTCTGGTCGAGGTTGAGCAGCGCCTTTCCGACCAGCGCCATCTCCGCCGGCGGACGCAGCCCGCACGCCCCGGACAGGCGGCTCAGATCGACCATCACAGTTCCGGCCTGCGCCCCGTTCGGGGCGCTGAGCGCGGCGGTGACGAGGTCGGCCGCGCCGGCCTGGAACGCGTGCTCGTCGTAACCGTCCAACGGGCGCCCGATCGCGGCGAGGAGGTTGGCGGCGCCTGGCCCGTCGCCGTCGCTAATGGCCAGCAGCAGCTTCACCAGCCGGTCCTGCAACTCGGGTGTGAGGGTGGCGACCATGCCGAGATCGATCAAGGCGATGCGGTGATCCGGCGTGAGCAGCAGGTTGCCCGGGTGCGGGTCGGCGTGGAAGAACCCGTCGGCGAGGATCATCTGCAGGTAGGCCGCGAACAGGGCCGCCACCAATGCCTGCCCGTCCAGGTCGAGCCGCCCGAGTGAGCCGATGTCGGTGATCTTGCGGCCAGCGATGTAGTCCATCGTCAGCACACTGCTGGTGCTGTAGTCCGCGATGGGGCTGGGCACTAGCAGCCGCGGATGGCCGGTGAGCGCCCGCTGGACTCGGAGCAGGTTCGCGGCCTCGCGCTGATAATCCAACTCGCCAGTCAGGGACCGGCGAAACTGCGCCAGCAACTCACTCAGCCCGAACCGGCGTCCCACATCGGCGTGCGCGTCGGCGAACTCAGCCAACTCGCCCAGCGCAGCCATGTCATCGCGGACCGTCTCCCGAACGCCCGGGCGTTGTACCTTGACCACGACCTGGCGGCCGCTGCGAAGCTCCGCGCGGTGGACCTGAGCCAACGACGCTGCCGCCAAGGGCCGCTCGTCGAAACTGGTGAAGCCGTGGCGCAGCGAGACACCCAGCTCACTGGTGACGATCCGCTCCACGTCGGCGAAATCGAACGGCTGCACATCATCCTGCAGTCGCGTCAACGCCTCCGTATACACCCGGGGAAGCAGATCAACCCGGGTCGACAACAGCTGCCCGAACTTGATGTAGGTCGGCCCCATCCGCTCGAGATCAGCCGCCAACTGCTGCGCCCGTTCCGGCGCGTCACCGGCCGCGGGCTCGGTCTCGCTCAGATCATCCAGCCCAACACCGGCGACGAGGTCGGAGCGGCCATAGCGCACCAGAAGCCGAGCCAAATCGGCATACCGCGAGGCGTACTGAGGTCGCAGAGGAAACCGCACGCACACCATCCTGCCGGTTCAGCGACGAGGGTCGCGACCTGGGATCCGTGGGCTGCCCTGTCTACGGACACGCGCTCGATCCCCGCCACCGGACCAACGGCAAGCTGCTGACGCTGCAGGAGGTGCGCACCGTCCACCACGCCGCGATGCAGCCGGTCTGGAACGTCGCGCCGCACCCGCACGCGACAACGGCCGAGGAACCGGGAAACTGGCGCCAGCACGACATCCAGCCGTTCCCCGAGGGAATGACCCCGCCGCCATTCTCCGAGGTAGGCCACCACATGACCGACTGGGTCGCGGCGGTCAACAAGCTGCGCAAAGACAGCGACGCACCGTTCCCCGAGCGACTCGCGAAGATCCACAACGACTTCGAGCGCATCCACCCGTTCCTTGACGGCAACGGCCGCACCGGGCGATTGCTCCTCAACCTCGCACTCGTGCGCCTCGGCTACCCGCCCGCGATCGTCTTCAAGAGCGACCGAGCCGCCTACCTCAAGGCGATGCGGCGAGCCGACAAGGGCGACTACGGGCTGATGGGTGAGCTCATTGCGTGGGCGGTGACGAACAACCTGTACCGCTTCGTTGTCCCAGCCGTCGCCGGCCCCGCTCGCGTCGTCCCGCTCGCGAGTCTGGCGAACGAGAAGGAGGGCCTCACGGTCACCGCGCTGCGCGCCGCGATCGACCGTGGGCGCCTTCGTGCTCAGAAGGCCGAGGACGGATCGTGGCGCAGCTCGAAGCGCTGGGTCGAGGAGTACAGGGCAAGCCGCTACAAACGCAATTAGCCCCAGAAGATGGGGTCTGCGTGGCTGGCGAGGTAGTCGAGGAGAACCTGAACGTTCTTCGTCGGTCGCGTGCGGGAAACGGATTCGACTCGAAAGGGATCGTTGAGGGATGCGGTGGTCGCGGTACAGACGCCTGGCGGGAGCGGACTCACAGTCAACATCAACATCGCCCTGACTCTGCCCGAGACAAACGACGAGAAGGTCTACGCGGCTTTCTTCAAGGCGATGCGCGATCACCTGCTCACCGCCCCCGAAGCGTGACTTCCGACCTCGAGAAGTTCAGCCGCAGTGCCGCAGCCTTCGACGCCGCGCCCATCAGGTTGTTTTCCTCGTTCGATTCGAGCCGGGCGCCGCTACCCGCACGGCACCCTGTCCGCCTACACGGCCGGAACCTGCCGCTGCGAACAGTGCCGAACTTCGTTCGCGACCTACCGCGCAACCCCCCGTGGCGATGGTCGCGACCAGCCCCGCGGCAGCCGGCCCGCGCCGGCCACCGACGGGCACCTGCCCCGAGGCTGGTGGCGCACCCGAATCTGGTACCCCTCCACCGACACCGCCGGACTCGACCCAAGACCCCGAACCCACGACCTACGCCACTCCCACGCGTCCTGGCTCCTCGCCGGCGGCGCCGACTTCGAAATCGTCCGCCAACGACTCGGACACGGCTCCATAGCCACCACCGGCAAATACATCCACACCCTCCCCACCGCCGACGACACCGCCCTCGCCGCACTCGCCCGCACCCGCGCCGGCGACTCGAGCTGAGCGCTGCTCCCGGTTCGATACGCGCACCAAGCAGAAGGAGGAATCATTGGCACCGTGAGCGGGAACGGCCGGAGGTCCGCGAGACCCGGCTTTCAAGTGCCGACGCAACCGGCAAGAGCTTTGCGAGCCACATCGACATGCGTAATCGACTACGTCTTGTTGCGGCTATCGCGCAAGACGAGCGGAATCATCCTGGCCGCTCGACGGGTGAGGCGGACTTGGCGTGTCGTGAGCAGTGCCCATCCGGCTGCCAATACCCACCACAATGGTGAGCTGTTGACCCAGCCGAGCACGCACAGGCCGGCGGTTGCCCGATATCCCCGACCGCTGTCGCTAGATTTCGTGACTGAGTCATCGGCGCTCTCGATGCCGGAGGGTGCCGTCACGACACGTCGACCGCTTCCCGCTCTCGGATGCGGTAGGGCCCGTCAGGGTGGGCATTGCGGCGGGCGTAGAAGATCGCGGCACCCAGGGCGAAGACCAGGATCGAGGTCGAGTCGTTCAGGCGCAGGCCAAGGATGTGGTTGGCGTGGTCATGACGCAGGGCTTCGATCCAGCCTCGGCCGGCGGTGTAACCCATGACGTAGATCGCGAACAGTTGACCGGCGCCGAGGCGCCAGCGGCGGTCGATCCAGATCAGGGTCAGGGCGAGGCTGATGTCCCAGATCGATTCGTAGAGGAACGTCGGCTGAAACAGCCCAGCGACGGTGGAACTGCCGTTGCAGATTTGGCCGCCGTCGGCGGTCCCGTTCACCGTGGCATGGCCGGTGACGATATCCAGACAATGCACCTTCAGGCCCCAGGGCAGGCTGGTCGGGCCGCCGTACAGTTCGTTGTTGAACCAGTTCCCCCACCGGCCCAGCGCCTGCGCGGCCACTAAGCCGGGCACGACAGCGTCAGCAAACACCGCGAGTCGTACGCCCTTGCGGCGGCAGCCGATCCAGGCACCGACGCCGCCGAGCGCGACCGCGCCCCAGATCCCGAGTCCGCCGTCCCAGATCTTGAAGGCGTTGAAGGGATGGTCGCCTTTCCTGAAGTACAGCTCGGGGTCGGAGATGACGTGATAGAGCCGCCCGCCGATGATTCCGAAGACGATCGCCCACCCGCAGATCTCCCACAAGTGGTCTGGGTTGCCGCCGCGGGCGCTCCAGCGGCGCCCGGTCATGACCAGCGCGAGGACGATCCCCGCGAGGATGCACAGGGCGTAGGCGCGGATCGGGAGCGGGCCAAGGTGCAGCACGCTTCGCGACGGTGACGGTACGTAGGTGAGCACCGTCGAATCCATTGTCGAGATCACGGCTGAGTTCCTCGTGACCACCGCACCAGCAGCATCGCGCCGAGCGCCATGAATGCAAACAGGATCGGGATGCCGGCCCACCCCAGGCTGGCCGCGCCCAGCATCAGCGCGGCGGATGCGGCCAGCCCGCCAGCGAGATCTCGACCCGCTACGGGCGGCCGCGCGTCGTCCCGTGCGGTCGGCTGATCGGTCACGCGCTGACCTGCCCGTCAGCCTGCCGGCCGCCGGGTAATGATTGCTCATCCGAGCGTTCCAGCCTGTCCACGAGCCGCGACAGTGACGGCAGTGCAGCGAGGATCGCTCGGCGGTCCTGGGCAGGAAGATTGTGCAGCGCCGAGTAGAGCCGGCGGTCGTTGACGGCCAGCCAGCCGCGGAGCTGCTCCGCGCCGTTCGGGGTGATGTCGAGGGTGACTGCGCGGCGGTCGCGCGGGTCCTCACGCCGTTCGACCAGGCCGGCGAGCACCATCTGCTGGATCAAGTTGCTGACCGTGTTGTTCGCCAGCCGGTGACGCGTCGCGAGTTCGCTGACACGCAGGCCCGGTTCTTCGGCGAGGCGTTGCAAAACCTCGACCTGCGCCATCGGCAGCCGCTCCCAGGGAAACTCGCTACGCACGCTCGATCGCAGGACACGACGCAGCCGGGTCACGATCTCAGCCAACGTCCACGCCTGTTCCGACGAGCCCGCACGATTAGTCGGTGGTTCGGAGACCTGCGAAGGAGCTCGACGGGTGGTCACCGCAACATATTAGCGTTGACCTAGAATAGTTCCGTGGCAAGCACTATCGGACGCCCGCGTTTCGGCGATAGCGCGTGACGACGCAGACAGACCGTAACCCGACACAGCTGTGCCGAAGCTGGCTGAAAAGAGGACATGCCGCGGCCCGACGGACCCGGTGGTGGCGTGAACTCGCGCTCGTCGCCGCCTTCTACAGCCTCTACGACATCATCCGCGGGCTGATCGGCGGCGGCTCGGCTCACGCTCAGCGCGACGGACATGACCTGCTGCACTGGGAGCAACTGCTTCATCTCGATCCCGAGCACTGGCTCAACAGCCACCTGCAGCAGCTCCCCGTGCTCGCCGTCCCCGCCTGCTTCTTCTACGCCACACTCCACTTCGTCGTTACCCCCGCCGTGCTGCTGTGGACCTACCGGCATCGGCGGGCCGACTACGCGACGGCACGCACCGTGCTCGCGGTCATCACCGCGGCCGCGCTGATCGGGTTCTGGCGGTTCCCGACCGCACCGCCACGACTCCTGTCAGGGGCCAGGTTCCACGACACCCTCGTCTCCTTCAGCAATTGGGGGTGGTGGGGCAGCGACGCGAGCGTCCCGGCCGGAGCCACCGCGATCGCAAACCAGTTCGCGGCAATGCCGTCACTGCATCTGGCGTGGGCAAGCTGGTGCGGCGCGACTGTCTTCACGCTCACCCGTCGCCGCTGGGTCCGATGGCTGGCGATCACCTACCCGGTGCTCACGACACTAGTGGTGCTCGGCACGGCGAACCACTACCTACTCGACGTGCTGGCCGGGGCTGGGCTTTGGATGGTGGCGACCGTCATCGTCCGCCTCGTCCACCCCGATTCGGCGCAGTCACGCCGCGCCGACGAGCGTGAGCTGGAACCGAGATGAGCGGCCAGGCTCGTGGTGGGTTAGCACTGCTCAGCGTTGTTCAGCAGTCCTCACGATCTGGACTCGTTCCACCCGGGGGCAGTGTGCGATGACGGCGCGGCGTCTGTGGTGCTTGGGGCGGGCCGACCGGGCGTCCCGACACTTCGGCAACGCAGGAGCCACAGCCGACCCGCGGCCTCGCGGCGAGCGGCAACGAATCCCACAACCCCTTATCAAACGGCGGCTTCCATCCGGTCGGGGCGCGATGGAGCAACCCAACGCCAGCCACGACGGCGACGCCGCCCTCACCCCGGCATTCTGGATCGCCGTCGTCCTCACCGGCGTCGCAACCGGACTGCTCGGGGAAGCGATGATGGCGATCCTGTTCTTCTTCGAACACACCGCGTTCGGCTACCACCACGGAACCTTCGAAGCGGCCGTCAAGCATGCCTCCGCACTCCGGCGGGTCGTGGTGTTGATGATCGCGGGCGCGCTCGGCGGCGTCGCCTGGTACCTGCTGCGGCGCTTCCTGAAAGACAAGAAGGCCGAGGTCGACGACGCCCTCTGGAACGGCACCGGGCATCTGTCCTTCCGGCGGAGCCTGGGTACCTCGGTGATCTCGGAGATCGTCGTCGGCATGGGCGCCTCTCTCGGGCGGGAGGCCGCGCCCAAGCTGCTCGGCGGCGCGTCAGGCAGCGCATTCGCTGGATGGTTCCGGCTCGCTCCGGCGCAGCGGCGGCTGCTGGTCGCCTGCGGCGCGGGTGGCGGCCTTGCCGCGGTCTATAACGTTCCGTTCGCCGGCGCGCTGTTCGCAGCGGAGATCTTGATCGGGTCCATCACCCTGCCGACGGTTCTGCCGGCGTTGGCGTGCGCCGGGATCGCTACGGTCACCGCCTGGATCTACCTGCCCGATCACGCCACCTACGCCGACATCCCGGACTACCACTCGAACGCGCGGCTGATCGTGTGGGCACTGATCGCCGGTCCGATCGTCGGACTGCTCGCCTCGGCCTACCTGCGGATGGTCGGGTGGATCTCCCACCACAAGATCACCGGCCGCGCCACGCTGCTCGCACCACTGGGCGCGTTCACCGTTCTGGGCCTGGTCGGTGTCGCCTATCCGCAGCTTTTCGGCAACGGCACGGACATGGCCCACGAAGTGTTCCTCGGACACGGTGGCCTCGGGCTGCTCCTCGCCCTCGCCGCGCTGAAACCGCTGGTCACCGCGCTGTGTCTCGGCAGCGGCGCCTCTGGTGGGCTCCTCACACCGGTCTTGAGCACCGGCGCGGTCCTCGGTGGCGCCCTCGGCATCTCCTGGTCTCACGTTTGGCCCGGCTCCCCCGTCGGCGCCTACGCACTCATCGGCGCGGCCGCGGCGATCGGCGCCGCGATGCAAGCACCGCTCACCGCCCTCGCCCTCGTCCTCGAATTCACCCACACGGGCTTTGACCTGATGATCCCCATGCTGCTCGCCACCGCGACCGCCACCGCGATCACCCGCTACATCGACGGCTACTCCATCTACTCGGCAAGGCTTCCAGCGCACCCGGTCTGAGTCGAGTCTCCTCGCTGAGCCTGTCGACACTCTCCTGTCAGATACTTCCGGGGGTGTATTTGCTATACCCCACCGGGTATTGCTACGGTCGGTCTACTTCGACGCGGCCGACCGAAGGAGGCCTGTGAGTACCACCGAGATTCGTGCAGGTCGGGTGCCGCCCCCACAGCAGGCACGTGGCAGTTGGTTGGCGCGCATCGGTGCCTGGTCTGGGACACATCTGCGGGTGGTGTTGATCGGGTGGCTTCTCCTGTTGGGTGTCTTCGGAGTCTTCGCGCCACAGGTCGAGTCCGCGCTGTCGGGTGCGGGCTGGCAGGACAGCGGGAGCCAGTCGGTGCAGGCCCGCAACCTGATCGCCAAAGATTTCCACGGCCTCGGATCGACCGCTCTGCAGGTCGTGATCCACGACAACAGCGCTAGCTTCGCTGCCGATCCCGCCGCCCAGAGTGCTATCGCGAAGGCAACACAACTGTTGCAGGACGATTCACGGGTCAGCATCGTCGTTGCGCCTCAGCCCGGCGCGGGCATCTCCCAGGACGGCCGCACGGTGATCATCCAGGCCGGCGCGAAGGCCGACTCCAACGCGATGGTCCGTGCCGCAGACGACCTCACCGGCCCGATCACCGCGCTGTCGACGCGGAGCGTGTCGGTCAACCTCACCGGCTCAAGTGCACTGTGGGCGAACTTCAACAAGGTCAATCTGTCGGCGATGCTGCGCTCGGAGTTCCTGTCCTGGCCGGTGACGATCCTGGTGCTGGCGTTGGCCTTCGGTAGCCTCGTCGCGGCCGGTCTGCCGCTGATGCTCACCCTGGTAGGACTGCTCACCGCCGCCGGCGCACTGGTGATCTCCACCCACGTCGCGCCGGTCAGCATCTGGGCGATGAACTTCGCGATGATGTTCGCCCTGGCGCTGGGCATCGACTACGCCCTGTTCATCGTGGTCCGCTTCAGAGCCGCACTCGCCAGACGCAAAGACATAGACGATCGGCGCCGAGCTTCGATCGACGCGCTGGCCGAGACGATGGGCACCGCCGGGAAGGCGGTCGCGTTCTCCGGGATCACCGTGCTCGTCTCGCTGTCCACGGTGCTGCTGGTGCCCAGCCCGGCGTTTCGGAGCATGTCGCTGGGAATCATGCTGTCGGTGATCGCCGTCCTCGCCGCCACCCTCACCCTGCTGCCCGCCGTACTGGGGCGTCTCGGTGACCGCGTCGACTCCGGCCGCCTACGACTGCCCGGTGGCCTGGAACGTGCGGAGCGCCGCGCGCAGCGCCGCGAAGTCGCGAGCCACTCTGTACCCGTGGGCTCTGACGCGGCGGAGTTGCACCACAGCGTGACCGGGTTGGAACGCGGCCTGCATCACTGGGGCGCGATTCTGCACCGCCGACCCTGGGTCGCCGGCGGCCTCGTACTCGGCATCCTCGGCTTTCTCGCCTGGCCGGTCATGTCACTGCACACCGGCATGCCGAGCATCGCGATCATCCCGCAGTCCCAGACCGCCCACGCCGGCTACAAACAGGTCGTCTCGGCGTTCGGACCCGGCGCCCCCGGAACGCTCTCGATCCTCACCCCAGCCGGCGAACAACCCCAGACCGTGCGTGTCCTCGCTGCCGACACCGGAATCGCGGCCGCCATCCCGGCTAGCACGTCAAATGGCATCACGATGACGCTGGCCATCCCGACCACCGACGCCTCCGCACCCGCCACCGGCGCGACCATCGACCGGCTGCGCGCGGATCTTCCCGCGGGCACCCTGATCGGCGGCGCGGCGGCGGACAACCACGACCTGGAGAAGGCCCTGTCGGCCAGGACCCCGCTGGTCTTCGGGCTGCTCATCGGCCTCGGGTTCCTGCTGCTGTTCATCGCCCTGGGCAGCCCGCTGGTCGCGTTCGTCGGAGTGGTCACCAACCTCGCCTCCATCGCCGCCGCGTTCGGCGTCGCCAAGTGGATCTTCCAAGACGGACACCTGTCCGGGCTGCTGAACTTCCAACCACAAGGCTTCGTCGACGCGTGGGCCCCGCTGTTCTTCGGAGCCATGCTGTCGGGTGTCGCGATGGACTACACCCTGTTCCTGCTGTCGGCCGCCCGTGAGCACTACGACCTCACCGGCGACCCGCAGCACGCCATGCGTATGGCGCTACGCACGTCCGGCCGGGTCGTGGTCGCAGCAGCCGGCGTCATGGTTGCGGTGTTTTTGACTTTCGCCCTGTCCGGGCCGCTCGCGCCGAAGGAGATGGGCATCATCCTCGCCGTCGCGGTCTTCCTCGACGCCCTGTGCGTCCGGATGATCCTGCTCCCGGTCGTGCTCCGGCTCACCGGACACGGCGCCTGGTATCGCCCGGCGTGGCTCGACAAGGTCCTGCCGCACGTCCACTTCTCCCACTGACACGCCAAGACTGAACGCAGAGGAAATCGCCATGACCAGCTACGCACTGTCGACCACCATCACCACCAGCTACGACGATGCCGTCGCCCGCATCCGCGCGGCACTGGCCGAGCAGGGATTCGGTGTGCTCACCGAGATCGACGTCGCGGCCACCATGAAGGTCAAGCTCGACATCGACATGGCCCCGCAGCTGATCCTGGGCGCCTGCAACCCGCCACTGGCCTACGCCGCGCTCAGCCACGAACCGTCGATCGGGCTGCTGCTGCCCTGCAACGTGGTCGTGCGCACCGTCGACGATCAGCACACCCTCGTCGAGGCGATGGACCCCGCGGTCATGGTCACCGCCACCGGCAACCCCGCGCTGTCCGAGGTCGCGACCGAGGCCCGCGACCGCCTCACCGCCGCGCTGGCCTCCCTCGACGCCGACGAATCCGGGGACCCTGCATGACAACGGGCACCGACTCAGAGACGGCTACCGAAATGGCCGACACCATGACGGTGAGCCACCTCGGCGCAGACCGGTTCGAAGTGAGCATCCGAGGGCACACGATTACCATCGACCAGCCCACCGACACCGGAGGTGAGGACACCGCGCCCACCCCTACCGAATTGTTCATCGCGGGGCTGGCCAGCTGTGTCGCCTTCTACGCCCGCCGCTACCTCGCCCGCCACGACCTGGACGCCACCGGGCTGCAGGTCAGCGCGCGCTTCGCCATGGGTGGCAAACCAAACCGCGTCACCGACATCGCGATACAGATCGCACCACCGTTCGGGCTACCGGAGGCGCGTCGCGCTGCGCTGCTGGCGGTCGCGTCACACTGCACCGTGCACAACACGCTCGAGCGGCCGCCCGCTGTGCAGATCACCTTCGCCGCGAGCCCGTGACCGCGCGACCGAATGTGTACCCCCGGGGTACACAGTTGTCCGGACTGAAAGGAATCAGATGGTTGCCCTGCCTCAGCAGGACCTCGAGCACGTCACCAAACGCCTACGCCGCGCACAAGGCCAGATCGGCGGCATCCTGCGCATGATCGAAGAACGCCGCGACTGCGAAGACGTCGTCACCCAGATCGCCGCCGTCAGCCGAGCCATCGACCGTGCCGGAGTCGCCATCATCTCCACCGGGCTCAAACAGTGCCTACTCGACAGCGGCGGCCTCGACACCCTGGACACCGCCAAAATGGAGAAGCTGTTTCTCTCCCTCGCCTGAATGTGGAGCTGAGCGCAGCCTCAATGGCCCAGCCATCGTCGTTAGCCATGCGGCGGCCGATAGTCGAGATCAGCGATCACCGCGACCACGAGATTCACGAAAAGGGCACAAAACACCCGAGCAGTGGGTTCCCCATCCCTGTCAGCTGGGACGGATCCGTACCGTCGGACTGGTGGGCAGCTTCGGTCGATCTGGCGGAGCGGGCATCGGTCCCGCTAGGTCCCGCGCTCCACTCCTACGCGCGGCACTAGGGCTTGGCTGAACGCTGGGTGGTTCGGGTCGGCGCCAGCTCACCGTCAGACGCTCGCGTCGGCCGAACCTGGTGAGGTCCCGGGAGACGATGCCCTGGATCTGCTGCAGTCCGTCTTCGTCGTTGGCGTCGATGCGAAGCGTCAAGCCTGACATGCGGAGCTTCACCTGGACGACCCGCGGGGCCTAAGCGGCCCCTGGCCTGCGCCACGCGGGCTGCATGTGGGAGGCCTGCGATCAGGCAGTGCACGCATCATCCGCCGAGCCCAGGCTTCAGCTCACCGTCAGTGTCAATGCGGCGGTGTGCAGCGCGCCGTCAGTCTGGAATTGCACAAACACGCGGTAAGCACCCTTCTCGGGGAGGTCAGCGTTGACGGTCAGCAACGGGCCGCCATAATCGCCGTTCGCGACACCGGACGGATGTAGGTGGGCGAAGGCAAGATCGCCGGCGTGGATTGCGGTCACGTGTGCATAGGTGTCGAGATAGGGCTGCAGTTCGGTGACGGGCTTGCCGCCGCGGGTCACCGTGATCGTCAGCGGCACCTCTCTACCGGCCACTGGAGTCCCGCTTACGATCAGGTTGTATCCATCGACGGTTGTCACACTCGATGGTGTCGGCACAGCGGCGGACTTCGTTGCGTCGGCACCGGCCACATCGAACCGACGCGACAGGACCACCAATGCCCCGGCGCTCGCATCGGCGTGCGGCAGGAACTGCACGTAGAAACGGTAGGAACCCGCACCTATTGCCGTGGGGGTGACGCTCCAGGTTCCGTCTGATGCCATGGTCGGGTGCAGATGTTGGAAGCCGGACAGGTCGGACCGGATGAGGTAGAAGTGCATGAGCTTGGTCTGTTCGGCATCGAAGTGTGTGACCGGCTTGCCCGCCTTGGTGATGGTGAACGTGACCGGCATGTCCATGCCGCTCATCGGCGTGGCGTGAACGGTGGTGAGGGTGTAGCCGTTCACAGTGGCATTCAGTCCGGTGCCGGAGGCCATCGGCATAGTGCCCATGCCGCCCTGGTTGGGCGACGACGCACCGCTTGACGTGTCCATACCGGGCATTGATGACGAGGTTGCGGCGGCGCTAGGAGACATCGACATCGAGTGAGATGAGATCGAACTACCGCACGCTGAAAGCACGGCAGCGCCGGTGGCCGCAAGGCCGATAAGTGCAAAACGAATACGCATTGGAAGGTCTCTCTTTCGTCAGTGAAGCTCTGAGGCGGCTGCCCATCCGGGCGCAGGCGAAATATCGCAAGGCGCGCATCTGCTTCGGCACAACGGATGCGCGGAGGGACCTCAGGTTCGCGAAAGGCAGATGAGCGACAGACGTTCGGCATGCGGTGGCGCGCGAAGCATCATCTGGTGTGGTCGAGCCGTTGTTGACGGAACAACCGCCCTTGGCTGCGGCAGCGCGGCGGAATGAGCCGGTTGGGATTGCCTGGAGCTCGCCCGAATCGTCGCGACGCAATGCTCCTGAGCGCACGTCGAGTGTGCTGGCCCGGCGAGCACATACGATGTCTCTGACGCGACCTGCTCAGCCGGCACCGGCGTCGTGTTCGCCGTCTGCATCGACGGGGCGGTCATTGCTGCTGACATCGACGGCATGCCGAATGCGTGCATGCCCAGGACGCCGAAGAGCACAGCCAGCGCGCTCAGGATGCGTACGAGCGTGCGTGCTGGGCGCGGCGGCGGGGGCACGTGGCTCATCGGCGACGGGCGTCGGATGCGATGACTCATTCTATTGATGCCCATGATCCGGACGCGTCTCGATGCCGTCCGGGTGCTGCGGTGCGCCCGTTGCCTTGGCGTGCTGCGCATCGCCGTCGTGATGATCATGGGCGTCGTCGTGGGCATGGTAGCTCATGTCGTCGGGTCCGCCGCCCATCATGGCGAGCATCTGCCGACCGCCGGTGGTGAAGAAGCGGTAAAGCAGGGTGGCGGCGAGGAGCAGGAAGATGATGTTGAGGACGCTGGTGTAGTTCCAACGGATCCCGTCAGCCCCGACGTTGGCGTGCCGGGCTCCTGACGGGGCCAGGCCAAGCGGGCTGAACACGAACTCGATGACGTAGCCGGCTGCGGCCATCGTCGCGTAGAACGTGGCGAACAGGAACCACGCCATCCTGGCGCCGTAGTACTTCCGGTAGATCAGCAGGATCGGAATGATGATCAGGTCGGCGAAGATGAACGCCACGACCCCGCCGAAGCTGATCCCGCCGTTCCACAACACGGCCGCGAGCGGGACGTTGCCGATCGAGCACACAAAGGTGGCAACCGCGACGAGCGGGCCGATGAGGGGCCCCCACAATTTGGCCAGCAACGGGTTGCCGGAGAAGAACAGATGCTGCCAGAAGCTGTTTGGGATCCAGGCAGCGGCAGCGCCGGCGATGAGTAGGCCGAGGACCAGATCGCGCAGAATCGCGGCCCATTCCATCACGAAGTTGTGGCTCACCGACGTAAAGCCTGCCGGGGAGGCGAGGCGCCGCGAGAAGCTGCCGTCGCCTTGCACGCTCATGTCCATCGCCGCGTGGCCCTCCATCGACCCGGCGATGCCCTTCGCGGACTGCGCCGCGGCCGCCTCGCGCAGCCTGGTCGTGAGGAAGCGGCGGAACAGCAGGCCGAGGAACACGATCATCAGCGGGCCGCCGACGAACTCGGCGAGAGTGAAGCGCCACCCGATCAGTAGCGCGAGGATCAGCCCGAGCTCGATCACCAGATTCGTGGAGGCGAACTGGAACGCCATCGCCGCGGTGAAGTCGGCACCCTTGCGGTAAAGGGATCGCGCCAGTGCCACTGCGGCGTAGGAGCATGAGGAGGACGCCGCGCCGAGACCAGCGGCGGTGGCCAGGCTCCTGGGGCGGTCATCAGGGAGCAGCCGCACAATCGTGGACTTGCGCACGAGCGCCTCGATGATCGCCGACAGCGTGAAGCCGAGGATGAGCGACCAGGTCACCTGCCAGGTCATCGACCCCGCCAGGCGCAGCGCGTGCAGCAGCGCGTGCCACGCGGTGCTCATCCCGAGGCCACCGGTGGGGTGCTTGCGAGCGGCCGGAAGCGACGCAGCCGCAGCGAGTTCGTGACCACGAAGACAGAGGAGCACGCCATCGCCGCGCCGGCGATCAGTGGGCTGAGCAGGCCGAACGCGGCCACCGGGATCAGGACCACGTTGTAAGCGAACGCCCAGAACAGATTCGCCTTGATCGTGCGCAGCGTCCGGCGAGATAGGCGGATCGCGTCCGCGGCGACCTTCAGGTCGCCTCGCACGAGCGTGAGATCGGCGGCCTCAATCGCGACGTCGGTACCGGTGCCCATAGCCAACCCGAGGTCGGCTTGAGCAAGCGCGGCGGCGTCATTGACTCCATCGCCGACCATCGCCACCACCCTGCCCTGACGCTGCAGATCGCACACCACTGAGACCTTGTCTTCAGGGAGTACCTCTGCCACGACGTCAGCCGCGTCGATGCCGACCAGTTCAGCGATCGCGATAGCGGCGCGTCGGTTGTCGCCGGTCAACAGCACCGGGCGCAAGCCAAGCCTCCGAAACGCGGTGATCGCGTCGGCGCTTGTCGCCTTGACGGTGTCCCCGACAACAAGCACGCCGGTGATCGCGCCGTCCCACGCGATGACAACCGGGGTACGTCCGGCTGCCTCGGCCTCGGCAATGGCCGCCACGACGGTGCTGTCGGCGGCGACGGACCAGTCCGTGAGCTCAGGGTGTCCATCGTCGCCGCGCGGTGACGCAGGTTCTGCCAAGCCGCTCGATGGAACGGCCACCCGCCCCAGGCCACGACCGGGCCGGCCAAGGCGAGCGAGAGCCACTGCCAGTTGGTGAACTGTGCACCCGGAACCATCGCGAGAACCAGCACCGGCAGTGCGAGCACCCCCGAGATCAGCAAGCGCTGCCGCAGCGAGGCGAGCTCCGCGGCGGCTTGCGCCTCAGGCGGCTCGACCCCATCGGGGCTGGACAGGCTGCGTGTGGTGGGGAGAAGGGTGGCCGAATAGCCCGTTGCCGCCACGGTGTCGATCAGATCCCCGGGGCCGACCCGCGCGGGGTCGTATTGCACTGCTGCCTTCTCGGTGGCGTAGTTGACCGTGGCCCGCACCCCATCCATCCGGTTGAGCTTCTTCTCGATGCGCGCCGCACACGAGGAGCACGTCATGCCGGCCACAACCAATTCGAGCGCCGACTCCACCGCCTGGCCGGTGGGTGCGGCTGCGTCAGTACTCATCTGCTCCCCCTGTGCCGTCATCGATTCGGCGCCCATTTGGTCACGCGTCAGCCGTTGGCTAGCTCGTACCCGGCTCCGTCGACCGCTACCCGGATCTGCTCGTCGCTGAAACCGTCCCCGGCGACGGTGACCCGGCCGGATTCGAGGTCGACCTCGACGTTGTGAACGCCGTCCACCTTGCCGATCTCGGTGCTCACCGAACTCACGCAATGCCCGCAAGTCATTCCGGTCACCCTGTATACCTCCTCCGCCATGCTCGGCGTCTCCTCGTGATAGCCCTGCGCGATATACCCGGAGGGGGTAAAGTCTGTTCAAGCAATAGATACCCCAGGAGGGTATCCCAGTCAAGGAACCGAGGGGCGACGTGACCGCATCCACACGCAAGGCCACCGCATCCGGCAACACGAAACCCACGCCGGGAGCCGCTGTCACACGCGGGTACAGCGCGACGAAACCCCAGTTGCAGACCCGGCTCGCCCGCATTGAAGGCCAGGTGCGCGGCGTGGCCAAGATGGTCGAAGACGACCGGTACTGCATCGACGTGCTCACCCAGATCAACGCCGTCCGCGCCGCCCTCGACAAAGTCGCGCTCGGTCTGCTCGACCAGCACGCCCGGCATTGCCTCATCGACGGCCACGGCGGCCCGGAGCAGCCCGAGGACCAGGTCAGCGAACTGATGGGCGCCGTGGGCCGAATGGTTGCGCGCTAGTCCCAACCGAGGCCAGCGCGCCATGCATTGTGCACCGCATTCGCGTCAGACCCCGGTCACAGGACCTTAAGCCAGGCGAGTTGCGCCGACGAAATCCGCGGCGAAATACGCAAACGGAACGATCTGGACGTTCTCACCCGGCTGCGGGGCCGAGACGAGCATGCCGTTGCCGATGTAGATCGACACGTGACCGATCGGTTGGTAGAGAAAGATCAAGTCTCCGGGCTGAAGTTGACTTGCCGAGACATGGGTGCCGTAGTCGTACTGACTCGAGGCGAGATGCGGTAAGGACACCCCGCCGGCCGCCCATGCGGCCATCGTCAAACCCGAACAGTCAAACGCGTCGGGGCCGGCTGCCCCGAAAACGTAGGGCTTGCCCACCTGTCTCAAAGCGAAGTCGACCGCCCGTTGGGCCGCGGCACTTCCGGCGTGCACCGCAGTCAGTAATGCGACCTGGGCGGGCGAGGCCACCTGGCGCGTCATATAGGCGCTCTGCTGAGCGAGGCTCAACGTCCCGAGCAGTGCCTGGTACTTGTTCGTCTCGTCCGCAACCTGGGACCTTTGTTCGCCGAGCGCGCTGCGCCTGGCTTCGGCGTCGTGCAGCAACGCGCGGGCCTTCCGCCCCGCAGCATCGGCCGCAGCCTGAGTAGAGGTCACCCGTGCGAGGACCGTCGCCTGCTGACGCGCGACAGCATCGAGAGTGTTGAGTTGGTCCAGGTAGCTCGTGCCGCTCGTGCTGGTGAGCAAGGCCCCGGTGGCACTGAAGGATCCGCCTTCGTACTTGGCAAGGATCGTCGCGGCGAGCTGATCTTGAGCGGCCTGAGAAACCGTGGCCGTGGCGGCCGCGCCCGATTTCGCAGCGGCGGCGGCCCGCTGGGCTGCGGATACGTCGATCTGTGCTTTGTTGTACTGCTCGGCCAGCCGTTCTGCCTGCCTCGCGAGTTCGTCGAGCTTCGCCGTGACGGAGGCTACGGTAGGCGCCGGAGGGGCGCCCGGAGTCGCATCGGCCCCGACCGGTAGGAGCACAGCAACCGCCATGACGGTGATCAAACAGGCGAGCGTCGGGCGCAGACGCTGGGGCACATGAAACAAGGGCACAGTCGGCCGAACTCCATTCTTCCTCGACCGCCTACCGAGTTAGCTGACGGGTTGGGGCCGGAAGATGCCCTACGGCGCGACCCAGCGCCCGGATAGGGCGCTGTGCTGCTCCGATTCACCCCAGGAACCTGGGTCCCCGGCTTGCCGACTTGAGCGCCATGTCGCGCGATCCAGTCGAGATGCAATTCGGCGGTGACCACCCCCGCGGCCTCCTTGCGAGGGCCACTCGAACAGGGCGGTCCGCAGAAGAGTACTAGGTCTACTAGTAGCTGCCAACCCGCCATTCGGACGCACACCAGTTGGCATTCGTCGGTGAGACAGCTCAGCTGTGCGAGCCCGGTGCGCGAGGCTTGTCTAGGTCAATGGACGGGTCGCGCCGTAGTAGCCGCTCTCGACGTTGAAGATGTTCGTGATCTTGATGACGTCGCCGCTCTGCGGTGCCTGGATGACGTTGCCGTTGCCGATGTACATGGCCTCATGCCCGATGCCGCCGATGGTGCCGTCACCGCTCCAGAAGAGCAGATCGCCGGGCATGAGGTTGTCGGTGGAGGGATGGTAGTTCCCAGCCTGGGTGTACTGGGTCGCGGCGAAGTGATCCATCGACAGCCACGGCGCCCAGGCGTAGAGGGTCAGGCCGGAGCAGTCGTAGCCAAGGATGTTGCTGTCGTTCCAGGCCGAACCCGGTTCGCTGATCCCATAGGTCGGGCCGCTGGCGTTACCTGCCGCCCACGAATACGACATGCCGAGATACCGCATCGCCCGATTCACGGCCTGTTGGCCCTTGGACGCGGTCCAGCTGCCGCCGGTCGGAATCGGCGCCGAGGAACCCCCACCGCCGTCGAACGAGCCGCCACCGGATGAGCCGCCGCCGGACTTGGCGGACTGGCGCGCCGCGTTTGCCGCTGCCGCCTGCTGCTGGGCAAGCTGTTGCGCGCGTAGCCGCGCCGCCGCTTCGGCGGCCAGGCGCGCCTGCTCCACCTGCCACGCGTGGAACGCGGCACGCTGGTTCGTCAGTCCGGTGAGCTTGATCTCGGCGGCCTGCAGGCTCTGCTCTTGTGCGGCGAGCTGGCTGTTCAACGCAGCCTTCTGAGATGTCGCAACCGCGAGCGCGGTGAGGACATTTTGCTGCGCGACCTGCGCTTGCTGGGTTGCCTGGGTCTGCTTTGCAAGGGCGCCGCGCGCAGCGGCGTCGGCGTTGGACTGACCGATTGTGGCCCGCTGAAGGTTGCCGATGGCGTTGAGCTGATGGCTGGCCTGGTAAGCCTGCAAGGCTCCTTGCTGCAGCAGAACATTGGGATCGCTGGCGGTTAGCAGCGACCCGGTTGTCCCGCTGACATCGCCGCTCATGTAGGCCGCCTGGACATAGCCCACGAACTCACGCTGAGCCTGGTCGACCTGCGCGCGAGCCTGGGCCACCTTGACCTTGGCAGCCGCCGCAGCCGCCGTCGCCTGTTGTTGACGCTGCAGCGCCAAGGCCAGCTGTTGCTCCGCCACTTGGGCGGCTCCGTCGAGTTCGCGGATGTGACTCTGAATCACGATGACCCGGGCGCTGAGCGCCCCCACCTGGGCTGCGAGCGCTGTCTTGGCAGCGCCGGCCTGTCCCAGCTGGGTATCGGTCGGATTCGGCGGCGGCGTGGGACTCGCCCCCGCGGCCGTTAAACGAGCCAGCGCGGCGCCCAGGACGAGAGCGGCGAGCAGCGCCGTGAGGCGCACGCGCCGGGTTCCCGACATCTCTCTGCGCATCGGCCGCCGCCTCCGAATCCACTAAGCGACTTAGTTGATCGAATGCAGCGTGCCACACCAGACCCATGGGCGCCAGCAGTCACACAGGCACCACAACCACAGTTCATCGACGATGCGTGTGAAAATGCCCAATAACGGACACCTCGTCGCCGTCCCGTCGGCCGATTAGCCAATCTTTCGAGAGTCCGGGCAAGACCAAGTCCAGCGCAGACGGTTCAGGTTGTTCGTGCTCCCGCTGGCGACATCGGCCGAGGCATCCACGCTCCGCCACCGATGGTGGCATCACTGCCGCGGGAAAGCTCACCTCTGGTCACGAGCACCGCTCAGTCCCGCGTTGTGGTTGTTCTTCTACCGAGGCGACCTTCGCGTGGGACCTGTGTTTCACCGAACGTCTACAGCCTTGATGCCCGCCGATCCACCGGCGCGCTAGGCCGCGTCAGGACCGCAACACCGGCGACCCCGGATCGATCACGTCAGTCGAGGCATAGTGCGGCATGGCTGACGATGGCCAGCACACCGGGCGAAACTGCAATCAAGCTATACATGCCTGCCCCCACGGCGACGCGACGGAGCCGAGTCAGCGCGGACTGCTGGCGAGAGTCGGCTGTCGCGAGGAGTCGCTCCACGCGCTGCACGGTTTCGATTCCGGACGCGCCCAACGCCATGGAAGGGGTCCCCTTCCCAGCGAGCGCGAAAAGCGCTTCGACGATCGAGTGCCGGCCGCATCCGCTGGCAGCAACGTCGTCGGCCCGCATCTCGATGAGACGCGAGGTGTTCTCTCTGGCGTCGCGAAACAGTCGTACCCGCGGAAACGCCTGCGCGAGCAGACTGCCCCATACCAACACGAGATGGTGGCGGCCACGCAGGTGAGCCCGCTCATGGGCCAGCACAGCAACGCGTTGCGCGTCCGTGAGCAGTTCCAACGCCGACGAGGTGAACACCACCGTTCCACCGTGTCCCGGCACGCAGTACACGACTGGGGTTGCATCCTCGAGGACGCTTACCCCCATGACCGGTTCGATCCGACCTACGACGCTCAACATGGCCCGATGCCGCGCCCGCTGACGACGGTCATCCAGTGCGGTTCGCAGCGCTGATGTGGCCAGACGCGTCAACGCGCCGACCAGCAGCACCGCGGCCGGAAGCTTCAGAACTGAGGCCTGCTGTGCGGGCACGTGACGCAACACGACAACGCACGATTCGAGACCTTGCGGTAGATGCCCGATCGACACGACCGACGGCGATGCAACTATCGCCACAGCGAGCGCAGCTCCGAAGAACACCGACCAGCTCGCGATCTGCCAAGCCGCGATCCCTGCCAGGGGACTGGTCTGGGTCGCGGCGACGCGCCGCAGGAGCCAAGGACCTGCGAGCAGCCCCGATCCGGCGACAAGTAGCAAGCAGATCGCGAGAATCATGGTGTACCGCCGGCCGCCGAGTTCCGACGACCAAGTCGCCGTATTGCCTTGCGCAGCGCTTCTGACTCATCCGCGGATAGCTGCTCGGTGAATCGCATAAGCGTCGTGACGTGATCAGCGCTTGAGGTGAGCGCATCGCGCATGAGGGCGGCGGCGTAATGATCGCGAGACGACGTCGGCCGGTACCGGTAGGCCCTTCCGTCCAAGTCACGCTGCAGCCAGCCCTTGCGGAACAGGTTGTCCATCACCGTCATCACCGTTGTATACGCGATGCCTCGCTCGGTGCGAAGGTCATCGACGACATCGCGAACGGTGGCCGGCCGCTCCCACGACCACAGCCGGTCCATGATCTTCGCCTCAAGCTGGCCGAATCCGCGCATTACTCCCTCTGGCTTTCCGCGATCTTTCCACAGCGAGGCACCCGCACCGCCGAGGCAGGCCCTTCGGCCGCGCGTCACACCCCCCGAGTAGCGAGCACCGATCCGGATATGACCCGGTAGTTCAGCTCGCGGACCTCGATGCGCCGAGCTTCGGCCTCATCGGGCCTTCGGCCGCGCGCGTCACCGGACTCGATCGGCTCGCGCACGATCGAGGTCCTCGCTGTAGCGATAGGGCCGTTCGAGGTGGATCTTGTGCAGCGCCGTCCCGCCACGGAAGGTGAGCTCGTCGCCGAGGTACGGGTGCGCGGCGATCGCGATCAAAACGCGCGAGAGGAGGAGATCCTTGGCCCTGCCCCCGGTTGGTGGACACGGGGTTATGCGGCTTGTTGATCTGCCGCGCTGTGGTTGCAGTGTTGCATCTCGAACGTGACGGGGCTGATGTTGCCGATCGATGAGTGTCGGCGTCGGCGGTTGTAGCGGTCCTCAATCCAGGCTCCGACCTCGAGGCGGGCGCGGGTTTTGGTGGGCCAGACGCGGCGGTAGTAGAACTCGGTCTTGAGGGTGGCGAAGAACGATTCGGCCATCGCGTTGTCCCAGCACACCCCGGTGCGTCCCATCGAGCGGGTGATCGCGTTGTTGGTCGCGAACGTGGTGATCTGCGCTGAGGCGTATTGGGTTCCACGATCGGCGTGGAACACGACCTTCGTGGGCAGCTGCCCGCGAAGGGTGATCGCCATCTGGAGGGCGTCTTGAACCAGGTCGGTGCGCATGTGCTCATCGATGGCCCACCCGATCACCCGACGCGAATGCGCGTCGATGACGGTGGCCAGATACAGCCACCCTTCCCACGTCCGCAGATAGGTTATGTCGCCGACCCAGACACGATTGATCACCCCGGTGTCCCAGGCCCGGTTCACCGCGTCAGCGGGGTAGGTGTCGCTCTTGTCGGTGACCGTGGTGGTCTTCCACCGCTTCGGGCAGATGCCGCGCAACCCGAGCCGGCGCATCGTCGCAGCGACCGTCTTACGGGAGATGATCTCCCCGTCCTCACGCAGGTCGACCAAGATCCGCGGCGAGCCCGACACCTCATCGGAGTCGCCGTGAAACCACGCGATCTTCGCCTCGATCCGCCGCGCGCGCACCGCCCGCGGCGATGGCACGCGGGTCAGCCACGCGTAGAAACCCGACCGCGACACGTCCAACAAACGGGCCATCCGGCTGACCGTGAAATTGCTCTTCTCCGCGTGCATCAATGCGAACGCTTCTCGCTCGTATCCGATGCTTCCTGGGCGAAGAAGACCGACGCTTTTTTTAGGAACGCCCGATCCATCTTCAGCTCCGAATTCTCCTTACGCAGCCGCGCCAGCTCGGCACGCTCAGTCTCACTCAACGCACCATCACCAGCGCCCTGCCGCCCCTTGAAACTGGTGACCCACCGGCCCAGCGTCGCCTCGTTGACACCCAATTCACGAGCAACCGTGGCAACCGCACGTCCGGTGTTGATCACCAGCCTGACGGCCTCGTCCTTGTACTCAGGACTGAACTCTCTACGTTGTCTTCCCATGATGAACATCCTCGCTTACGAGGTGTCCACCGCACGGGGTCAAGGCCA
>JALYIL010000094.1 GCA_030775825.1 Actinomycetota bacterium
AGACAACCCTGCCGTCGCCATCAAGGTCTGCCACGACCTCGGCCTGACCGACGGGGCATCGATGACCGGCACCCAGGTCGCCGCCCTCGATGACGACGGCCTAGCCCATGCCATCGCTAGTACCGCCGTGTTCGCCCGCGTCAGCCCGGAGGACAAGGCACGGATCGTGCGCATTCAACGCAAGAGCGGCGGTGGCGTCGCGTTCCTCGGTGACGGCGTCAACGACGCTCTCGCCCTGCATGCCGCTGACGTCGGCATCTCCGTCGACTCGGCCACCGACGTCGCTAAAGACGCCGCAGACGTCATCCTGCTCGAAAAGGACCTGGACGTACTCGCCGACGGCGTCGCCGAAGGCCGTCGGATCTTCGCCAACACGATCAAGTACGTCCTGATGGGCACGTCGAGCAACTTCGGCAACATGTTCTCCGCCGCCGGGGCGTCGCTGTTCCTGTCGTTCCTGCCGATGCTGCCCAGCCAGATCCTGCTCAACAACCTGCTCTACGACTCGAGTCAGCTCGCGATCCCGACCGACCATGTCGATGAGGAACAGCTACGACAGCCCTCGCACTGGGATATCGTGTTCATCCGGCGGTTCATGATTTTCTTCGGCCCGCTCAGTTCGGTGTTCGACTTCGTCACCTTCGGCGTGATGCTGTGGATCTTTCACGCCGGGGCAGCGGAGTTCCGTTCCGGTTGGTTTGTCGAGTCTCTGGCCACCCAGACCCTGGTGATCTTCGCTATCCGCACGCGCCGCATTCCGTTCTTCCGTAGCCACCCCAGCCTGCCGCTCGTCCTGGCCGCAGCAGGCGTCGTGATCGTTGGCTCGGTCCTGCCCGCGACCCCACTGGCCCACACCCTCGGTTTCAGCGCGCTGCCAATGGCGTTTTTCGCAGCGCTGGTGGGAATGGTCATCGGCTATCTCGTCCTCATCGAGGTCGGGAAGCGCATCTTCTACCGCGCCGCCGCCGTCCACCCCCGACCACGGCGCCGCTACAACAAGGTCCGGGCCCTCCGTCGTCGTGCCGCCCGCTTCAGCACCACCCACGTGATCCGCGCGAACCGTCCGATCGCACCCGCTCTACCGGCACACGCGCGGGCGCTCCTCCGTCTTAGGAGATAACACATGACCGAATCCGGCAACGTTCACCACGTCGCAATCACCGAGGACGGCCACACGATCGCCGGCGCCACCGTCAGCACCTCGACCGGCCCGGACCCGACCGCCGACATCGCCCTCCACGCCGAGTCTGGACACCTACCGTCCGGCACCCGCAGCAAGCTCGTTGACGCCGTCCCGGACGAAACCGACGTCCACGACAGCACTCATCTGCATGTCAGCGTCCCGGCCGGCGACGCCGAATCGATGACCCGCCTGCGCGAACGGACCACCGACATGACCACCCAGGCTGCCGGCTCCACCACTCTGGTGGAGGCAACCCTTCGGTCAGCGCAACCCGAGCCGATGCGAGACGCCGCCCTCACCGGCAGCATCGTCCAGCCGCGGGAAACCCATGACCCTCAGGAAATGGCGTTGCTGGACGCCTACTGGCGGGCCGCGAACTACCTGTCTGTCGGGCAGATTTACCTGCTCGACAATCCGTTGCTTCGTGAGCCCCTGGTGGCTGAGCATGTCAAGCCGCGCCTGCTCGGGCACTGGGGGACCACCCCGGGGTTGAACCTGCTGTACGCGCACATGAACCGCGTGATCAAAGCGCGAGATCTCGACGTGCTGTACGTGACCGGGCCCGGTCACGGCGGCCCGGGCTTGGTCGCGAACGCCTATCTCGACGGCACTTACAGCGAGGTGTACTCCGCGATCGGGCAGAACGAGGACGGCATGCGAGCCCTGTTTCGCCAGTTTTCCTTCCCCGGCGGCATCCCCAGCCACGTCGCGCCCGAGACGCCCGGTTCCATCCACGAAGGCGGTGAACTCGGCTACGCCCTCGCGCACGCCTACGGCGCCGTGTTCGACAACCCCGACCTGCTGGCCCTGTGCGTCATCGGAGACGGAGAAGCCGAAACCGGACCGCTCGCCGCCAGCTGGCACTCCAACAAATTCCTCAACCCAGCCCGCGACGGCGCCGTGCTGCCAGTGCTGCACCTCAATGGCTACAAGATCGCCAACCCCACCGTCCTGGCCCGCATCCCCGAGGCCGAGCTGGCACAACTAATGCGCGGCTACGGCTACGAACCCCACTTCGTCAGCGGCGACGACCCGATCACCGTGCACGAGCAACTCGCCGCAACCCTCGACGCCGTGCTCGAGGACATCGCCCACATCCAGCACGACGCCCGCACCCGCCCGGACGTTGAACGCCCGACCTGGCCGATGATCGTGCTGCGCACCCCGAAGGGATGGACCGGACCCAAGATCGTCGACGGATTGCCCGTCGAGGGAACCTGGCGGGCCCACCAAGTCCCGCTAGCCGACACCCACGCCAACGCCGAACACCGCGCGCAGCTCGAGCAGTGGATGCGCAGCTATCGGCCGGAGGAGTTGTTCGACGCGACGGGCCGGTTGCGCCCGGAACTGCAAGCGCTCGCACCGACGGGTGCGCGGCGAATGAGCGCCAACCCGCACGCGAACGGTGGCTTGCTGCTGCGCGATCTGGTTATGCCCGACTTCCGCGACTACGCGGTGGCGGTATCGCACCCGGCGACCGGCTCAGCCGAAGCCACCAGGGTGCTCGGCACGTTCCTACGCGACATCATCGCCGGCAATCCCGAGTCGTTCCGGCTCATGGGACCGGACGAGACTGTCTCGAACCGGCTCACCCCCGTGTTCGAGCAGACCGACCGCGCGTGGGACGCCGAGACGCGGCCCGGAGACGATCACCTCGCCCCTGACGGCCGGGTCATGGAAGTGCTGTCCGAACACCTGTGCCAGGGATGGCTGGAGGGCTACCTACTCACCGGCCGGCACGGGCTATTCAACTGCTACGAAGCTTTCATCCACATCATCGACTCCATGTTTAACCAGCACGCCAAGTGGCTTAAGACCACTCGCCACATCCCCTGGCGCGCACCGATCGCATCCCTGAACTACCTGCTGTCCTCGCACGTCTGGCGCCAGGACAACAACGGCTTCTCCCACCAAGATCCCGGCTTCATCGACCACGTCATCAACAAGAAGTCCGAGATCGTGCGGGTCTACCTGCCCCCGGATGCGAACACCCTGCTCTCAGTGGCCGACCACTGCCTACGCAGCCGCAACTACGTCAACCTCATCATCGCCGGCAAGCAACCAGCCCTCACCTACCTCGATATCGACGAGGCCATCGCGCACTGCACCCGGGGGCTGGGTATCTGGCCCTGGGCGAGCACCGACGCCGCCGATGGCGGCGAGGACCCCGACGTCGTGCTCGCCTGCGCCGGCGACATCCCAACCCTGGAGACGCTCGCCGCGGCTGACCTGCTCCGAACCCATTTGCCGCGACTGAAGGTCCGGGTGATCAACGTCGTGGATCTCATGCGCCTGGAACCTGACACCGAACACCCGCACGGACTGTCCGACCGCGACTTCGACGCCCTGTTCACCCCCGACAAGCCGGTCATCTTCGCGTTCCACGGCTACCCCTCCGTCGTCCACCGCCTCACCTACCGGCGCCACAACCACGGCAACCTGCACGTGCGCGGTTACAAGGAGGAGGGCACCACCACCACCCCGTTCGACATGGTCATGCTCAACGACCTCGACCGCTTTCACCTCGTGATGGACGTCATCGACCGGGTCCCGGCCCTGGGCAGCCGCGCCGCGACCCTGCGACAACGGATGTCGGATGCCCGGTTGTCCGCCCGGGCCTACACCCGTCTTCACGGAGAGGACGACCCCGCCATCGCGGGCTGGACGTGGCCAGCTGACACGGCCCAAGCAGACCCGCGAGGCGAGTAGCCGTGCGGGTGCTCGTGGTCAACGCTGGATCCTCCAGCCTCAAACTGCGCCTGCTCGACGACAACGACGTCCTCGAGCAGAGCGCTGACCTGCCCGCCGGGCCTAACGGACTCGACACGGCAGCGCTCGAACAGGTCATCGCGCCGTGGCCGCGTCCCGACGCCGTCGGTCACCGAGTCGTCCACGGCGGCAACCAGTTCACCGGCCCGGTCGCCGTCGACGATGCGGTGCGGCAGCAGTTGGAGGACCTCGTCGATCTGGCGCCGCTACATCAGCCCAAGTCACTGGCCGCGCTCGACGCAGTTACCGCCACCTTGCCTTCCGTTCCTGCCGTTGCCTGCTTCGACACCGCCTTCCACGCCACCATGCCAGCCGCCGCGGCGACCTACGCCATCCCGCGCGAGTGGCGGGAAAGGTACGGCGTCCGCCGCTACGGATTTCACGGGCTCTCCCACTCCTACTGCGCCCGCCGGGCGGCTGAGCTCGTCGGGCGACCACTGGCAGGTCTGCGAATGGTTACCTGCCATCTCGGCGCCGGCGCCTCCCTGGCCGCCGTCGTCGACGGGCACAGCGTCGACACCACGATGGGCTTCACGCCACTTGAGGGTCTGGTGATGGCGACCCGGTCCGGCAGCGTCGATCCCGGCCTCTTGCTCTGGCTCGAAGAACATGAACACCTCACACCGCACGACATCGCCACGGCGCTCGAAGAACGCTCCGGGCTGCTCGCGCTGGCCGGCTCCGCCGACATGCGAGAAATCGAAGCTGCCGCCGGCGACCAACCGGACGCGCAACTCGCCCTGGACGTCTACACGCACCGCCTGGTCGCCGGCATCGCGGCGATGACTGCGGCAGCCACCGGCATCGATGTCCTCGCCTTCACCGGCGGTGTCGGTGAGCGTTCGGCCGAGGTCCGGCGACGGGCAGCCGGACGGCTGCCCTATTTGGGAATCGCGGTCGACGCTCAGCGAAATGAGACGGTCAAGCCGGACGCAGACATCACCTCGGATGGCGCGCAGGTGCGAACGGTCGTCATTACTTCCCGAGAAGACCTGCAAATCGCCGACGAGACGAGAAACTTGCTCACATCTCCCACCGCGCATCCATCGCTGTAGTGAAGACACGAGACCCAGCCGTTGCGATGCTTGGGGGCCCGGATGACAGTCCCGGGCGGAGGTCGAGCAAGCGCGGATCAGGTTCGGTGCCTGGTCCGGATCGTGGCCGACGCGGTGAGGGCGGTGTCGTCGGTTTCGGCGAGGCTGTGGAGGTATTTCTCGGTGGTGATGATGCTGCCGTGGCCGAGTCGCTCCTTGACTGTCTGTAGGTCGGCCCCGCCGGCCAGAAGCCAGGACGCGTGGGGTGGCGTAGGTCGTGGTTGTGCCGAC
>JALYIL010000095.1 GCA_030775825.1 Actinomycetota bacterium
GACCCGAGTCGCCAGACCGATCGCGAGTGCTTCGTCGGCAGCCACCGCCCGCCCGGTGAGGATCAGGTCCAGCGCCCGGCCCGCGCCCACGATGCGGGGCAGGCGAACCGTTGCGCCGTCGATGAGGGGTACTCCCCACCGCCGGCAGTAGATTCCAAAGATCGCGTCGGCCTCGACTACGCGCAGGTCACACCACAGCGCCAGCTCCATTCCTCCGGCGACGGCGTGGCCGCTCACCGCCGCGATGACCGGCTTGGACAGCTGCATCCGAGACGGGCCCATCGGCGCGCATTGCGCGATATCGGGCTCCAGCGGGTTTGACATCGCGTGCAGATCTGCGCCGGCACAGAACGTCCCGCCCGCGCCCCACAGCACGGCAACCCGTGCCGCGTCATCTGCCTCGAATTCGGCGAAGGCGTCGACCAGCGCCCGGGCTGTGGGCCCGTCCACGGCGTTTCGCACAGCTGGGCGGTCGAGGATGACCGTCGATACCGCGCCTTGGCGCTCAACCCGCACCGTCATGTCGCGAACCCTCACCGGCAATGCCTCGATTGTCAACGTCTGGGAAACTAGACACATGCCTCCTGGTGCACCCCGCCGCCCCGCCCCGCCCGCTCCCCGCCTCGCCGCCGGGATGGCGGGTGCCGTCGACCTCGCAGCGATACAGGCGCGCAACGAAGCGGCCGCCCGAGCCGCTCAAGCACCTGTCCCGACTGCCGGTCAGTACGTCGTCGACGTCACCGAAGCCACGTTCCAGACCGATGTGCTCGACCGGTCATTCCAGGTGCCGGTCCTGCTCGACCTGTGGGCCGAGTGGTGCGAACCGTGCAAGCAGCTCTCGCCGATACTCGAGCGCCTGGCCAACGAGAGCCAGGGGAGCTGGATCCTGGCAAAGATCGATGTCGATGCGAACCCGCGCATCTCGCAAGCGTTGCAGGTCCAGAGCATCCCGACAGTGTTCGCAGTGATCGGCGGCCAGCTGGTGCCGGGATTCCAGGGGCTGCTACCGGAGGCCCAGCTGCGCGAGTTCGTGGGTGCCGCGGAACAGGCCGGTCGCGAGGCCGGCCTGCCCGGGGTCCCTCCAGCCGGGGAGGGTTCAGCCGCGCAGGGCTTCACGACCGAGCCGGGCGCCGCCGCCGGGCCGCCAACGCAACCGGAAGATCCACGGTTCGTGGCTGCCGAGGACGCTTTGCAAGACGGCGACTACGCTCTCGCGGCCGAGCGATACCAGGGGATTCTCGCTGCTGAGCCGGCCAACACCGAAGCCGCCCTGGCTTTGGGCCAGGTCCGGCTATTGCAGCGGCTGGAAACCTACGACGCCGCGGTGGCGGGTCGGGCCGACGCTGATCCGGACGACCTCGCCGCGCAGCTCGCGGCAGCCGACGTCGCCTTTGCCGACAACGATGTGGATTCGGCGTTTTCGAGACTGCTCGGCTTGCTGACTCGGACATCGGGCGAGGATCGTGACAGCGTGCGCCAACGGCTGATCGAATACTTCGACCTGCTCGGCCCTGAGGACCCCCGGGTCGCGCCTGCCAGACGCGAGATGGCGCGGGTGCTCTTCTAGTCGTGGTGAGCCGCCCCAGCAGGTCCGCATTACCCGTTGACGAAGCGCAGTTCAGCCGCGTGCGTCACCTGGTAGCCGCGAGCGAGGGCGACCCGCTCGCGCCGTTCGCCCTGCGCCCGGAGAAGCTCCACGCCTTTTCTCCGGATGGCGACGCGGCCGTTAGCTACCGCGTACGGCTCGGCACTGCCGTGGCAAGTGGCGACCCGGTCGGTCCGATCGAGGCATGGCCGACCGCAATCGAGGCGTTTGTCTCGAGTTCGCGTGAGCGCGGCCTGCGCGTCGCCGTGCTCGGGGCGGGAGAGCGCGCCAAGCCCATGTGGGCGCAATACGGCCTCAGCGGGGTGGCGATCGGGCGCGACGTCGTGGTGCGCCGTTCAGACTTTGAACTCAACGGGCGCCGCTTCCGAAACCTGCGTCAGGCGATCAAGCGCTCGCAGAATGCCGGCGTGACCGTCGAGTTCCTCAGGGAGGGCGAGCTGACGCCCGAGGGCATTGCCGAGTTGCGAGCGTTGATGAAGCGCTCTCGGCGGGAGGACACCCGCGGTTTCTCGATGATTCTGGGCCAGCTGTTCGACGGACGCACACCTGACGCGGTGCTCGCGGTGGCCCGCGATGGCCACGGCCGCGCGGTGGCCGTTCATCGGTACCTGTGGGCGGGCAAGCATGACCTGTCCCTCGACCTGCCGATCCGGTCGGCGACCGCTCCCAACGGTGTCGACGAGCGCATCATCGCCGAGGTCGTCGCATGGAGCGCCGATCGCGGGGTTGAGCGGGTATCGCTGGCGTTCGCGCCCTTTCCGGACCTGTTCGTCAACCGCAGCCACCTCGGTGTGGCCGCCAAGATTGCCTACGGTGCCGTGCACCTTCTCGATCCGCTCATCAGCGTCGAGCGCCTTTATCGCTACCTACGCAAGTTCCACGCCTTCGACCAGCAGCGATATGTGATGCTGCGCTGGCGCCAGGTAGTGATCGTTGCCCTCGCGTTGCTCTTGCTCGAGTTCAATTGACGGTGTGCGGCATCAGCGCGTTCTCGGGGATCACCCCGAGACGACCGGCCTGGTAGTCCTCGATCGCCTGGACGAGCTCTTGTTTCGTGTTCATCACGAATGGTCCGTAGTGGGCCACCGGTTCGCGGATCGGCCGGCCACCGAGCAGTATCACCTCGAGCGTGGGGCGGTTGGAGGCCTGGCTCGTGGTCGCGGCGAGGGTGAGACGGTCGCCCGGGCCAAAGACCGCCAGCTGGCCGCCGTGGACTTCGCGCCGCTCGGCGCCCACCGTGCCGTTGCCGGACAGTACGTAGACCAAGGCATTGAAGTCCGCGCGCCACGGAAGCGAGACCTGGGCGCCGGGCTGGAGGCTCGCGTGAGCCATCGTGATCGGCGTGTGGGTCGAGCCGGGCCCGGAGAACTGCCCGATCGAGCCCGCGACGATGCGCACCAAGGCCCCACCGTCGGCCGAGGCCACCAGGGTCGACTCGTTTCCTTCGATTGCCTGGTACCTGGGCGCGGTGAACTTGTCCTTGGCCGGCAGGTTGACCCACAGCTGCAGGCCGTGGAACACGCCGCCGGAGATGACCAGCTCCTCAGGCGGTGTCTCGATGTGCAGGATGCCGGCACCGGCGGTCATCCACTGGGTGGCGCCGTTGTTGATCATCCCGCCGCCACCGTGGCTGTCCTGGTGCTGGAACGTGCCGTCGATCATGTACGTGACGGTCTCGAAGCCGCGGTGCGGATGCCAGTTCGTCCCCTTGGGCTCTCCGGGCGAATACTCGACCTCGCCCATTTGGTCCATGTGCACGAACGGGTCCAGCTCGGCTGTGGACACGCCTGCGAAGGCCCGGACAACTGGGAAGCCCTCACCCTCGAAACTGCGCGGACCAGTGGTGACCTGACGGACAGCCCGTTCCGTGTCGCCCAGGGCGGCCGCTGGGATGCGGGGCAGGGTCAGGGTATCGGCCGTGACGGCTGGCATGGCGTCCTCCAAAGTAGTTGCAGACTCAACTGTTCTGGAGTGGGAACACCGTCCTGCCGCACAGCATTCCCTGGGCGACTTAAGCGATTGCCTGGCGATCTACGGGCAGCGGCGCAGCCAGAGGGCGCCCAGCGGGGGGATGCGAAGCGTCGCTGACGCGGGTTGGGCATGCCATGGCTCCGCGTGCGCCTCGATGCCGCCGAGGTTGCCCACCCCGGAACCGAAATATTGCTCAGCATCGGTGTTGATCACCTCGTCCCACCGCCCGGCCGCGGGTAGACCCACGCGATATCGCTCATGCGGCACGGCCGAGAAGTTGGCGATGCAGGCCAGCACCGACCCGTCGGAGCCGTACCGCAGGAACGAGTAGACATTGCCCGGAGCATCGTTCGCGTCGATCCAGTGAAATCCTTCAGGGGCGCTATCGAGCGACCACAGTGCAGGGGTCTCGACGTAGATCCGGTTGAGATCGCTGATGAGCCGAGCCACCCCGCGGTGATCAGGAGCGTCGAGCAGCCACCAGTCCAGACCGCGGATCTCGGCCCACTCGGCGCCCTGGGCGAACTCCTGACCCATGAACAGCAGTTGCTTTCCGGGGTGGGCCCACATGTACGCGTACAGGGTCCGCAGCGTGGCCATCTGCTGCCACCGGTCGCCGGGAATCTTGTTCAGCAGGGAGCCTTTGCCGTGCACCACCTCGTCGTGCGAGATCGGAAGGACGAAGTTCTCCGTGTACGCGTACATCATCGAAAACGTCAACTCGTTGTGGTGGTACTGCCGATGCACCGGTTGATGGCTGATGTAGCGCAGCGTGTCGTGCATCCAGCCCATGTCCCATTTGAAACCGAATCCCAAACCGCCGAGATGGGTCGCCCGGGTGACTCCCGGCCACGACGTCGATTCCTCCGCGATGGTCACGACGCCGGGCACGCGTTTGTAGACCGTCGCGTTCATCTCCTGAAGGAACGCGACGGCTTCGAGATTCTCGCGTCCACCGTGGATGTTGGGCGTCCACTCGCCAGGGTTACGCGAATAGTCGAGGTAGAGCATCGAGGCCACCGCATCCACGCGCAGGCCGTCGACGTGAAACTCCTCCAGCCAGAACACTGCGTTCGCGACGAGGAAGTTGCGAACCTCTCGGCGACCGAAGTCGAATACGTAGGTGCCCCAGTCGGGGTGCTCGCCCCGGGTGGGGTCGCTGTGCTCGTACAGCGGCGTCCCATCGAAGCGCGCCAAAGCCCACGCGTCCTTGGGAAAGTGTGCCGGCACCCAATCGACGAGGACGCCGATCCCGGCGTTGTGCAGTGAGTCGATCAGGTATCGAAGATCGTCCGGGTCGCCAAAGCGTGCCGAGGGAGCGTAGTACGAGGAGACCTGGTACCCCCACGAGCCGCCGAACGGGTGCTCCGCGACCGGAAGGAACTCCACGTGGGTGAATCCGGAATCGACGACGTGCTTGACGAGTTCGTCGGCCAGTTCGCGGTATCCGAGACCGGGCCGCCAGGAACCGAGATGTACCTCGTAGATCGACATCGGAGCGGCATGCCAGGCTACCGACGCCCGCCGGGCGAGCCAGTCGGCGTCAGTCCAGGTGTAGCGGGAGGTATGCACGACCGAGGCGGTCGCCGGCGGCACCTCCGTCGCGAACGCCATGGGGTCCGCCTTGCTCCGCCACTGCCCGTCGGCACCCAATATCTGAAACTTGTACCGGCAGCCGTCGCCGACATCGGGGACGAACAGCTCCCACACCCCCGACGAACCGAGTGAGCGCATCGGCAATGCGCGCCCGGACCAGTAGTCGAAATCGCCGGCGACCCGTACGCCGCGGGCATTCGGTGCCCACACGGCGAAGGAGGTCCCGGTGACGGGGCCGCCCGGGGTGTCATAGGTGCGAACGTGCGCACCGAGCACCTGCCACAGGTTCTCGTGACGGCCTTCGACGATAAGGTGGATGTCCACTTCGCCGAGGGTCGGCAGCCACCGGTAAGGGTCGTCGACCAGGTGGGACTCGTCGCCGTATTCGACGAGGAGCCGGTAATCGGTCGGGGGACCGTCCAGTACGCCCTCGAAGACCCCGCCGTCATGCACCCGCCGCATGGGAACACGCTCGCCGTCGATGACCACGTGCACCGCGGTCGCCTCCGGACGCAGGGTGCGCACGATCGATTTACCGCCGGGGCTGGGATGCAGGCCCAGGATTGCGTGCGGGTCGTGGTCGGCACCGTGGACCAGGCGATCGAGAGCTTCCTGCGGTGGCGAGTATCGCGGTGCCGGGGGAGTTTTGGATGTCATGTCGAATCTTCCTGATCGGCCAGGCGGGTCAGGGATGCCAGCGGGATGGGCAACCAGCTCGGCCGGTTGCGGGCTTCGTAGACGGCTTCGTAGACGGCCTTGTCGGCCTCGAATGCACGGAGCAAGGTCGCCTGGCTCCGGGGATCGTGGCCGGCCTCCTCTGCGTATCCGGTGCAGAACGCGTCACGATTGCGGTGTGCCCACTCAGTGGCGCGATAGCTCAGCTGCGCGTCGAGACCGGTTTCGATGACCCGGTGATGGGCTGCGTATTCCAAGGACCGCAGCATGCCCGCCACATCGCGCATCGCGGAGTCCGGATGGCGACGGGCCGCCAGATCTGCCATCGGCTCGCCTTCGAAATCGATGATCACCCAACGATGGACGGTACGCAGGGCCTGTCCGAGGTGCAGGTCGCCGTGGATGCGCTGCAGGGGCACGTCCTGTTCGAGCTCGGCGAGGGCCCCGTAAGTGGCACGCAACCCGCCGCTGAGAGCTTCGAGTTCGGGTACGACCAGCACAGCGTGCTCGAGCCTCGCGGTCATGGCCAGAGCGCGCGCGCGCAGCTCGCTGCTCGCCGCACTTGACACACCGAAGGCGTCGGCGAGATCCGCGTGTGTCTGCGCGATGGCGACACCCAACCGGTGGGCCTCCCCGGCGAAGTCGCCGCCGGCCTCTTCGGCGTGCAGGTCGCCTTCGGCCATCAGGTCACGCACACTCGCCTTGGCGAGTTCCCAGCCGTCCGTTGCCGTGGTCATGAACTCCTGCAGCATCGCCAGTGCGTAATGCTGCCCGTCGAGTTCGGCGGACATGGATCCCAGCAGTCTGGCGATATGGCGACCACCGCGTGCGCCGAGGGCAGCGTGGATCTCGATGTCGGGATTGACCCCAGGCTGAAGCCGCCGGAACACCTTGAGGATCGCGACGTCGCCATAGACCAGCGAGGTGTTCGACTGTTCTCCGCTCAGGGCCAGGCTCGCGACGCCGCTGGGCACTTCGCTCTGATCGACGTACCGCGTGAAGTGCAATGGGCCGTCGCCAACACCCGCGCCGACACCATCCGCGCCGGCATGTCGCACGCCGTCGAGCCAGGTGGAGGTTACGTCCTTGTCGTGCAGGGCGTCGTAGATCCACCACGGCGAATCGTCGGTCTTGATGGAGCCGAGCAGAACGTGTTCGAGTGTCTCGACCGGCTCGGTGTGCGCGACGAGCGGAAGCTGATACATCTCCGCCGTGCCGTCGTCATAGCGCACCTCGGCAAGCCATACTTCGACCTGCGGTGGCCCTTCGGCCAGCATCGCGAGCGCGACAATCCCCACCGACGCCGACCGGCCCTTACCGCCGAACCAGCGTTGGATCGGCAGCCAACGCTCGACCAGTGGACCCAATTCCCCCGCATCGATCATGTGAGCACCGCAGTATCTATCGTATCGAGTTCGCCGACCGCGGCGGGTTCCCCGGTGGGGTGCGGCTTGCGTGGAATGCGTAACCAGTAGAAGCCATGGCCGGCGAGTGTGAGCAGGTACGGCAGCTCGCCGATCGGCGGAAAGTGAGTACCGCCGAGTAACTCGATCGGCTCGGAACCTTCCCACGGGCGCAGGTCGAGTTCCACCGGCTGGGCAAAGCGGGAAAGGTTGTTCACGCACAGCACGATGTCGTCGCCGAACTCGCGAACGAAACTCAGCACAGAGGGGTTGCTACCCCCGAGATCGGTAAACGTACCAAGACCGAAGGCAGGATTGGCTTTGCGAAGCTGGATCATGCGCCTGGTCCAATGCAGCAGAGACGAGGTGTTTCGGGTCTGGGATTCGACGTTGGTCACCTGGAAGCCGTAGATCGAGTCCATGTTCACGGGCAGGTAGAGGCGACCGGGGTCACACGTCGAGAACCCAGAGTTACGGTCCGGTGTCCATTGCATCGGCGTGCGGACGCCGTCGCGGTCACCGAGCCAGATGTTGTCACCCATGCCGATCTCGTCGCCGTAGTACAGCACCGGAGATCCCGGCAAGGACAGCAACAGCGCGGTGAACAGCTCTATCTGGTTGACGTCATTCTCCAGGAGCGGAGCGAGACGGCGCCGGATGCCGATGTTCGCCTTCATTCGCGGGTCGCTCGCGTACTCCGCCCACATGTAGTCGCGCTCCTCGTCGGTGACCATCTCGAGAGTGAGCTCGTCGTGGTTGCGCAGGAAGATGCCCCACTGGCAGTTAGCGGGGATAGGGGGTGTCTGCGCCATGATCTCCGAGATCGGGTAGCGAGATTCCCGCCGCACAGCCATGAAGATGCGCGGCATAACCGGGAAGTGGAACGCCATGTGGCACTCGTCGCCACCGCTGGCCGGATCGCCGAAGTACTCCACGACATCGCCCGGCCATTGATTGGCTTCACACAGCAGGACGCGATCGGGGTAGTCGCGGTCGACCTCCTTGCGGACACGCCGCAGGAATTCGTGCGTCTCGGGGAGGTTCTCGCCGTTCGTGCCGTCCCGGACGAACAGGTAGGGGACGGCGTCCAGGCGGAAGCCGTCGATGCCCAGGTCAAGCCAGAAGCGCAGCGCGTCGATGATTGCTTGCTGAACGTCGGGAGAGTCAAAGTTCAGGTCGGGTTGGTGACTGAAGAAGCGGTGCCAGAAGTACTGCTTGCGCACCGGATCGAAGGTCCAGTTGGACGGCTCGGTGTCCACGAAGATGACGCGGGCATCGGAATACCTCGTGTCGTTGTCGCTCCACACGTAGAAGTCGCTGTAGGGACCTTCCGGGTCGTTCCGGGAGGCCTGGAACCAGGGATGGGCGTCGGAGGTGTGGTTCATGACGAAGTCGATGATCACGCGAATCCCGCGGGCGTGCGCGGCATCGAGGAATGCCTTGAAATCGTCGATGGTCCCGTATGCCGGGAGCACGCCGGTGTAGTCGCTGACATCGTAGCCACCGTCGCGCAGCGGGGAGGGGTAGAACGGGGGCAGCCACAGGCAGTCGACGCCCAGCCATTGCACGTAGTCGAGCTTGTCGGCCAGGCCACGCAGGTCGCCGGTTCCGTCTCCGTTCGAGTCCAAGAACCCCCGCACGAGCACCTCGTAGAACACCGCCCGCTTGAACCAGTCCGGGTCCGCCCGCCGGGTGGGGATTTCGTCAGCCATTAGGGCCTCGGCACGATGGTGAGGATGTGCGCCGGTTGTGCATGCGGATCCAGACGAACGTAGTTTCGCTCGCCCCATTGGTACTGGGCGCCCGTCAGGAGGTCCTCCACGGTCAAGCCAGCATCCCAGTCGATACCCAGCGCGGCCAGGTCGAGCGTCACCGTCGCCTCTCGTGTCACATGCGGGTTCACGTTGCACACGACGATCACCGTGTCCCCGGTCTCGGCATCTCGCTTGCTGAACCCGGTGATGTCGTCGTTGTCGCTGCGGTGAAAGTGCAGGTTGCGCAACTGCTGCAACGCGGGATGCTCGCGACGGATCCGGTTCAACCTGGCGATGAACGGCGCGAGGGAACGGCCGTCGGCAATGGCTGCGGCGAAGTCGCGCGGCCGGAGCTGGTATTTCTCTGAGTCGAGGTACTCCTCGCTGCCGGGCTTCGCGTTGAGGTGTTCGAACAACTCGTAGCCGGAATAGACGCCCCACGTCGGCGAAATCATCGAGGCGAGGACGGCTCGAATCGAGAACGCCGCGGGTCCACCGTGCACCAGGTAGTCGTGCAGGATGTCCGGCGTGTTGACGAAGAAGTTGGGGCGCATGTGGTCGGCGGAATCGACCAGTTCGCGAGCGTAGGTCTCCAGTTCGTACTTCGTCGTGCGCCATGTGAAATAGGTGTAGGACTGGTGGAACCCGACCTTGGCCAGCTCGTGCATCATGGCCGGACGGGTGAAAGCCTCGGCCAGAAACAGCACTTCGGGATGGGACTTGCGCACCTCGGCGAGCAGCCAATGCCAGAAGTTGATCGGCTTGGTGTGTGGGTTGTCCACGCGGAAGATCGTCACCCCCGCCGCGATCCAGTGCTCGAGGATGCGCAGGCATTCGGCGTACAGACCGGCGGGATCGTTGTCGAAGTTGATCGGGTAGATGTCCTGGTATTTCTTCGGGGGGTTCTCCGCGTAGGCGATCGTGCCATCGGGCAGCGTGGTGAACCACTCGCGGTGCGAACTGGCCCAGGGGTGATCCGGCGCCGCCTGCAGGGCAAAGTCCAAGGCGACCTCGATGCCAAGTTCGTTCGCCCGCCGCACGAGCGCGGTGAAATCGGCCATGGTGCCGAGTTCGGGATGGATCGCGTCGTGACCCCCATCACGGGAGCCGATGGCCCACGGCGAGCCGACGTCCCACGGCGCGGCGACAAGTGAGTTGTTCGGACCCTTGCGGTTGACCTCCCCGATCGGATGTACCGGAGGTAGGTAAACGACGTCGAAGCCCAGCGAGGCCACGTAGTCCAGGTGCTCGGTGGCCTCCTTGAGGGTGCCATGCCGCGCCGGGCGCGCCGGGGCCAGGGGATCGCCGGCGAGCTCGGCACCGATGGAGCGGGGAAAGAACTCGTACCAGGATCCGAACAACGCGCGCGGGCGGTCGACCCACAGCGGGTACCGCGGCGAGGAGACCACCTGATCGCGCAGCGGGAAGCGCGCCACCAGGTCCTGCAGCTGATCCTGCAGGGCGGGCGCCACGCGGTGCGCGAGATCCAGCGACGCGTCGCGTAGAGCTCGGGCGCTGGCCATGGCGCGCGCTCGCTCGGCGCGGGGGAAGGCCTTTGCCAGCCGATCGAACAGATGCGCACCGATGGCCAGGTCGTTGGCGAGATCGTCCGCACCCTGCCCGGCCTCGATCTTCGTGGTGATCGCGTGATGCCAGGTCGCGAACGGATCGCTCCAGGCCTCGATCGTGAACGACCACGCACCGGGGCGATCCGCGACCAGGGTCGCGTGCCATCTGTCCGTGCCCGGCGCGCCCGGCACCATCGTGCTCGTGCCGTTCTTTCGCCCGTCGGGACCGCGCACGGTGACACTTGCACCGACTGCGTCGTGCCCTTCCCGGAACACGATGGCTGAGATGGGAACCCGCTCGCCCACTACAGCGCGCGCTGGAAACTCCGGCGCCACCGTAGAGCCCACCACTGGCGAGACGTCACTGAGACCAAATCGACCGACCACGGCTTCCAACCTACCCAGCAAGCACTCGCTGTAAGCCTTTCCGGACAGTGCTAGCGTCCCGTCCGTGAAGGCTTTACGGCGCCTGACGGTGCGCGCGGCATTTCCGTCAGAAATTACGAAACTGGGCGAAATCGTCGACAATTTGCGATGGTCCTGGCACCCGGATTCGATCGACCTGCTCGAATCGGTCGACCCTGACCTGTGGGAATCCTGTGGGCATGATCCCGCCCGCATGCTCGGGGAGGTCAGCGCGGGGCGCCTGGCGGTGCTCGCCCGGGACCGAAAATTCGTGCGAGCCCTCAATGATGTCTGCGATGACCTCACTGAATACATGACGAAGCCTCGCTGGTATCAGAACCAGCAGGAAGCGCTCGCCCCCTCGGCCGGCCCGCAGGCCATGTGGCCGTCCTCGATCGCGTATTTCTCGCCGGAATTCGGTATCACCGAGGTGCTTCCGCAGTACTCAGGAGGTCTGGGCATCCTCGCCGGAGACCACCTAAAGGCGGCCAGTGATCTCGGCGTACCCATCATCGGGGTCGGGCTGCTATACCGGTCCGGGTATTTCCGGCAGACGCTCTCGCGCGACGGTTGGCAACTCGAGCACTACCCGGCGCTGGACCCGCGCGGCCTGCCCATCCGGCTGCTGCACGATGGTGAAGGCGTCGCGGTGCGCATTGCCCTGGCGCTGCCCGAGGGCCGGACGCTGAGCGCACAGGTCTGGATCGCCAAGATCGGCCGGGTGCCGTTGCTGTTGCTCGACAGTGATGTCGAAGACAACGATGCCGCTGCACGCCAGGTCACCGATCGGCTATATGGCGGTGGAAAGGAACACCGCCTCGAACAGGAGTTGCTGCTCGGGATCGGCGGCGTGCGAGCGATCCGAGCCTATTGCGCCGCGACCGGTACCCCGTCGCCGGAGGTTTTCCATACCAACGAGGGACACGCGGGTTTCCTCGGCGTGGAGCGCATCCGCGAGCTTGTCGACGGCTACCGCCTCACCTTCGACGAGGCTTTGCAGGCGGTGCGCGCGGGAACGGTCTTCACCACGCACACTCCGGTGCCGGCGGGCATCGACCGGTTCCCTCGCGAACTCGTGGCCACGCATCTGGCCGACCTGAGGAGCGTGCCGATCGACCGTGTTCTCGGCCTCGGCGCCGAGGCAGACCCGGCAATCTTCAACATGGCGCATATGGGCCTTCGCATCGCGCAACGGGCCAATGGCGTGTCGAAGCTTCACGGAGTGGTGAGTCGCGAGATGTTCACCGAACTGTGGCCGGGCTTCGACACCAGCGAGGTGCCGATCACGTCGGTGACCAATGGGGTGCACGCGCCGACCTGGATGGCTCGAGACATCATGCAGATCGCGGACCGAGAGGTCGGACTCGATGGCCTGGCCTCCGGTCAAGGCTGGGATTCCATCGACCGCGTGAGCGACGCGGACCTGTGGCGGGTGCGTCATGACCTGCGGGCCCGGCTGGTGCTCGAGATCCGCCGGCGGGTGAGGATCTCGGGACAGCAGCGGGGCATGAGCGCGGCAGAGTTGGGCTGGACCTCCTCGATCTTCGACCCGGACATCCTCACGATGGGCTTCGCGCGCCGCGTTCCGTCCTACAAGCGCTTGACGCTGATGCTGCGCGATCCCGACCGACTGCGTGCGATGTTGTTGGACCCGCAGCGCCCGTTGCAGATCGTCATCGCAGGTAAGAGCCATCCCGCTGATGACGGCGGCAAGCAGCTCATCGCGCAGATGGTCCAGTTTGCCGACGACCCGTCCGTGCGGCATCGCATCGCGTTCCTTCCCGATTACGACATCGGCATGGCGCGCTACTTGTATTGGGGTGTCGATGTCTGGCTCAACAACCCGCTGCGTCCGCTGGAAGCGTGCGGCACCTCCGGGATGAAGGCGGCGCTCAACGGCGCGCTGAACCTGTCCATCCTCGACGGCTGGTGGGACGAGTGGTTCGACGGGGAGAACGGCTGGGCGATCCCGTCGGCTGATGGCGTGCTCGACCCCGACCATCGAGACGACCTGGAGGCCAACGGCTTTTACGACCTCGTCTCCGCACACGTAGCCCCTCGGTTCTACGACCGTGACGCTCGGGCCATTCCGACCCGTTGGGTGCAGATGGTCCGGCACACGTTGAAATCCCTTGGCCCGAAGGTTCTGGCCAGCCGGATGGTGAGTGAATACGTCCGCGAGCTCTACGCTCCGGCGGCCGTCTCCGCGGCGCGGATGGCGGCAGATGATTTCCAAGCCGCCCGCTCCCTTGCGCAATGGCGGCGCGGCGTTCTCGAAGCTTGGCCCGGAGTGAAGGTCTTGCATGTCGACTCGCAGCTCGACGGCCTGCACTCGCAGCTGGGCGGCGTACTAACGCTGCGCGCCGAGGTCGCCCTCAACGGGCTCAGCACCCAGGATGTCGATGTCGAGGCGGTATTCGGATCCGTCGACGGCGATGATCTGCTCACCGACATCCAGACCCTGTCGTTGAAACCGATCGATCCGGTGGACGGGATCAGCCGATATGAAGGCGAGGTCCCGCTCGAGCGCACCGGGGCCTTCGGCTACACCGTGCGAGTCCTGCCGAGAAGTGAACTGCTGGCCTCGCCTGCCGAACTCGGTGTCGTCGCCCCGGCATGATCGAGCTCGCCCGTCCTCGGCCGCGAACGCCACTAGACGGGCTCGGCGGCTAGCTCAGCTTGCAGCGAGCTCAGGTCGGCGGCTAGCTCAGCCGCCTAGATCAACTCGATGGCGTCGGCGATCGAGTTCAGCACGCGTCCCGGCCGATACGGATAACGCTCTATGTCGGCCGGCCTGGTCGACCCGCTGAGCACCAGAATCGTATCCAGTCCGGCCTCGATGCCGGCCACGATGTCAGTGTCCATCCGGTCGCCGACCATGATCGTCTTCTCGGAGTGCGCTTCGATCCGGTTGAGTGCGCTGCGAAACATCATCGGGTTCGGCTTGCCCACGAAATAGGGTTGACGACCTGTCGCCTTGGTAATCAGAGCAGCAACCGACCCTGTTGCCGGCAACGGGCCTTCCGCGGAGGGTCCGGTGACATCGGGATTTGTCGCGATGAAGCGCGCACCGCCTCCGATGAGCCGGATCGCCTTCGTTATCGCCTCGAACGAGTAGGTCCGGGTCTCGCCGAGAACGACGAAGTCGGGATCGCGGTCGGTCAACGTATAGCCGACCTCGTGCAACGCCGTAGTCAGTCCCGCCTCGCCGATCACGTAGGCGGAGCCTCTGGGGAGTTGATCACCTACGAAGGCCGCCGTGGCGAGGGCGGAGGTCCAAATCGCCTCCTCGGCCACCGTCAATCCAGACTGCGCCAGGCGCGCCGCCAGATCGCGCGGGGTGAAGATCGAGTTGTTCGTGAGGACGAGGAACCGGCGTTCACGCTCGATCAAACGCTCCAAGAACTCTGCCGAGCCAGGCAGGGCGTGCTCCTCGCGGACAAGGACTCCGTCCATGTCGGTCAGCCAGCATTCGGCGGGAAGCCGCATCAGGTTGTCCTCCGTCACGCCTGCGGTGAGCTGAGTCTGTCACCGTGCCGCACGCCACGGCGCAGCGGACAAGACGCTTCGCATGTAGTCGATCTCGCTGCCGTAGATGTGCGCCGACTTGACCATCATCGTCAAGTTGCCGGCGGGAGCATCGAGTCGCCTGGCGACCTCGCCGTGCAGGCTGGCCAACTCGATGAGGTTGGCGTACCCCTTCGCCCCGAAATCAACACTGTGGGCATATACGGCGAGCTGAAGCCCACCGTCGGTCAGCCAGAAGTCAAGCAGGCTGATGCACGGTATGTAAGTCGTGTCGCTCAGCGGTTCGAAGGTTGTGATGGTCGCCGAGCGACTGCGCGGGTCCGACCGGAGCCGCTCAATGACCCATCGCAGCTGATTCCTGCCGGTGCGCCCGTAGTCGTACAGGCGCGTGGCATAGCTATCGGCGTGGCCGAGTTCAGGCACGCGGGCGTGGTCGGTGAAGTTGGCATGCATCCAGGCCAGACGATCGGTCTCAGCATGCTCGGCGATGAAGGCGTCCTGGACGCAGGGCCTCTCGACATCCAGCGTGGTGAGCAGCAACTCGCGCACCGGCAGGCCGTCGTAGGTGCTCTCCCGTCCGGATTCGAGGATTCGACGCGACACCGCCACCCAGGCCTCACCCAGACTCGAGGAGGTCAGCCACTGCCGGTCGTGGCTAGATGACCGCGACATCGCTGGGTACGACCTGTGGCGCGACGCCGGCCTCGACCATCTGATGCCAGGCCTGGCCAGAGACTCGCAGCAGATGACGATGACGACTCGCCCGCTCCTGTGCGTCCAGGTAGGAATGCACGCTGGCCACGGCATCATCCGCGGTGCGCGGATCATCGGTGACCTGGTGTGCCGGCCACAGGCGCTCTCCCCAGGTGCGCTCGCTGATCTGCAGGTAGACCTGGGCTTTGCCCATGCTCACTCCGTCTCTAGCCGTGTCGCCCCCGGGCGGGCCGGATCATGACGCCTCGCGCCACGCCTGCGCGAGTGCCTGAAGGCTTGCCGTCCGGCGCCCGCGATCCAGACTAGGCGTCACGATAACCAGTTCGTCGGCCTCTGCGAGCTCCCGCATCTCGAGTAGCCGCTCGGCGACGGCCTTTGCCTCGCCGGTCACCATGCGTGCATCAGCCTGGCGCTGGGCGCGAAACTCGGCCGAACGGGCGAACTCAGTTACTTCCTCCGGCCGCAGCGGCTCGCGCAAGCCGCGCCTGATGTTGCGAATGGTCAATGTCCAGGCGGCTTCGAATTCCAGCACCGCGTCCTCGTCATCGCTGGCGAAAGCCAGCACCGACATCGCCGAGTACGGCTGCGTACGCTCGCCCCGCGGCGTGAACTCCCGGCGGTACTCACGCAGTAGCTCAAAGGCGAGCTCTGGGCTCATGTGATGGGCGAAGACGGCGCTCATTCCGTTGACAGCGGCGAACCGCGGTCCGTAGTGGCTCGAGCCGAGCACGAACAGTTCGGGTTGCTCGTCGACGACGGGCGCAGCGACCAGGTTCGCGTACGGGTGGCCATCGGGAAAGCCGGCTCCGAGGAAGGCGAGCAGCTCACCTACCTGGGCAGGGAAGTCTCCGGCGGGATCGCTGGTCAAGCCTCTGCGCAGTACATGTGCGGTGAGCGGGTCGGTGCCCGGCGCCCGGCCCAGCGCGAGGTCGATTCGACCAGGATTCATGGCGACCAGAGTGCGGAAGGTCTCGGCGACCTTGAAGGCGGCGTGATTCGGCAACATGATGCCCGCCGCGCCCACTCGGATTTCCGTGGTGTGCGCGGCGACGTGCGCGGTCAGAATCTCAGGCGCGCTGCACGCGAGGCTACGCATGTTGTGATGCTCAGAGACCCAATAGCGGCGGTACCCCGCGGCGTCGGCGGCACGAGCTATCCCCACGGCGCCCACGATCGAATCGTGCGCACTCTCACCGTGCTCTATACCGACGAAATCGAGCACCGACAAGGCAAGGCGAGCTTGTGAGGAGGCCATCACAAGGTCAAGGCGGCCGCTGCCGGAGGTATTCCCACCTAATCGCTAGCTGCGTTGCACGCGCAGCAACACAACGGTCCGCGCTTGGATCGGTAGATCGACCCCGGTCGCGACCACCCGGCGGCGGGG
>JALYIL010000096.1 GCA_030775825.1 Actinomycetota bacterium
AGCGGCGAGTGCGGGCCAGTTCGCCCCCGTCACGCTCGAGGACCACGGTCATCGCCGCCACCCAGGTACTCGACTTGAACGGCTGCTGCGCGGTGTCCAACGCTGCCGGCCACACACACTCCAACAAGGCACGGATCTGCTGGACCTGACTGGTGGCCTCGACGATCAACTGCTCACGCCGCGCACCCAGATGCCGCAGCCGGCCCCAGGTCTCATCGACCGGCTCGGGGACGTAGCAGCGCAGTTGTGCGGTGAGCCTGGCGATCAGGACAGCGTCCTTCTCGTCGGTCTTGTCGAAGGTCAGGTCCTCGGTGCGGCGGGCATAGGAGGTCAGCGCCGGCTGCACACACACGAACGGCATCGACCGTTCCGCGGCGAGCTGGCCGAGGATCCGCCATCGGTGACCGGTCGGCTCACACGACACGGTCACGCCAGCGAACCCATTCGCGCCAGCGCGGTGGGCTGCCCAGTCCAACGCAGCACCCAGATCCCAGGCCCGACACTGGAACGTCCTGCGCGCGATCACCTTCGAGTCGTGATCACACACCACGACCATCTGCTTCTTGTCGGCCAGATCGATCCCGACGATCGCATTCGTCACCGGCACCAAAGCACGCAACCGATCCAATCGTGCGTTCCTATTGCGATCCCCCCGGGACACACCACTACCGTTACCCATGAACGTCCTCCTTATGCGTGGGACACCAAGCCCGAAGCGCATCAGGAGGACGTTCCTACGTCACGCACCAACACGCAGAACGTCTTTCTATGCCGCTCGCCATGTTCCGCTCCCGCAATCTGGTCGGCGCGAACCTGATCCAGCTCATCGGAGCGGCGGGCATGTTCGGCGCGTTCTTCCTCGGCACTCTCTACCTCCAGAACCTGCGCCAGTACGACGCGCTGCAGATCGGCCTGGCCTTCCTGCCCGTGACGATCTGCATGGGCGGACTGTCGGTGCGCTACTCCGAACGGCTGATCACCAGGTTCGGCGCCCGTGCCGCTGCACTGCTCGGACTCGTGCTGATGGCGGTCGCGCTCGCGCTGCTCGCAGTAGCGCCGGCCGACGCCAACTACGTGACGCAACTGCTGCCCACGATGGCGCTGCTCGGTCTCGGCGCGGGCGCCTGCTTCCCGGCGCTCATCGGACTCGGCATGGACGGCGTCGAACCACACCAGGCCGGACTCGCGTCAGGGCTGGTCAACACCACCGCCCAGATCGGCGGCGCCCTCGGCCTCGCAGTACTGGCAACCTTGTCCTCGACCCGGACCCATCACCTCGCCTCATCCGGTCACACTCAGGACGCTGCGCTGCTCAGCGGCTACCACCTCGCGTTCTGGATCGCCGCCGGGCTGATCGCTGCCGCCGTCGCCATCGCAGCGATGCTGCTCACCAGGCCTATCGCTGTGCCGCCAATTGCCGAGGACAGCGTCGCCGCTAATGCTCAGCCGGAGCCCGTAAGCGTGTGACTGAATCGCCCCGGGTTTCGTGGAGGCTCGATTAGTTGGTTCCGGCCTCGGTGAGGGCGGGGTTCTGACGGTAGTGCTGCTCGCTGGTCGATGCCCAGTGAACGGTCTCGAACTCGGCCGGTGGGACGAGGCCGATCTCGCCGTGCAGGCGGCGGTGGTTGAACCAGTCGATGTACTCGGCGACGGCGATCTCGACGTCGCTCACGGACTTCCAGCCGCCTCTGGGCCGGGTGACCGGGTTGCGGATCAGCTCGGCTTTGAACAGCGAGTTGAACGCCTCGGCCATCGCGTTGTCATAGGAGTCGCCCTTGCTGCCGACGGACGCGACGGCGTCGGCCTCGGCGAGTCGTTCGGTGTAGCGGACGGCTCGATACTGAACTCCACGGTCGGAATGGTGAACCAGCCCGGTGACGTCGTGGCCGGCGCGGCGCCGTGCCCACAGGCCCATGTCGAGGGCATCGAGGGCGAGGTCGGTGCGCAGGCTGGTGGACACCTGCCAGCCGACGATCAGGCGGGAGAACACGTCGAGCACGAACGCGGCATAGACCCACCCCGAGTGCGTGCGGACATAGGTCAGGTCGGCGACCCAGAGTTGGTTCGGCGCGTCGGCGACGAACTGCCGATCGACCAGGTCGGCCGGGCGCGGGGTCTCCGCGCCGTCACTGACGGTGGTCTTGCGGGTCCGCTCGCAGGTGATGCCGCGCAGCCCTTCGGCCCGCATCAGCCGTTCCACGGTGCAGCGCGCAACGACGTGGCCGAGCCGGTTGAGTTCGGCGTGGATCTTGCGTGCGCCGTAGACACCGATGTTGTCGGCGTGGGCCTGGCGGATCACCGGCACCAGCTCGGCGTCACGCACTGCCCGCGCCGAAGGCGGCCGCGACTTGGCTGCGTAGTAGGTGCTCGGGGCGATCTCGACGCCTGCGCTGCGCAGGGTGTCGCAGATCGGCTCGACCCCGAGCCGGCGGCCCTCAACGATCCGTTCCCGGTGTTCGTCGAGGTAGGCCACGATCACTTCAGTTTGCGGTCGAGCTCCGCCGCCGCGAAAAACGCACTCGCGGTCCGCAAGATCTCGTTCGCTCGCCGCAGCTCACGATTCTCCCGCTCAAGATCAGCTAGCCGCTGCGCATCGCCTGTGCTCGTGCCCGGCCGTCGGCCATCGTCGACCTCAGCCTGACGGACCCAGTTGCGCAGCGTCTCCGGGTGCATCCCCAACTGCGCCGCGACCCGCTGGATCGCACCGGCCCTCGTCGCCGGATCACTGCGCAACTCGAGCGTCATGCGTGTCGCTCGCTCACGCAGCTCGTCGCTGAACTTCTTCGGTGCAGCCATAGCTCTCATCCTTCATGGATTGAGCCTCCATCAGACCCGGGACGATTCAGACGGTGCACGGTCAGAAGTACGGGGCGACAGGCCAATCGAGGTCCATATGGACACGCTGCGATCACGCAGCTTGAGGATGCGACGCAGCCCTAGGCGCAACACCGCGAGCCGGCTTCAGGGCCGGCAGCGGTTGGTCGGCACATGGGCGGCAACTCATCCCCGCAGGACCCCGCTGACATCCCGACCGCCGACGCTGCGGGTCCAAGCCCACGAGCCATCATCGACGCCAATCTGTACACGGTCCGAGTGACCGCCGACAGCACCGGACGGCCATGAAGCTCGCCCGTCTACCTCGCCCACGACGGTACGCGGAGTGCCTCTGGGTCTGCGCGCCGAGGCAGCGCACTCGTGCAACATCGCGGCACGTCCCCCAGGTCGGCATCGTGACCTTCGACTCGCACGCGCCGATCGGTACCGGCCCGAGCGTCTACATCAGCGCAACCACACGACAGGTCGGCACGGACAATCTGACGCACGCGATCGAGACGTTTTCGCAGCGTTGGATCCGGTGGCCCGCTCGCGCCGGGGCAGACGCACTGCGCTCGCTTGCCGTCACCAAGCTCACCGCGCTTGAGATAAGGGCGGTCGAGGCGATGTCGAAACGATCGGGACGAGCTGCTGGTGCGTCGTCGCGACATGCACTGGTCGATCCGGGCCAAGTCGGCTGAGACCAACCCTTGGGCCGAAGCAGTGACTCGCTACATGAACGGGCAACCCCACCACTGCGCGAAACATGACGTCGACGACCAAGCTGGCCGAGCGTCTGTGGGCCAGGAGACCGTTATGCCACAGTAGAAGGTATGGCGTCGTATGAGTTGAACCAGGCGGCCGTCGACCACGCCCGGGCACTCATCGAAGGTAAGCAATACGTGCTGAATAGCGATTGGGGTGTTGTCCAGCCAGACGCGTCAGCCCAGAACGCCTACCTCGAGCGGCACGACTGGGGCGCCTATGCCGCCTGGCATCTAGGCCTGACCGAGGGCGCGACCGACGAGACGAAGGCCCGCTACGCGTTCGTGTTCGGCGATCTCCGCCGCGTGCACAGAACGGGCCTCATTGCCTGCGTCTACCGCGCGTCGGAATGGCGGCACAAGGACATTGAATTGGCGGCGCACGACCTCTTGCAGTATCTGGACCGAGTGAGCACCTAGCCGCGAGCGGATGGCCCTGTGGTAGGAGGTTGGCTCGGTGCTGCCGTTTTTCGGCTCAAGCCTCGGTCTCGTCCTGGCTGGCGGTGTTGCCGTGTTTGCCGGCGAATTCGCCCGCGACCTGCAGGGCGTTGTAGGCGAGCGGAAGGAACGACCAAAAGATATGGAAGACGTGGGCATCGACGGGGTAGATCTCCAGTCGTGCCGCTACACCATGCTGGGCGGCGCGCTTGGTGATCCTCTCTGCGTCGGTGAGTCGTTCATCGCCGGCGGCGGCCTGGACGAGCAACGGCGGAAGGCCAGTCAGGTCTGCGCGTAGTGGGTTGATGATGGGGTCGTCAGCGGGGTGTCCGGCCAAGTAGGCGTTGGCGAACCGACGTGCCTCGTGCAGGGAGACGAGATCGTGGTCGTCCTCGCCATCGTGGTCCAGGCCGAAGTCCAGCCAGGGGCACAGCAGTATTGCCGCACCAGGCAGGGGCAGGCCGCGGGCCCGCAGCGTGAGTAGCAGCGAGAGCACCAGGCCGCCGCCGGAGGAGTCACCCGCGACCGTCACACGACTGGCGGGTGTTCCCCGATTGAGAATCCAAAGGTAAGCGGCGACGGCGTCTTCGAGCGCCGCGGGAAAGGGATGTTCGGGCGCTAGCCGGTAGTCCGGGATCAGCGCGGTGGTGCCACTGGCCGTGGCTAGCGCGCCGGCGTGCGAGCGGTACCCGAATGCGGAGCCGAGCAGATATCCCCCACCGTGCAGGTAGAGAAGGGACGGAGGGTCGAGGTGAGTCTCACCGACCACCAGGGCCGGCACTCCGCCGGCGGTGACTGCGCGCACGTCGGTTTGCGGGGCCGGGGCGGAGCGGGCGTGGACGGACTCCCAGGCCGAGCGCACGGCCTCGAGGTCCTCATCCAGCGCGACGGCGCGGACCAACGGTTGCCAGATCTCGCCCGTGCGCGCCGCTAGTTCGCCGCCGACCGATTGCGCCGCAGTCACGGCCGCGTCGAGCTCGAGCAGTACCGGCCGAGTCCTGTCCAGCAGTGCCTCGCCAGCCAGGGTGAGCCGCACCATCCGGGTGGACCGGATCAGAAGCTGGCACCCGATCAGCCGCTCAAGGGTCTGGATCTGACGGGTGAGGGCTGGCTGGGTGATGTAGAGCCGTTCGGCGGCCCGTCGGAAGTTCAGCTCCTCCGCCACCGCTACGAAGCCGCGAAGATACCGGAGCTCGAGCGCCTGCGGGGTGGGATCGACGCGCTCAGACACGAGGCTCATTGTCGCTCAAGGCATAGCGGCGGGCATCGCAGCCATGACCCATCGGCAATTCCGTCCTCTCGATCAATGCGACACGATGAACGAGACCTCTAGAGCGCACGACCCGGGCGCGACGGCTGGGGGCCCCGCAAGCGGATCCGCTTCCGGGCCGGTTTGGCGATGGAGGTGAGCGGCTCGGCCGGTGGCGGTCGACGCATCGGACAGACCAACATCCGACCGGAAAACACAGTGGGATCGTGAGGAGCTCGGCAATGGGGAAGATCGTTGTTTGCACCATGCTCAGCGTGGACGGTTATGCCGAGGGCAGCGACGGCGACGTCATGGCGATGCCGATGGACGCGGCCTTCGCCGAGCACAACACCGAACGGGCCCGCACGGCCAGCTCGTTCCTGTTCGGGGGCACGACCTACCGCGGCGCGCTGACCTACTGGCCGGCACAGCACAACAACCCCGACGCCTCACCCCTTGATGGTTACATCGCCCAGCGCTACGCCGACGGCATTCCGATCACGGTCGTCTCCGACACGCTGACCGGTGACGACACCGGCCCGTGGTCGCAGCAGACGACGATCGTGCGACGGTCCGGAGCCCACGAAGCGGTCGGGAAGCTTCGGGAGCGTGATGGTGATGCGCTGATGTTCGGTAGCCAGACCTTGTGGTCCGAGCTGTTGTCGCACGGGCTCGTGGACGAGCTGCACCTGATGGTGGGTGCCAAGATCGTGGCCGGTGACCGTCCGGTCTTCGCGGGGGTTCCCACGAGCAAGCTGCGGTTGCTCGGCGTGCGCACCTGGAACGGGTCGGACAACGTCGTACTCAGCTACGCGGTGGAAGCCGCGCGATGAGCACGAGGAGCACGTACCCGCCCGGCGTGCCCTGCTGGGCCGCGCAGCTCAGTCCTGACATCGACGAGTCCCGACAGTTCTACGCGGCTGTCTTCGGGTGGAGGTTCGACAACGTCGCCGGCGAAGCAGACCCACCGTTCCTGATCGCCAGCGTGCGAGGCGACCGGGTCGCCGGTCTCGCCGGGCCGGTCGATTCGGGCACCTGGATCACCGCAGTCGCGGTCGCGGATCTCACCGCCGCCAAGCGCGCCGTCGCGCCGGCCGGCGGCAGTGCGCCCGGTGACTCTGTCGAGATCGCGACACTGGGTCACTTTCACCGTCTGAAAGATCCGGCCGGCACCGAGGTCCACATCGCCCAGCTGTTCGAGGGCCGCGGCGCGGTCCGTAGGAACGAACCCGGCGCCTGGTCGATGAGCTCGTTGCGGGTCGCGGACACGTCCTTGGTGACCCCGTTCTACCTGTCGTTGTTTGGCTGGGAGGCCGAGGAGTTCGGCCCGGTCACGCTGTTCCGGCTGTCCGGATACCGGGGCGAGGAACCTAACCAGCCCGTCTTGCGCGAGGTCGTCGCGACGATGGAGCAGGTCGACGCCGACCCGGTCTGGCGACCCGACTTCTGGGTGGACGACACCGACGCGGCGGCCGAGACGGCCCTGGCCCGAGGTGGTCAGGTGATCGCTGCGCCGGCCGACACCGACCTCGGCTTCCGCACCGCCGTGCTCGCCGACCCCACCGGCGGCACATTCTCCGTGAGCCGTCGCTCCACCGACGGACCCGTGTCTGCCGCACCGATCCTCGCAGGCTCGGAGCCCGTAGCCCCGCTCCCGCAGCGCGGCTGACGACATGACTTCCGGACGGTCCTCGCGATCAGGCCCGGCGTCTACGACCCGCTGGCGGGCCTCTCACCGGGCTCGCTGCGTGGCTGACGTCCAGCACTTCTAAGCCGATTTCAGATTCGGGCTCCAGGCGGGAACCCGACGCTTCACCTGCCAGGCAGCCTCGCCCTCGGAGCCGAACAAGAGGCCCTCTGGCCCCAGATGGTCCTCATCTTTTCGCTGTACGAGGAGGACGCCCACAAGACCGGGCGGCAGATCCCTGTCGTATTCGTGATGGCTCAGGACTGAGCCATCGACTCCGGCACTGCCGTGACGACGAAGGTCCACGCCACGACCCAGCACGAAAATACAGGGAGCAGAAATCATGCCCATCAAGTTCGAGAACGTCGGCATCGCCGTCCGCGACCTCGACGAGACGATCGCCTTCTTCACCGATCTCGGGCTGACCGTTCTCGGCCGTGACACGGTCAGTGGCGAGTGGGCCGAGACCGCCGTCGGCCTCGACGGCAACCACACCAAGATCGCCATGCTCCAGACACCCGACGGCAAGGGTTGCCTCGAGCTGTTCGAGTACATCCACCCCGATGCGATCGAAACCGAGCCGACCCGGCCCAACGAGATCGGGATGCACCGCGTCGCGTTCTCGGTGGACGACCTCGGCGAGGCCCTCGAGATCGCGGCGAGGCATGGCTGCCACCCGTTGCGTGGCGTGGCGACCTACGGCGACGTCTACAAGCTCACCTACGTCCGGGGCCCCAGCGGCATCATCGTGATGCTCGCCGAAGAGCTGAACAACAGCTGACCGGCGGTCAGCGCGCGCGTCCCGCGACACTCCGCTACGGGATCAAGGAGTCGGCGCCACTTGACGGCGACCCGTTTGCCGCGTCCACACGAGACGGCGCAGCCCGTCGCTGTGTGCTGGACCCCGAGACTCAACCCCCTCCTCCCGTCGTTGCTTCAGAGCCTGGACGGGCGCGAACGATCGGAACATGATCGACGCATGCCTCGTCTCGATCTCGAACCTGCAGCGTGCGCGATGACCGTGTTATTGGACGGTGTCTCCGACGAGCAGCTCTTGGCGGCGACGCCCTGTCCGAAGTACTCGCTGGGTGACCTCATCGATCACGTCGACGGGTTATCGCTCGCATTCGTTGCGGCGGCTCGGAAGGAGAAGCTGCCGGGTGACGCCCGCGGGCCGAACGGTGACGCGCGGCGGCTCGGCTCCGAGTGGCGTAGCCGCATCCCAGCCCGTTTGGCCGAGCTCGCGGAGGCCTGGGCCGACCCGGCAGCGTGGGAGGGAACGACAGAAGCGGGCGGTCGCGAGATGCCGGGGGAATTGGCGGGGACCATCGCGCTCGACGAACTGGTCGTTCACGGCTGGGATGTGGCGCGTGCGACCGGCCAGAACTTCGACTGCCCGCACGAGCTGATCGAGGCGTGCATCGGCTTCGTGAGTGTGTCCGCCGATCCCGCGGAGCGGGCGGAGGACAACGGGTTGTTCGGCCCGGTCGTCCATGTGCCCGCGAACGCCTCGCCGCTGGAACATCTGGTCGGGCTCGCGGGGCGCGACCCGGCCTGGAACGGGACGAGGTGAAGCGCCCGAATGACGCCCCGGCTCGTCGGGACGATCGCCAGCTGTTGGAGGAGGAGGTGCAAGCGACGGTCGACCGCCTCGTCTCCTCGGGAAAGGAGGTCGGTCTGCAGATTGCCGTGTTTCGGGATGGGAAGCTGGTGGTTGATGTGTGTGGCGGCACGTCGGATTCGCAGCGCGAGCGCTCGGTAAGCGCGGGGGACCTGTTTTTCGCCGCGTCCACGGCCAAGGGCGTGCTTAGTTCCCTCGCGCACGTGCTTGCCGCTCGCGGGGAGCTTGACTACGACATGCCTCTGGCGCGCGTCTGGCCGGAGTTCGCCGCGCGTGGAAAGGCGGACGTGACGGTGCGGAACGTGCTGATGCACCAAGCTGGTGTGCCAGGTCTGCCGGCCACCCTTACGACTGAACAGTTGTGTGACTGGCCGTACATGTGCTCGGTCATCGCGGACGAGCGTCCGTGGTGGCCAGCCGGGACGAAGTTCGGCTACCACGCTGTGACCTTCGGGTTCCTGCTGGGCGAGACGCTGCAGCGGCTGACCGGCGAGTCGTTGCCGGACCTGCTTCGGCGAGCGGTGACCGGGCCGGTCGGTATCGCGGATGAGGTGTACTTCGGTGTGCCGGAGCGCATGGTGGACCGCGTTGTGCACCAGCAGCCGCCGTTGGGCGGCCGACTGCCTGCACCTGACCCTGACTCGGCGGCGGCGCGTGCCATACCGCCGGGGGCCCGCGCGGACGCTGCTTTCGCGAACCGGCGCGACGTGCTGAGGGCGCAGATCCCGTCGATGGGGACGATGAGCGCCCGCGCGGCTGCACAGTTGTACGCGGCGCTGCTCGGCCACGTCGACGCAGCGCCTTTGCTGCCGGGCGATCGATTGGCCGAGATCGCGACGGTGGCGTTCAGCGGCCATGACGAGGTGATGGATATGCCGAGCTCGTGGGCGTTCGGGTACAGCGTCGACCGGCCCGGCGCCCGCAGATCACGACCCGGGTCCACGTTCGGGATGCTCGGCGCCAACGGGTCGGCCGCGTACGCCGACATCGACACCGGGGTCGCCGTCGCTGTGATGCGCAACCGGTTCAGCCCTGACTTCAGCACCGCCGCGATGATCGATGACCTCGTCTACACGACCTACCCACCTCGAGCCTGACCAAGGGAGCACACACGTGTCCGAACCAGACGTCGAACTCGATCCTCGCTTCAGCGACCCCGACACCTCACCGACAAGCTGGGCGCAGACCGTGCAGGTTATCGGCGATGCCCAGCTGTTCTGGATCTCGACCACCCGCGCCGACGGCCGGCCACACGTCAGCCCGCTGGTGGCCGTATGGGTCGATGACGCGCTGTACTTCTCCACCGGCCCGACCGAACAGAAGGCACTGAATATCCAGACCAACCCCGACGTCGTGCTCACCACCGGCGCCAACGCGTGGGACGACGGGCTCGACGTCGTCGTTGAGGGAGCCAGCCGGCGAGTCGTCGGACGAGCCAACCTCGAGCGACTTGCCGCCGCCTGGGCCCGCAAGTGGGACGGCCGCTGGCAGTTCGACGTCACCGACGAGGGCTTCGGCAGCGGTGATCACGGAGCAGCGCACGTGTTCGCGGTGCACCCCACCAAGGTCCTCGCCTTCGGCAAGAACCCCTTCACACACACCAGCTACCGGTTCCCACCGGAATGAATTCCCCCCGCAGCACTCGCATCTCGGCGACGGGTCTGCCGAACGGTCTGGCTCAGCTCGGAGGTCGAGCATGACCGCCTCACGGACGGGAATCGACTAGCGGCGTCTTCGTAGGCTGAGGGCATGGTCGAGGAGGTGCTCACCGAAGAGGACGTCGAACGCTTCGTGCGCGACGGTGCGGTGCTCCTGAAGGGGGCGTTCTCCCGCGAGCTTGCCGATGAGTGCCGAGACTTGCTGTGGACCGCTACCGACTGCGACGAGCACGATCCGAGCACGTGGTCGCGCCCGGTGGTCCGAATCGACGGTCGAGGCGACGCACCATTCGTCGCCGCGGCAAACACTGCGCGCTTGCACGCCGCATTCGACCAGCTTGCGGGAATCGGGCGCTGGGTGACTCTCGACGGGCTCGGCACGTTTCCGGTCCGGTTTCCTGTCGACGATGCCCCGAACGATGACGGTTGGCACATCGAGTCCACCGGCGTGAACGCCCAGGGCGAGGCGATCGTGGATCCGGCATCGCGAGAGCGTGTACTGCTTCTGCTGTTCCTGTTCAGCGACATCGGGCCAGACGACGCGCCGACGCGATTGCGTCTGGGCAGCCACCATCACGCAGCGCAGTTGCTTTTCGGGAACGGCAGACCGGTGGGGTTCTCCTGTGCTGCGCGGGAGCTGATCCCGCTGACCGACCAGCTGAGCGAGGCGGCAGCTACTGGCGAGGCCGGCGATGTGTGGCTGTGCCATCCGTTCGTCCTGCACGCCGCCCAACGCCATCGCGGCACCCGGGTGAGGTTCATGGCTCAGCCACCGCTGACCGGCATCGAGCCCATAGAACCAACTCGGCCTGCCGCTGACCGGTCGCCGGTAGAAGAGGCCGTGTACCGGGCGATGTCGATTTAGGGTCGACTCCACGTCGTGCCGTCACGCAGGCGGACCCGTCATCGTGCGGGTCGAGTGGCGCAGTGCCGATCCGTTTCAGTTGGTAGCTAGCGTGATGGGGCAGGACCGTTGTTGTTTGCGCCGCGCTGCCACTATCCGGGCGGTGCAGCGAGTCCGAGGAAGACCAGGTCGAGCGCGGCATCGAGTTCGCGGTGCAACCAGGCACCGGACCGCTGCTCGGCCGCCCACTGGTACAGCGCGCCGAGCAGGATGTTCAGTAACAGCCGACCGGCCGTCTGCGCCTTGACGTCGGATCGGATGGTGCCGGCCACCTGGCCGGCTTGGACCATTTCGCTAAGCAGCCGTGAGCTGACCCAGGCCTCCGGTTTGAGCGGGCCGCCCGTACCGAGCCAAGCTTCGATGAATCTGCGCCCGCTTGCACCTCGCGTGTAGGACAAGCCCAGGCGCTGGAATGCGTGTTTGATCTGGGTCGGGGCGTCTGCATTGATCCCCTCGTCGTCATTGGCGGCCACGGCAATCTCCTGTCGGCGCCGCGCTGCCCACTCGAGCAGCAGATCCTCCTTCTTGGGGAAGTACGTGAAGGCCGTTGCTCGAGATACGACCGCGCGCTGAGCGATGTCGTCCATCGTCGTCGCCTCGTAGCCGTGCTCCACGAACAGCTCGACGGCTGCCTCGTACAGTGCGTCGCGGGTCATCGCGCGCTTGTGCTCCCGCAAGGACATAGTTCCGCCCTGGAATAATAGACTTGCGTCTAGGTTTGGACTCACGTACGTTCTTCTTCATGATAGCCGTGACCGCCGCTACCACCCATCTCATCGTCGCGGACGCGGGACGTGCCTCCCGCTGGTATCAGGACGTCTTTGGTGCGCAGGAATACGGCCGTATCACGCTCGACGACGGCCGACTTATTCATGTCGAGCTGCGTATCGGTCCGCTCGAACTCATGCTCGCCGACGAGTTCCCCGAGGTCGGGGCGAACGCGCCCTCAGTCGGCGCCGAACTGCCACTCGTCTTCTATCTCCACACGCCTGATGTCGACAGCATGTGGCATCAGGCGTTGCGCTCGGGCGCCGTGCCGACCCGCCCGCTCTCAGACGCACCCTGGGGCGAACGGGAAGGCCAGTTGCGTGATCCATTCGGCTATCGGTGGGGTATCACGCAGCGGTTGCATGACGTCTCGCCCGAGGACTTGGCAGCGACAATGCGCGCAGCCTTCGCCTCGCAGTGACTTCGCAGCGCAGCAACCGCCTGGTCGTCTGTCCGGCTGGACAGGTCGCCGACGTCGGCAAGTCGCTCGCCGGGTCGCCCGGCGCCTTAGTGGCGATGCAGATCAAGCGTGACAACCTGCGCGCCGGCCCGGCAGGCGATGCTTGCGGTCGGCTCCAATTGTGCGCCGATGTTGCAGTGGACTGGTCGGCAGCCGCGACTAGGAGAACCCCACCTTTCAGGGTCCTCACCACCAGCTGAAAGGATCAGCATGCGCTACCACACATTCGGCGCCAGCGGCCTGCGTGTGTCCTCCGCGTTCCTCGGCGCGATGACCTTCGGTGATCGTGACGGCAAGGGGGCGGACCTTCAGGAATCGCGGCGAATTCTCGACGCCTACGCCGACGCGGGTGGCAACGTCATCGACACCGCAGTCAACTACCGAGGAGGGGAAAGCGAAACGATCCTCGGAGAACTGCTTCTCAAGCGACGAGACTCCTTCGTCCTGGCCACCAAGTACACCGCGTCTCGCGACCGTGCCGACCCCAACGCCGCAGGTAATCACCGGAAGAACCTGCGGCTGTCATTGGACCTGAGCTTGCGCCGATTGCGCACTGATTACATCGATCTGTACTGGGTGCACATGTGGGATCGTTGGACACCGATCGAGGAGACCATGCGCGCGCTGGACGACGAAGTCCGCGCGGGCCGACTGCTCTACATCGGGATCTCCGACACGCCCGCATGGGCGCTGGCGCGAGCCAACACCCTGGCCGAGTGGAAGGGCTGGTCTCCATTCGTGGGCCTACAGATCCCCTACAACCTGACCCAACGCGACGTCGAACGTGAACTACTGCCTGCCGCCGCCCATCTCGGCGTGAGCATCGCCGCATGGGGCCCCCTCGCGGGCGGTCTGCTATCAGGCAAATACACCCGACACGACAGCGCGAAGTCCACAGGCTCGACCCGACATGCGCCGTCGACTCTGAGTGAACGTGACCTGGGCATTGCACGACTCGTCGACGACGTCGCGGCCCAGCTAAACCTCACCGCCTCTCAAGTCGCCATCGCGTGGACGACCGCCCGCCGTGCTCGAATCCACCCGATCCTGGGCGCTCGGACATCCGCGCAGTTGCAGGACAACCTCGCCGCCGTGGACCTGACACTTCCCGAGGACGCCCTCGACCGCCTGGACGCCGCAACGGCGCCCCGACTGGGGTTTCCGACCGAATTTATCGACGAAACCACTCCGTGGGTCTTCGCGGCAGCCGATCTCGGCTCCCCGCAGCCGAAGACTATGGCCCGATGACTGACGGCAACGCGCCGAAGCCCCAAGGCGACAACCCGGTCCAGGCACCGCCCAGGCGTTCGACGAACGGCGCCTCCAGCGTCCGCCACCTTCGCGTCGTCATCCGCGCAGAGGACTATGACGCGGCAGTCGCGTTCTACCGTGACGCGCTCGCGCTCCCCGAAACCGCGGCATACCAAACCGACGGCGGCGCCCGGGTGACCATTCTGGACGCCGGGCGCGCCTCCCTCGAGATCGCGAATCCCGAACAGGTGCGGATGATCGATGAGGTGGAGGTGGGGCGTCCGGTCAGCCCGCCAATTCGACTCGCCTTCGAAGTTGGCGACGTCGTCGGCGATAGTGCGCTGCTGACTGCTGCGGGCGCCACCCTTATCGCGCCTGCCACCGTGACACCGTGGTCCTCCTGTAACGCGCGACTGGCGGCCCCGGCCGGCGTGCAGCTGACGTTGTTCCAAGAACTCGAGCCACCACCGACCGACGACGACCCCGTCACGCCAGCCCGCTGAGCACCCACCATCACGTACCAGAGGAGGGCCATGCCCGCATGGATCTGCACCACCTGCGCCGTGCAACAAGCAGACACCGCTACACCGCCACCGCACTGCCCCATCTGCGTGGACGAACGCCAGTACGTGGGCTGGGACGGCCAGCAGTGGACCAGCCCCGACGAACTCGCCGGCCACTACGGCACCGAACTGCGCGAGGAGGAGCCCAACCTCCTCGGTGTCGGAATGAGCCCGGCGTTCGGGATAGGCCAGCGAGCGCTGCTTGTCTGCACTCCTCACGGCAACGTGCTGTGGGACAGCGTCGCGCTGATCGATGACGCCGCCCAGCAGCGGATCCACGACCTCGGCGGAATTGATGTCATCGCCATGTCGCACCCCCACTTCTACGGCGCTCACATCGACATCGCTGACGCGTTCGGCGCCCGCGTGCTCATCCCGAACGCCGACCGCCAGTGGATCCAACGGCCTTCTCGCCGCATTGAGTACTTCGAGGAGACGGTCACGCCGCTACCTGGTCTCACGCTTGCCCGTATCGGCGGCCACTTCGATGGCGCCGCCGTACTGCACTGGCCCGCTGGCTCCGCCGGCCGCGGAGCACTGCTCACCGGAGACACCATCACGGTCGTCCAGGACCGATCCTGGGTCAGCTTCATGTGGAGCTACCCCAACCTCATCCCGTTAGACGAGGCCACCGTGCGCAACATCGCCGCAAAAGTCGCACCCCTCTCCTTCGACCGCGTCTACGGCGGCTGGTGGGGCAGAGTGGTCCTCGAGGACGGCGCTAACGCCATACGCCGCTCCGCTGAGCGCTACGTGGAACGAATCCGCGGCGAACGACCAGACGCCCTCGAACCCGCCGATGACACATGCAAAGGCCCTTGAGCGGCCGTTCCGCACCCCGCGATCTGTTTCGTCGCTGCGGTCAACTCGGCCTTCCCGACACTGGACAGACCCGGCACGAGACCACGGTCGATACGGTCCTGTCTGCGGATACTCCCGCGCGCCCACAGTGCATCGTCATATCAGGACACCCGTATCCAGCAATCAGACTCCGTCAAAGTTGGGGCCGCACCACCTCTGTCGCTGCAGGTGCCGAGGTTGTTTTCGCTGCGGATGTGGGCACCCACCCTAGGAAGGTGGGTCTGGATCAGAGCCAGACCCCAAACAGGAGGTCGTCGCGTGCCACAACCCGTCGTGCACTTTGAGGTCATCGGCAAGGACCCAAAGCGGCTTCGCCGGTACTTCGGTGAGCTGTTCGGTTGGCAGTTCGACGTGCCCTCGCCTGTGGCGCACGAGGTATCGGAGCCGGCGAGCTATGGCTTTCTCGACCTCGTCACATCCGATGACGGGTCCGGTATCCGTGGCGGGGTGGGTGGGGGAGCGGGGTACGCAAGTCACGCCGTCTTCTACGTTGGCGTCCCGGATGTGGAGGCTGCGCTGCAGCGCGCCGAGGACCTCGGAGGCGTGCGGGTGATGGGTCCGGTGACGTCGCCCAACGGGCTTGTCGTCGGACATTTCAACGATCCCGAAGGCAACTTGCTCGGTGTCGCCGGTGTTACCTGACGGAAGCCACCGAACGGGCCAGTAAGGCTTATTGGATCTGGCTTCGGCTGGTGACCATTGGCCGAACCCGAAACCTTGGCCGACACCGTCCCATACCTCTAGCCGTGCGCTTGCGGCTGCTGTCGTCAGACCGAACCACGGTGCGCTGAGTCACCAGTCGCAGGACCCCAGCAGTAGCCGATGCCGCCATCGTCGGCGACTACCGCTGACGACCTTCTTCCTCAATCCTCGCCGGGCGGCATAGTCACCGAGCAAGATCGTGTCACTCAGATGTCAGTCAGCTCTGTGCGGCATCGCCGGTAACGGAGCGACACGGAGCGGCATGAGACTCGACGAATACAGGGATGTGGTGACGTCAGGCGGCACGGGCCAGCACGAAGTCTGACTGATCACCCGCGCTGGCAGTGTGGGGGTCAGGGGTTCGAGTCCCCTCAGCTCCACCATTGCGGGCTCTTCGGATTTCAGCGGGGTGCGTGCCGTCCGCGAGTCGTTCGTGGGTGAGGGACGAAGGCGCTTCAGGCTTGAGGTGTGACCCAAAAAGCTAGACGCGCCTTCGTCGTGTCCGATGCTAGCG
>JALYIL010000097.1 GCA_030775825.1 Actinomycetota bacterium
GCGTGGGCCTGCTGCTGGCCGCGCTGGGGACGGCCGGCTTGATCCGCGGTGCGTCCCCGCAGGCGGTGGCCGCCGGCGGCGTCTCCAGCGGGGTCGCCCCGATCATCGTGACCGGCGCCTACGTCCGCCCGCCGGCCCCACCTACGCAGGAGGCGGCGGCGTATTTCACCGTCTACAACACGACGCCGCGGGACGATGTGCTGACGTCGGTCAGTAGTGGGGCGGGCGCCAGCTCCGTCCTGCACACCATCATCAACGGCGTCATGACCGCGGTGTCGGGAGGTGTCGTCATCCCCGCGTACGGCAACCTCGTACTGTCGACGGGGTCGGGGCACGTCATGATCGGGCAGCTGTTCGGCCCGCTCATACCCGGCCAGAGCGTCAACCTGGACCTGGTGTTCCAGAACGCCGGGTCGATCACGGTGACCGCGCCGGTAATCGCCCTGGGGGCGCCGGCACCGACTGGCGGCGTGAGTCCGACTGGCGGGGCGAGTGCGACCGGCGGCGTGAGCCCGACCGGCGGCGTGAGCCCGACTTCGAGGGGAGCGACGAGGTGACGAACCGAACCAGACGCGCCTCGCTGGCCGGGTGTGCCCTGCTGGTTGGGGTCCTGGCGGCGTGCAGCAGCGCGGCGCCGGCCAGGACGGCAACGTCGCAGCTCAACGACCAGACCGGTGGCGGCACCTACCAGGGCGTCGGGCTCGACCCGGCGCAGCCGCGCCCGTCGTTCACGCTCACCGATGCGGCGGGAAAGCCCTTCTCCTTCGGGGAGCGGACCGCGGGGCATCCCACGCTGCTCTACTTCGGCTACACCACCTGCCCGGACGTCTGCCCGACGACGATGGCAGACATCTCCGTGGCGCTAAAGTCGCTGCCCTCGACGCTGCAGCGCGCCACCGACGTGGTGTTCGTCTCCACGGACGTCAAGCACGACACCGGCCCGATCATTACGCAGTGGTTGTCGAACTTTGCCCCGAACACGAGCGCGACGTTCACCGGGCTGCGGGGGACCCAGGCGCAGATCGACGCCGCCCAGACCGCGGCGCACGTGATCGTCGCCCAGGATGGCGGACAGACTCACTCGGCCGAGGTGCTGCTGTACGGCACCGATGACTACGCGCGGGTGAGCTACCCGCAGAGCGCGACCGAGCAACAGCAGATTGCCCACGACCTGCCGTTGGTGGCCCACAGCTAACCGAATTCTTGCTACGGCAGAATGACCGCCCGTGACTTGGAATTCGCAGAATGCGCTCAGGCCCTGGCTCAGCTCAGTGGTCCGCCTCGTCCTCGGGGGCGTGTGGCTCTGGGCGGGGCTGTCGAAGCTGAACTCGCCGCGCGCCTTCGTGCAGACCGTCCGAGCCTACAACGCGACGCCGGAGTGGCTGTCGAAGGCAATCGGATACGGCCTGCCCGTGCTGGAGGTGTGTCTGGGCGTCCTGCTGGTCCTCGGGGTTGCGGTTCGCCTCGCTGCGGCGGTGTCCGCGGTGCTGTTCCTGGTGTTCCTGATCGGGGTGGCGCAGGCCGCCGCCCGCGGGATCAAGCTGGAGTGCGGCTGCTTCAGTCACGGTGGGCTGACCGTGGGCTCGACCCAGTACACGCTGGATATCTTGCGGGACCTCGCGCTGCTGATAGCGGCGGCATACCTGATCATCTGGAGCGCCACCCGGATCTCGATCGAGGAGTTCCTGGCGCGCAACGACTACGTCGAGCCGCCCTCACCGAAGCGGATGCGCAGCGAGGGTGGCCAGCGCAAGTACGCCGCCGCGATCCAAGCGCGGCGCAGGGCGGCGCGCGAGCGTTCCCGCTACCTCAACAGCGCGCTGTCGATCGTTGTTGTCCTCGTGGCGCTGATCGGAGTGGGGGTCCAGTCCGGCCGCGCGAAGATCACGGGCACCACGACCGCAACCAACGCCAGCGCCGGGAATGGAGTCGTGTTCGGCAAAGCGGCGGCGGCCACGGTCGACGTGTTCGAGGATTTCCAATGCCCGCATTGCCTGGTGTTCGAGAACGCCGTACGCGCGACGCTCGAGGCGGACGTGCGGAGCAACCGGGCGCAGGTGCGGTACCACACGCTCGCGTTCCTGGACGCGAACTCCTCCGGCAACCGGTACTCCTCGCGAGCGGCGAACGCAGCACTGTGCGTCTCAGACGTTAGCGTCGACGCCTTCGTGCGGTTCCACGACATCCTGTTCACGGCCGGCGTCCAACCAGCCGAGGGGACAACTGGCCGGACCGACAACCAGCTCATCGGCTATGCGCAGCGGGCGGGTCTGACGCCGGCGCAGGTGACCACATTCACGACCTGTATCCAGGGCGAGCAACACAAGGCGCTGGTACAGGCGATCACCGACAACGCGAGCAAGCGAGGGGTCAACTCGACGCCAACCGTGTGGGTCAACGGCAAGTCGGCGTCGGCGGACTTGGCGTCGGTGACGGCTGCCATCGCGGCGGCCGATGCGAACGGACCGGCGCCCGTGCCATCGGTGACTCCGTCACCGACGCCGACGTCGCCGGCTGCTTCCGCTACCGCGAAGGCAACGCCCGCGGTGAAGACGCCAACCCCGGCGAAGAAGACGACCTGAGCCGGCGGCCGTGACATGGCGAAGGGCCGGTCTCCTGGCGGAGGCCGGCCCTTCGGTGTTGGTCCTACTTGTTCTTACTTGTTAGCCGCATCCTTCAGCGCGCTGCCCGCGGTGAGCTTCACCGTGTTGGCGGCCTGGATCTGGATGGTGGCTCCGGTGGCTGGGTTGCGGCCCTCACGAGCGGCTCGGCGGCCGACCGACAGAGCGAAGAAGCCAGGGACGCTGACCTTCTCACCCTTAGCGGCGGCGGACTCGAGCGTCGACTGCAGGCCACGCAGGACGGCGTCCACCGTCTTCTGCTCGAGCTCTGCGGCGTCGGCGACGGCGGCAACCAGTTCCTTGCGGTTCACGGGGATCTCCCTTGATCGTCGGTGCATTTCTGGGTCCAGTATGGGTGACGGCCCTTCAGAGCCCGTGTTTAGGGGGGTATCGGCGTGGCGTGTCGGGCGAATTGGTGCGGATGTGGCGGCGGTGCAGTGCTGCGCCAGGCTCCCTCAGGCGGTGCTGCGCGACCGCACGGGCGACGTGCTCCCGAGACGCTCCGGCAGGGCCGTGTAGCATTGCGCCTCGGCCCTGAAACATCTCTCAGTCGAGGTTTTGCGGGCAGTTCGGGGCTGTGGCGCAGCTGGTAGCGCACCACACTGGCAGTGTGGGGGTCAGGGGTTCGAGTCCCCTCAGCTCCACCCACGGAAGCCCCAGAGTACGGGGCCCGCAAGGAAACATCGCACCGGCGGACCAAGATCATGTCAGTCAGATGTCAGCGAAACAGGATGACACCGGGCACCAGCGACTGGCATTTCCCGGGTTGTCCCGGCACGACCCGGCATAGCGACGAAGCGATCTAAATCGACCCAAGGCTTACGTCGGGGTGGTCGGCTACCTGGCGTTCGAGCCGGCATTCGTCGATGACACTGGCGCCGGAGGTGCCGCCAGGCAGTTGAACAGCTGGGCCTTGTGGAAGACCGTGGCTACCGGTCGACTGATTGGCTACGGATCGAGTGATCTCTGACAGACCTAGCGCGGTCGGCATCGCGAGGTTTGTGTCCCTCGCGCGGCGGCTGGTCGCGGGCGCTGCTCAGGAGCGAGGGATCGGTTGGTGATCCTCACGTCTGTGAGCAGCTGGGCTGTTTCTGGCGAGCGGGCTTGCCGTGAGGCGTGCCATCTCGCGGGAGCCGATCCGGCGGTTCGCGATCGCACACCGGGCGTCGAACGCTCCGAGGACGCCCCGATCTGTTGGCGAGCATCGTGGCGTCGTAGGAGCTCTCCAGCTTCCTTGCATCCGCCGCGAAGCATCATCACAGCGACGGCACCCCAAGCTTCTCGACATCGGGTGGTTCGTGGTGTTCGCAGCGAGCGCCGCTTCGTCGACGTCATCATCTGCGTCGGCGAGGGCGGTCGCGGAACGACGCGACTGATGGGCCTGTGTCTACGCGTCGAAGTTGACCCGTTGGCTGCCCGCTCGCAGGTCGCTGTGCCAAGCGGCTTGTGCAGATGTCGGAGAGGCGTGACCTTTGTGGTGCGCGGGTTGGCCTAGCGGACGGCAGATCGCGGAGCTGAGTTCTCACACGACGGCGCGACCGGCGTCGGGTAGCTGGAACGCCAGGCCTGCTGCGTATTCGTTCCCCGTCAGAGGCACGGCCCAGCGGTGGTGGCCGCGCAGCGGTACGCACCTGGAGTCAGCCCGCGGCCTGGCGGGGGGTTGTCGCGCCAGTGGTCATCAGCTCGATAAGCGGTCCGGAGGGAATCTTGATCAATCGCCCCATACGGAGGACCGGGGTCGGCCATTGATTCGTCCGGACGAGCTCGTAGGCGAGCGTTCGCCCAATGCCAAGCAGGCGGGCGGCCTGCGGTACGTCGAGCACTGGAGGGATATCTGGTGGTGCGCTCCGGTGCAAACGCGGCACGGCCGCGTCGCTCCTCGGCTGTTGCGCCGGGTCCGTGTTCCGGGACTCGACATCGGTCGATGAACTCGAGTGCACTGTCATCGCTAGTCCTCTCGTTGTTCCCTGCCCTCGATGGCCTTCAGTAGGGGCAGGTTGAAAACAGGACTGATTAGTGCCACTCCACTAGATAACAAATTCATAACGACAAGCTGGGGACCGCCTCTGACACGGACTACTCGCGGGGGTTCCAGCGTGCCGGAAATATTGGAGTTTGGTGTGTCTTGCCCCTTGACGACGGATGTGTTCTCGGGGCAACGTGGCGCGTGTGGTGACCGTGTTAACCCTCCTGGGGTCTGGCGTGTCAATCACGAAGAAGGAGGACTTATGACATCCAGGCACACGGGACCGGCACGGATCGGGCTCTCTCTCCTCCCCGTACTCCTCGCGGCGGAGCTCGTTGCGGGTTGCGGGGGGAGCAGCGGCGTCCACACCCAGGCACCGACATCCGACTCGCCGACGCCGAGCGCATCGGTGACCAGCGGTTCGTCGAGCACCTCGTCGAGCACCTCGTCGAGCGCTCCAACTAGCTCATCAACCACGATCCCGACGCCGAGCGTCACCGCTCCTGCGCAGGACGCAGTCGACGCCTACATCACCTTTTATGGCCTCTCGACGGCCGCTGACAAAGACCCTGCCAACGCGGACGTTGCGCAGATCGATCAATACCTGACGGGCAAGGCCAAGACGTTGTACGACAGCGTCTACGCGAGCATGAAGGCCGACGGCGTGGCCTACCGAGGTACACCCGACGCGCCACGGCTGAAGGTCGGCTCGATCCTCTCGCCGACGTTCATGTTCCTGACGAGTTGCCCGGCTCCCTCTGCCAGCGACCCGTTCATCCAATACAAGGTGTCGACTGGGAAACCGATCACGGTCACGAAGCCGCCGGTTGCGCCCCCGTGGAAGCGAACGATCTCGATGAAGAAGGTTGGTTCCGGCTGGAAGGTCTCTGACATCCTCGTGGACACGAGCAAAACATGCTCAGGGTGAGGCAAGCTCGGCGGGCGCTCACCTTTGTCATCATTTTGGCCCTCGCGCTGGTCGGAGGGGTTGTGGCTCCGCGCTCGGCCTTGGCTGTCGGCGGGGGCACTTGCGATCCGCAACTCGGCACCTGCGACGTTGGCACCGGCGGCGGCTCCGGTGGTAGCGGCGGCTCCGGTGGTGGCGGCGGTGGCACCGGAGCCGATCCTTGTGCGGCATATCCGGACGCGGCGTACGGGTCGAAGCCGCCTGCGGTGTCGCAGGCGTGCGCGGACGAACTGCAGAGCAAATACTGCAACGCGATCATGGCCGATGCGCTTGGCGGCCTGGAGGTCGGCAGCGTTGCTGATCTGACCCCGGCGCAGATCACGGCACTAAACAACGGATTGGCGATTGATGGCTGTCCGCTCATCGTGACGACGGCCTCGCTGGCGCAGCAGGCATACAACGAGATTGTTTTCCCGCATCCGTCCGGCCATAGATCGCCGGCCGAGGGCCAGGACTACAACGGCTATCCCTTCACCTACGTGGGGCTGTGGACCTATTACTGGACTGCCCCTGGGACGTGGAAGCCACTGACGGCGACCGCTTCCGCCGCCGGGCTCACGGCGACTGTCACCGCCGTCCCGGTGTCGCTTTCCTTTGATCCGGGCGATGGGTCGGACAGCGAGTCGTGTGCAGGCCCGGGCCGTCCGTGGACGCTCGCGGATGGAAACAGCGCCCCGACTGACGGCGCATGCGGTTACCGATACTCGAAAGTGACGGGACCGGGTTACGACCATCCGATCACATCGGCCCAGACCATCCTCTGGAAGATCACGTGGACGGGCACCGGCAACACCGGCGCCGATTTCCCAAGCCTGACGACATCGACTTCGGGGCAGCTCAACGTCCTGCAAATCAAGACAGTTAACCGGTAACTCGGAGGAGCACGCATGACGTCTTTGAGGACTGACGCGAAGGCGTCGATGAATGGCCATGGCGCACCTCCCATCACGCGGGTCGGCGCGCCGCTGCCGCTGCGGCAGAAGCGACCGGGCTATGCCGCGCTGGCGATAGTGCTGATCGTCGGCCTCGCCGCAGTGGGTGCGTATTTCTACTCCCAGGCTGGGAAGAAGGTGCCGGTGGTCGTCGTTACGACGGACGTTCCGGCGGGTCACAAGATCCTGCGTGCTGATCTGTCGACAGTGCAGGTCGCGGGCAGTGTCACCGCGATCGGCGGGCCGAATCTGAACTCCGTCGTCGGCGAGACCGCTGTGGTGGAGCTGCTGCCTAACACCCTGCTGCAGCGCTCGATGGTGACGTCGGCACCGGCGCTGGACAGCTCGGCGGCTCAGGTCGGTGTGGCGGTGACTCCGGGTCAGATTCCGGCGAACGGTCTTAACCCGGGCGACACCGTGGAGATCCTGGAGTTGCCGCAGAAGAACACGGCCAGCAGTAGCGCGTCGATACCTGCGCCGACGGTGTTGGCCGACAGCGCGACGGTCTACAGCTCGACAAGTGACCCGTCGCAGTCAGGCGGCACGTTGCTCACGCTGGTCGTGCCGAAGTCGAGGGCGGCGGCGGTCGCAGCGGCGAGCAACGCCGGGCTGATCGCGCTCATCCGGGTGGGCCAGTGATCGTCACGGTCTGCGCCGACAAGGGCTCGCCTGGCGTGTCCTGGACAGCGACCGTCCTGGGGATGGTTTGGCCAGGGGAGCGGGTCCTGCTGGAGGCCGACCCGTCCGGCGGCGACGCCGTAGTGCGGTTGCGGACGCCCGAGGGGCAGCTGCTCGCGCGGCAGCCGGCGCTGCGAGGCCTGGCGGTCGACGCGCGAAGCGGGAACCTGCCCACGTCGCTGCTCAGCTACGCGCATCCGACGAGCCTCGGGGTGCCGGTCATCCCAGCCACGGACATGCGGACCGAGGACTTCGCGCTGATCGCCCGCCAGTGGCCGGCGGTCGCATCGGCCGCCGATCGCTGGCCCGGCACAGTGATCGCCGACCTTGGGCGGTTGCAGGAGGACAGCTCGGCTGGCCCGATAGCCGCAGTGTCGACGATCGTGCTGCTGATCGCCCGGGCGACGCCGGAGGGCCTCTACCACCTGCGCGAGCGGGCCAGCACGCTCGCGGCCCGCCTCGGCCAGGGCGCTCACGGACGGTCGCCCCTGACGATCGCCATCATCTGCCCAGCTCGGGAGCATACGGCCCGGCTCCGCAACGTCAAGGTGCATCTCGCTGCTGACGCGTCGACCTCAACCATCCCGGTGGCGGGCTGGATTGCCGAAGACGGACGCAGCGTGCACGCATTGAGGCAGGGGCAAGTAACGAAGAAGGTGACCAGCGGCGACCTGTTCAAGTCGGCGCGCGAGCTCACTCAGACCTTGATGGCCTGGTGGCCGCCCGCCGAGCACCCCGCGACGAAGCCGGTGTCTTGGCATGCACCGCAGGCGGCCGCAGCGCCGGGGACGCCCGGGGCTCCGCAGATGAACGTCGGCGGGTGGTCGCAGTGAGCGATCTTCTGGACTATGCCCTGATCCGCACGCTGCAGGGCCACGTCGCGGACGCGCAGCTCGCGGACCGTCGCCAACTGCAGGCGTCCGGGCAGGCGGTGCGCACGACAGCGGATGAGCAGCAGCAGGCGCAGAGCATCATCCGTCAGGTCGTGTCGCAGCACCTGCAGGACATGCTCGCCCGCCGCGAGGAGCTACCGGCGGACCCGGCGTTCGAGACTCGCCTTCGGGCCGCGATCTTCAGCGCGATCTACGGCGCGGGGGAGCTTCAGGAACTGCTGGACAACGAGCTGGTCGAGAACATCGACATCAACGGCTGCGAGCAAACGTGGGTCACGTACGCGGGCGGGATCAAGGAACTCTGGCGGCCGGTGGCGGCCACCAACGAGGACCTGATCAGCATCGTGCAGAACCTCGGGTCCTACGCGGGGATGAACGCCCGACCATTCAGTCCGAACACTCCGACGCTCGACGTGCGATTGCAGGATGGCTCGCGACTGGCCGCGCTGATGTCGGCCACGCAAGTCCCGATCGTCAGCATCCGGCGTAACCGCTACCCGCAGATGTTCCTGCGACCGGACATGGCACAAGCGGCGACGAAGCAGGGGCGCGAGCTGTTACCCGACCTCGTTTCACTGGGGACCGTCGACCAGCAGGTGGCGGACTTCCTGCACGCCGCAGTTCGGTCGCGCTGCAACATCGTGGTCGGCGGGGCGACCGACGCCGGAAAGACTGCACTACTTCGCGCGTTGATCAACTGCATTGAGGTGATGGAGCGGCTGCTCACCATCGAGATTGCGCTGGAGCTCGGCATCGATCGACACCCTGAATTGCACTGCGATGTCGTCGCGATGGAGGTGGTCCTGCCCGATGCTGAAGGTCGGGGGGGCTTGGACATTGCGGAACTGGTGCGGCGGACCAGGCGCCACAATCCGAGTCGCGTAATCGTCGGCGAGGTGCTCGGCCCTGAGGTGGTCGAGATGTTGTCGGCGATGTCGCAGGGCAACGACGGCTCGCTATCGACGATTCACGCGCGTGACTCGGAGGAAGTGTTTAACCGAATCGCGACCTACGCGGCGCAGTTCGGCAACATGAACTTCGACATTGCCCATCAGCTCATGGCCGGGGCCATCGACTTCGTGGTGTTCATCGAGAAGAACCCAGCGTTGGGGATGCGGCGAACAGTCACCCAAATCATTGAGGTCTCCGGCGTGATGAACGGCCGGGTCGGCCGCTCCCACATCTTCACGCCCTCACCGGAGGACGGGCGGGCGGTCCGCAACACCGAGATCCCGATCAGCCGCATGCCGAAGTTGGCGCGAGCCGGCTACACCGATGGCTTGCCGTCCTGGGGCGCCGGCAACCAGCAGGGTGGGTGGTGAGTGATGCCTGAACTGAACGTGCTGCTCGCGGCACTGATCTGCGGCGGGATCGGCGCATCCGTGTTGCTGCTTGTGGTTGCGGTGCGCGGGACGGTCCTGGACCCGACCCGCCCGCCGAACCGGCTCGAGGCGCTGCTGGAACGTCCGCGGTCGCCGTTGCTGATGCTGCGTCTCGCCGCGGGCGTGCTGCTGGCGATTCTGATCTTTGTCGTGACCCGGTGGCCTGTTGCCGCGGTCGGGCTCGGGGGTCTGGTGGCGTTCTGGCCGGCTCTGATGGGCGGGTCAAAGGATGAGCAGCAGCAGATCGTGCGCCTCGAGGCGGTCGTGACGTGGTGTGAAGCGTTGCGCGACACGACGATCGGGCACGCAGGCCTGGAGCAGGCGATCCCGGCCACGGCCGCCAACGCGGCGCCCGCGATCCGACCGGCCCTGCTTCGGCTCACCGGCCAGCTTCGGTCGAAGGTTCCACTCGATCAAGCGCTGCAGGATCTGGCCGAGCAGCTGAACCACTCGGCTGATCTGATCATTGCGGCGCTGCAGATGAACGTTCGTGCCCGCGGTGACGGACTGGTCGGCGTGCTCACGAACCTGGCCGTCGCTGGACGTGAGGAGCTGGACCTGCGACGCAAGATCACCGCTGGTCGGGCCGGAGACAGACGAGCGGTGCAGCTGATGCTCGGCATCGTGCTGGCGGTGGCGACGTTCTTGGTGTTGTTTTCCCACACCTATACCGCCCCGTACCGGTCGGTGGCTGGTCAGATCGCGCTTGCGGTCGTGATCGGGCTGTTCGCGACCTCCTTCGCGTGGATACGCAAGCTGGCGATGGCGAAGCCGGCGACGCCGTTCTTGCCGCGAGCCGGCAAGAAGATCGACCCGATGGAGCAGCGAATCATCTCGGCCTTGACGACCGGTCCTGAGCCGACGGCGCCGGCGGCGGGAGCACGTCATTACGAGGTCGGTGCCCGATGATCGGAATGGTGGTTGTCGGAGCCGCGCTCGGAGCGGTGCTGTTCTCGCTGATCATCAGGATCGTGCCGCCGAAGCGTAGCGCGATCGTCGAACTGGGCCAGTTCTACGCCCACTTCCGCGGCTCGGACACGGCCGTCGCTCCGTCGCGGACCGCGGCCGACCGGCAGGGCCGGATCGGTGCGTGGGTTAGCGCGGAGCTGGCCAGACGAGGTATCCGCTACACGAGCCTGCGTCACGATCTCGCGCTCACCGGTCAGTCGTTCGAGACTCTGATGGGCCGCAAGGTCGTGGCGTCGGTCGGCGGGTTTCTGGTCGGGTTGGTGGCGTTGGCGACGTTGCAATACGTCGCCGGGGTGGGGTTGCCGACGGGCGCGCCGCTGGCGGTGGCCGTGATCGCCGCAGTGGCCCTGTTCGTGGCACCGGATATCGACGTCCGCAAGGAGGCCAAGAAGCGGCGGGCCGAGTTCACTGAGCAGCTGTCGATCTTCCTCGATCTGGTGTCGCTGAAGATGGCCGGACACGCGGCCGCTGCTGCCGCGTTGCCTGAGGCGGCGCAGCGCGGTGGCGGCTGGCCGATGATGCTCATCCGCGACACGTTGTTCCGCGCGCGGTTGTCCGGGCAGGACGAGTGGGATGCCCTCGGTCAGCTCGGTGAGCGCATCTCCGTGCCGGACCTACGTGAGCTCGGCGCGCTGGTGAAGCTCGTCGCCGATGACGGGGCTCAGGTCCGGACCACGCTGACGGCCCGGGCCGCGTCGATGCGCCGGGCCCGCCTGGCCGATGAGGAAGGCAACGCCGAGGAACGCAACCAGTCGATGCGACTGGCCCACATGCTCATCGCCGTCGGATTCATGGTCTTCGTCGGCTACCCCGCATTCGTCAACATCAAGTTCTAAGACACACAGGCACCAACCAACCGCAGGGAGAGGAACCACCATGATCCAGCTACAGATGCTTTGGGCCTGGACGAACGCACGGATCGACAAGATCCGCGAGGAGTCCGGCGACGACGCGGGCTTCTCCACCCTGGAGTGGGTGGCGATCGCCGGTGTCGTGATCGTCGCCGCGATCGTCGTGGCCACGATCCTGATGAACAAGGCCAAGGACGGCGCGAACAACGTCAACGTCCAGTAGGCGACGTTCACCCACCCCCATGACCGTCCAGCAGACGACGTACGGCGCGCTGCGCAGCCGGTGTAGGCGCGTGGTCGATCGGGATGCCAAGGATCACGGCTTCGGGACCCTCGAAGCCGTGATCGTCATCCCGGTCGTGGTCATCTTGACGATGATCGTCGTGCAGTACGTGATGCTGTATCACGCCCGCAACGTGGCTGAGGCCGCCGCGCGGGATGGTCTGCGGGTGGCGCGGGGCTATCAGGCGTCGGCAGCGCAGGGCCAGGCCGCGGCCGAGCAGTACCTGGCCAACGTCGCGCCGAAGTTGCTCGCCAAACGCCATTGCGACGTGCAGCGTGGCGCCGCCAATGTGGTCATCGTCTGCCACGCCGACGTGGCCTCGGTTGTGCCATTTGGATCGTTCTCGGTGTCGGAGCAAGCGACCGGCCCGGTCGAGACTTTCGGGACGGGCGGGTGAGGATGATGCTCCGACGTCTTCGTGCCCGCGCGGGCCGCATGGAGCGCGACGGCGGGTTCAGCACGCTGGAACTGGTGATCATCACGCCGTTCCTGCTGGCGTTCGTGCTCCTAGTGGTGGGCTTTGGCCGGGTCACTCATGGGCGTCAGGAAGTGCAGCAGGCCGCCGCGGCGGCCGCGCGTGCCGCCTCGCTAGCCAACACCCCTGGACAGGCGCAGACCGCGGCGCAGCAGGAGGCGGCGGCGGACCTGGCGCAGGCGGGGATCAGTTGTCAATCGTCGCCGCCGCCGACGGTGGACACGTCGCAGTTCTACGCCGGGGGACAGGTGCGGGTAACGATCACCTGCGTCACGAATTTGTCCGATCTGACGGTGGTCGGGTTCCCCGGCCACAAAACGCTGACGGCTTCGGCGACGGTGCCGTTGGAGCAGTACAGGCAGTTCGGGGATCAGGGATGACGCGGCGACGTCTCGTCCGCGCCGGCCGGTGGCTACGGGTTAGGTGCTCGCGTCTGAGCGAGCAGGCCGAGGCCGGGTTCGTCTCGCTGTACGTCGTGGTGATCACCGTCGGGCTGCTGGCCATGGCCGGTTTGGTCATCGACGGCGGCAACGCCCTCGCGGCGCGCGAGCAGGCGACCGACGTGGCCCAGCAGGCTGCGAGGGCGGGCGCGGATGCGCTGTCGCCCGACTCGCTGCGAGGAAGCCCGACGGGACTCACCGCAACGCCGGCGGCCGCACAGGCAGCGGCGAACAAGGTTCTCGACACGGCAGCAGTGACCGGCACGGTGAGTGTCGACGGCGACAACGTGACGGTCACGGTCATCGTGCACAAGAACACCACGATCCTCTCGGCGTTCGGGGTCGGGCCTATCGAGGGCAAGGCCACCTCGACGGCGACCGCTCTGCACGGCACGACAACAGGAGGCTGATGATGCGTCGTCTGAAGGCGCTCGGCGCCACGCTGGTACTGCTCGTCCTGGTCGTCGGCATCCCACTGGGAATGGCCGCCACCATCGGCAACCCGCTGCACGGCTGGGCGGACTTGAAGGTGGGCGATCTGACCGACGAGGTCATCATCGACCTGCTCGCGGTCATCGTGTGGCTGGCCTGGGCGCAGTTCGCGGTCTCAGTGCTCGTCGAGCTCGGCGCCGCAGTTCGACATGTGCAGAGGCCGACCCGCATCCCGCTGGTGCCCGGCTCCTCTCAGCACCTCGCCCACACTCTCGTTGGCGCAGCGCTGCTGCTCGGTACCGCCACCGCGGCGCTGGCCAGTCCCGTGCACGCGATGGCGGCAACGTCGGCCCGGCCCGTGGCCGCGGTGGCAACGGTGCACGCCCAGAGCCAAGCCGCTGCTCATCGGACAGCGGGAACACGGGAGGCCAACGCAATGAGCGGCCATCAGACGCGGGCCGCGACACAGGCACAGACCGTCAGCTACGTCATCCCGAGTGACGGGCGCGGTCCCGACACCTACTGGGACATCGCCGAGTCGCGGCTCGGCGGCGGGGAACACTGGCAACAGATCTGGGATCTCAACCGCGGACGCACCCAGCCCGACGGTGAGGTCATGAACAACCCGGGACTGCTCAAGCCCGGGTGGACGGTGCTGCTCCCCACGACGGCCACACCTCCAGCAGCCGGAACGCACCTCGAGGACGTGACCGTGCACGAGGGCGACACCCTGTCCGGGATCGCGCAGGCGCACGGCGTCTCGGACTGGCATCAAGTGTGGGAGGCCAGCAAGGGCAGGGCCGAGCCGAGCGGGCAACATCTGACGGACCCCGATCTGATCCGGCCTGGATGGAACGTCGAGATCCCGGTGTCGAAGCCCACCACGCAGACACCGACCGCTGATACGCCGACGCAACAGACTCCCAAGACGCCGACCACGCAGACGCCGCCGCAAGAGGCACCCAAGACGCCGGCGGCGGAACCGGCGCCAGGTGAGCAGACACCGACACCGGGCGAGTCGACGGCCCCCGCAGCTCGCCCCGAGCAGCACGACAGCCCAGCAGCGAGCCGGCCCGCTCGCAGTTCTTCGGAGGCGCCGATGGTGGCCTTCGCCGGCGGCGGTGTGCTGCTTGCAGGCGTGTCCCTGGCCGCGCTTATCCGCTACCGGCGTCGGCAGTTCCGGTGGCGGCATCCCGGCCGGACTATCGGGGCAACGCCGACGGGGCTACAGCGAGTCGAGCGCGCGCTGCTGTCGACGGGCACCCCTGGGATGGCCGACGTGACATGGCTGAACGAGGCGCTGCGCAGCTTGGTCCATTCGCTCGCGGCGACCGACACGGGTCGGCTGCCTGACGTCGTGGCGGCACGGATGACGGCCGAGACGTTGGAGCTGGTGTTGACCGGCGCCCAGCCCGAGGCGCCCGCGCCGTGGACGGTCGATGAGACCGGCACCCGTTGGTCGATCCAACGCGGCGACGACCTGGGCTATGACCCGGCCGAGCGGGCCTACCACTTTGCGCCGTTCCCGACGCTCGCGTCTGTCGGCTACACCACGGCCGGTGATCATTGGCTGCTCGACCTCGAGCGGGTGGCCGCAATGTCGCTGTCCGGTGACCCCGAGCGGTGCCTGAACCTCGCGCGATTCCTCGCCGCCGAGCTCGCCCACAACGCGTGGTCGGAAATGCTGCAAGTGACCCTGGTCGGGTTCGGCAAGGAGATGGCCGACATCAATCCCGAGCGACTGACCTACACCGAAGACTTCGGCAAGGCGATCGCGACGCTGAACGGCGACCTTGCCTCCACGAGCGACGCGCTTCGCCACGCTGAGGTCGACGTCCTTGATGGTCGGCTGCGCAACATCGCCGGCGACGCGTGGGCGCCGCACATTCTGCTCATCGCTCCCAGCACGGCGGAGGACACCGACGGCCTTGAGCAGCTGCTCACGGCCATGCGGGCGCAACGGTCGCGGACAGCGGTGGCCCTCGTGCTCGCTGACGATCCTGACCACGTCGACGGCACTCGGTGGCAGTTGACAATCGACGCGCACGGGACGCTGCGTATCCCCGCGCTGGACGTGGAACTGATCGCCCAGCAGATCCCGGCCGAGGAAGCGGCGCAACTCGCGCAGATGCTGGCATTGGCCGCCAGCACCGAGGACCAACCCGTTCCCGACGCGGTAGGGGACAAGCCCTGGGACGAGTACTCCGACGCCGCCGGGAGCCTGCGCCAATCGCTCACGACGTCGCCGGCCGACCTGCCCGAGACGACGATGCCGACCGCTACCCGCAGCACCGGCCGTGGCATCGCCGACATTCCGGCTCTGCACTTGGCCGATTCGGCTCCGTGGGTGACGAACTCGGTGCTTCCGCTGTCGCCGCAGACCTACCTTGATCAGACCGCGACGACCAAGGAAGACCTGGACGTACTCGCCCCGAATGTCGACGAGGCCACCCGGGTGCAGGTTGAGAGCATCGACCCCCAGCTGGATCGCGATCTGACCGATTGGTACGACCCGGCGTGCACTCGGCCGAAGGTGCGGTTGCTCGGCCCGGTTACTGTGACCGCGCAAGGGTCGCTGCCCCAGCGCAACCCGAGGCTGCTGTGGAACACCGAGATCGTCGCCTACCTGGCCACACGGCCGAGCGGAGTTTCGGTCGAGACCTACGGCACCGACATGTGGCCCGATGACCCGAACATCGCCAGCAAGACCAAAGCACGGCAGTCGATATCGGTGGTCCGCCAATGGCTCGGGATGAACGAGCGGACCGGGCAGGAGCACCTCCCGAAGGGGGTGGTGGCCGGTATGCCCAGCCCGTATCGCCTCGAAGCCGTGCTGGTCGACGCCGAGCTGTTCCGCAGGCTGCGGCTTAGGGGCAGCGCCAGGGGAGCGGATGGCATCGCTGACCTACGGGCCGCCCTCGACCTGGTGGTTGGCGTGCCGTTCTCCGACCGCCGGCCGGAGGGCTACGGGTGGCTCGCGGAGAACCCGCTCGACCATGTCTATGCCGGGATGATCGTCGATGTCGCGCACATCGTGGCCACTCACCATCTCGCCGCGGGCGAACCGGAGCTGGCGGTCAGCGCCGCCCAGGTCGCGCTGAAGGCGGGCAGTAGTGAGGACGTCCCGCTGCTGGATCTGGTCGCGGCGTGCGACGCTCAGGACAACCGGGCCGAGGCCGCCGCATACATCAAGCGCATCCTGGCCAACCACGACGCGGAGGTGGAGGAAGACCTCCCGCCGCGCACCGCCGAGATCCTGCACCGTCGACAGTGGCTGGGCCACGCCAGCTGAGTCGGCGCACGATCGTCGAACAAGGAGAGTGAGCAGCATGGGCAACATCGGCAAGCGGCGCCGGCGCATCGAGGTGCTTCCCTCGGAGGAGCCCGCGCCCGCGCCGGCGCACGCACCCGAGCGCACACCAGAGCAGCCACCCGCACGACAGCCCGAGCGGACACCCGAACCGTCCCGGCCATGACAGTCTCGGCGCAGCGAACTGCTGCGCCGGTCGGATCTCGGAGTACCCCGTGAACGGCGCCGACGACGTCCAGATCGCTGGTGTTGGCGACATCCGGATGGTGCGGACATTCCGTGTCGGCGCCGACGGCGGGCTGTACCCTGTGAACTCCTCGACCGCATGGACCGAGGGTTGGAACATCGCCACCTGCGCACGCGGCCGGGACCACACCCCGCCAGACCCCGGTTGCCGGTGCGGGTTCTACGTGTACGCCCACCCCTCCTATGCGCTCGCCCAAGCGCCGGCCCGGCAGGTCATGGCCGTGGTCGCCGTCCACGGCGCGTTGGAGGTAGGCACGCGCGGAGCGCGCGCAGAGAAGGCACGCATCGAGGCCGTCTGGCTCGGCGACCGTGTGTCTGATGATCTCGCGGGTGCCGTCCAGCAGCGCTACTGCTCGGTTCTCGTCTACCGGGACCGTGCCGCGATGCTGGCTGATCTCCCGCTCGGCACACTGCCCGGGTTCCGCGAACCTCGGATCAGCGCGCGCAGCCGGGGTCGTATCCGGGTTGCCCTGATGGTGTTCCTCGCCGTCGTCGCGGTCATCGGTGTCGTGCCGACGACCATCGCAATCGCGAACGCACCTCGAGCTGCGCTATGGCTGGCGGCGTTGGCTGGTTCGGCTGCACTCACCCTCACCGGCCTCGCGGTCCGCTCGTCGATGGTGACCTTTGTCGGCATCACCGCCGTCGCCTGGATGGTGACGGCCGAGTCCACGACCACCGTCGGCGGCATCCTTTACCGCTGCCTCGTGCTGCTGGTCGCCGCCTGGGTCGGCATCATCTGGTTGCGTGCCGCGCAACCCGGGCGAGTCATCCGTGAGCCGCGACTCGACGCCGCACTGCGGCGCTGGCGCGGGCAACTTCCCGGTTCCCGGTAGTCGAACCGACGCACATGTCGACCTCTTGGACCACCGTCGCGGTGTCCGCTGCACTCGCGGTGGCAGTAAGCCCACTGCTGGCCGGCTGGTCGGCCGCGCTCGCCGACGGCGACACCGGCGCCTGGTGGCGGCCCCGCAAGGTCGCCGCCGCCAGGCTATCCATTGTCGCCGCCGCCGCGCTCACCTTCGG
>JALYIL010000098.1 GCA_030775825.1 Actinomycetota bacterium
CCCCCCGGCCCCGCCGATCCCGGTGCGGACGCCGCGCGGCGGGTTGCTCGCGGGATCGAGGGTCCGTGCGCACGTTCGAAAGCGTACTGCCCGAAATGGGACGACCTGGCGACACGATCCGCGTCGAGGCGCCAGAATCCGGTTCCGGAGCGTGGAGAGGGATAGTGTCGCGGGCTGTGGGGACCGAGCGACGTCTTGCGGAGCGAGAAGTGCTACCCGAGCGACGTCTTGCGAGCGATTCGTGAGAGCGACGCGCCGCTGTACCCGGACGGCATGCACCCGGCCTGCCGTCGCGACGCTGACCTATGCACACGCCGATCTGACGGCCGTCGTGGGGCCGCTGGCTACCTTCGCCGAACCCCACTCATACGACCTGTGCGAAGAACACGCACTGGGTCTGACGGTGCCACGCGGCTGGGAAGTACTGCGTCACGCCGGCGGGTTTCCTGCTCCGATTCCGCACGCTGACGACCTCGAAGCACTGGCCGACGCAGTTCGTGAGGCGGCCCGCGTGGAACCAACCGTTGTCGAGGACCTCGACGCGAATGGGTCCACCGCCCGGCGCGGGCATCTGCGAGTTGTCCCATCGCCCCACTGATCCGTCTCTGCGTGATTCAGGCGCCTGGGGCGTCACGACGGGACCGCGCCTGCGAAGGGCCCGAGCACCGTCGCTGGAGCGCCCATTAGGCTTGGCCGTTGTGGACCTCTCGAGGATTGTCAAGGCGTACGACGTGCGTGGCACCGTCCCAGATGAGCTCGACGAGCCCATCGCGCGAGCGATCGGCGCGGCCTTCGTCGATGTGACCGGTGCCAGCAAGATCGTCACGGCGCATGACATGCGAGACAGCGGCCCGGGCCTGGCGCGCGCGTTCGCGGAGGGCGCGCTGCACCGCGGTGCGTCGGTCGTCGAGACCGGTCTGGGATCGACTGACATGCTCTATTTCGCGTCCGGGCACCTCGGTCTGCCCGGTGCGATGTTCACCGCGAGCCACAACCCCGCGCAGTACAACGGCATCAAGATGTGCCGTGCGAACGCGGTCGCCATCGGGCAGGACTCTGGCCTGGCCGACATCGGGGCGCGGGCTGCTGACCTTCTCGCACGTGGCATGCCGCCGGCCGAAGTTGCCGGCACGGTCGAGCAGGTCGACTTGCTGATGCCTTACGCGCAGTACCTGCGCAAGCTCGTGGATCTATCCGGCATCCGCCCGCTCCGGGTCGTCGTAGACGCCGGCAACGGCATGGGCGGATACACGGTCCCCGCCGTGCTGGGTGATGCCATCCTCTCCCGGCTTCCGCTGACGGTCATCGATTTGTACTTCGAGCTCGACGGCAACTTCCCCAATCACGAGGCCAATCCGCTCGAGCCGGCGAACCTGATCGACTTGCAACGGGCCGTCGTCGCGGAGGGTGCAGACATCGGCCTTGCCTTCGACGGCGACGCGGACCGGTGTTTCGTCGTCGATGCGGCAGGCAATGCGGTGTCACCCAGTGCGATCACGGCATTGGTCGCGGCTCGCGAATTGGACAAGGCACCGGGCTCGAAGGTGATCCACAACCTGATCACCTCCAAGGCGGTGGCCGAGGTCATCCGCGAGCACGGCGGCGAGCCGATCCGCACGCGCGTCGGACACTCCTTCATCAAGGCAGAGATGGCCCGGACCAACGCGGTATTCGGTGGCGAGCATTCGGCGCACTACTACTTTCGCGACTTCTGGTTCGCCGACACGGGCATGCTTGCCGCGATGCACGTCCTCGCCGCCCTGGGTGAGCAGCCGGGCACGCTGGCCGACCTCACCGCGCAATACACCCGCTACGCGGCCTCCGGCGAGATCAATTCGACCGTCCAGGATCAAAGCGGTCGCCTCGCGGCCGTCCGCGGCGCGTTTGCCGAGCGGGCCTCCGCGGTGGATGAGCTAGATGGACTCACGGTGGAGCTGCCCGACCGCAGCTGGTTCAACGTCCGTGCGTCCAACACCGAGCCTCTGTTGCGACTCAATGTGGAAGCACCGGACGAGACCACGATGGCAGCCTTGCGTGACAACGTCCTCGCCGTGATTCGCGGCTGACCGGCTCGAGGCCCCAGCCCGAAACGGCTCATGACAGGAGTGGAAATGGCGATCGACACGGCGCTTCTCGAACTGCTGGCCTGCCCCAGTGACGACCACGCTGCGCTGCGTCTCGAAACGCGCGCTGGCGCAGAGGTCCTCGTTTGCACGCACTGTGCATCCACGTTCCCGGTCTCGGACGGCATTGCGGTGTTGCTGCTTGACGAGGCCACGCCTGGCCCCAATGGCCTGGGCAACCGGACCTGACGCAGTGTTCGACGAGGCCGTCCTGTCCGACGGCGAGCGGCTGGAGCGACGTGACGAACAACGCCTGCTCTGGACGCTCGCGACTGCCGGCGCCCAGGTCCGCCGGGCGATCGACCTCCGTGACGAGTTTGGCGTTGAGCGCCTGCGCGGAGACATGCCGCGGGCTCTGCTCGTTGCGAGCGACGCGCCGCCCTCAGCTGCGCTTCGACTGGTCACCCGACTCAGTTGCGAGGCCACTCCGGCACTGCCGTGGCACGGTGTCGAGCTACCGCGCTGGGCGGGTCCGGCCGACGCGCTGCTGATCGGGGCAGTCGATGGGCGTCATCCGCGGTTGGCGGAGCTTGCCGAACAGGGTTCCAGGCGCGGTCTGGCCATGGCCGTGGTGGCGCCGGCCGGATCGCAGGTGGCCGCCGCCGCAGGGCGGGCCCCGTTGCACGAACTGCCCGTCGATCTGAATCCGCGCGCCGCGCGCTGGGCGGTGTTGACGCCATTGCTGCAGGCGCTGGATGCGCTCGGTATACATGCAGTCTCGGCGGAGCTGCTCGCAGAGGTTGCAGATGCGCTGGACGAGACCGCGGAGATGTGCCGACCTTATGGCGACGCGTTTACCAATCCGGCGAAAGCACTGGCCACCGAATTCGCCGAATCGATACCGCTAATCGTCGGCGCCGGAGCCCTGGCTAGCGTCGCCGCCCGCGCGACGGCGGATGCGCTTCAACTGTGCGCGGGCCTCGAAGCGGTGTCCGTGAGCCTGCCCGACGGCGTTGGGCGAGCCGGAGCGATCTTGCGCGGGGCAGGTCCCGCAGTGGCCAATGACATCTTCCGTGATCGAGTCGAGGACGACGCCCCCCGACGCGCACGCCTGCTGGTGATCGGCGATGACGGGTCTGCGGACGATCCCGTACTCGGCGAACGTTCTGGTGCTCAAATCCAGCTGGATGAGGTCGCCGCGCGCCGCGCCGCCGCCGCGCTACATCGACTTGCGCGTGAACTAGGGTTGCGATCCTCGAGCGTGGATGTCCCTGAGGGCGCGCCGCTCGCGAGGTTCGCCGCGGCCTGCGCGTTCGGCGAGTACACCGCGGCCTACCTCGCATTCGGCCTGGGCCTGGATCCTGGTGCCCGCGGTCCGGCCGAGCTGGCCCATTGATCCGGGCGGCACCGTCGAAGGACGCAATGTGAGCCAGCACGGCGGCTCGCGGGCAGTCCTGTCCGCCCTCGGCGCCAATCTCGGCATCGCGGCGATCAAATTCGTCGCCTTCGCGTTCACCGGATCGGCTTCGATGCTCGCCGAGGGAGTTCACTCAGTCGTCGACTCTGGCAACCAGGGCTTGCTGCTCGTGGGGGCCCACTCGGCGCGACGCCGGGCCACGGCTGAGCATCCCTTCGGTTACGGCCGCGACCGGTATGTGTACGGGTTCCTCGTCGCGCTGATGCTGTTCTCCGCCGGAGGCCTTTTCGCCCTGTTCGAAGGCGTGCAGAAAATCCGCCACCCGCACCACCTCGACTCACCCGCCGTGGCCATCGCCGTCCTGGTCGTGGCGATCTGCCTGGAAGGGTTTTCGCTGCGAACCGCAGTCGCGGAGTCTCGGGAGCCCAAAGGTAGCCAGAGCTGGGTGCAGTTCATCCGGCATGCGAAGGTCCCCGATCTCCCAGTCGTCCTGCTCGAAGACGTCGCGGCGTTGATCGGTCTGGTGTTCGCGTTCGCCGGCGTCGGCTTAGCCGCAGCCACCGGCCAGGAGTTCTGGGACGGCGTCGGCACGACGGCGATCGGGGTGCTCCTCATCATCGTCGGCGGCATTCTCGCGGTGGAGACGAAGAGCCTGCTCATCGGCGAGGCCGCCGCGGCTGGGCAGATCGCCGCAATCCGGCGTGAACTGGTCGGACCTGGTATCGAGCGCGTCATCCACCTGCGCACGATGCATCTCGGGCCCGACGAGTTGCTCGTGGGGGCCAAACTCGCGATGCCTGCCGCGGCGACACTCTCTGATGTGGCCGGCGCGATCAACGCGGCCGAGGCCCGGGTGCGCAGCGCCGTCCCATCTGCGCGGGTGATCTACCTCGAACCGGATCTCGACCGATCGCCGCCGGCACGCGAGTGAGCTGGCGCCGAAGTCCAGAAACTCGGCCGGCTGGTGCCTCGTAGACTTCCGTCATGCCGGTTCCGCCCGTCGTCATGGGCCTTGACGGAGTCCTCAAGCGATACGAGTGGGGCTCGCCTGACGGGATCCCCGGGCTGCTCGGCACTAGGCCCGACGGCGAGCCAGTCGCCGAGCTGTGGTTCGGCGCTCATCCGCAGGACCCGTCCCCGGTGCCCTACCTGAGCCAGACGCTTGACGAGGTGATTGCTGCAAATCCCATTGGAATGCTCGGCATCAGGACAGCCGCGAAGTTCGGCGACCGGTTGCCCTTCCTGCTTAAGATCCTGGCGCCGGCCAAGCCTTTGTCGATCCAGGTTCATCCGAACCTGGAGCAGGCCTGGGCAGGCTTCCTGGCCGAGAATGCGGCCGGTATGCCGCGCGAATCTGCCGATCGCAATTACCGCGACGCGAACCACAAGCCAGAGTTGCTCTGCGCCCTCACGCCCTTCGAGGCGCTGTGCGGATTGCGTCCTGTTGCTGGGACCCTCCGGCTGTTTGACGCGCTCGAGGTCTCGGAACTCGGCGCGATCCGGACCCTTCTGGAGGGCGAGGACGGCCTACGTGCGGCAGTCACCCACCTGCTGACGATCCGTGATCCGCAGCCGCTCGTCGCTGCGGTAGCCAGCGGGTGTCGTCGCCTCGGCGGTAGCGGTAGCGGCGAGTGGGTGAATCTCGCGCGCGCCGTGGCGCTCGCCGAATCTGAGTTTCCTGGTGATGTCGGGGTCGTGGTAGCGCTGCTGTTGAACCATGTCATCCTCGACCCCGGCGAGGCCGTGTACGTCGGGGCAGGCACCCTGCATTGCTACTTGCGAGGCATGGGTGTCGAGGTCATGGCGAACAGCGACAATGTGTTGCGTGGTGGTCTGACGCCGAAGCACATCGACGTGCCGGAGCTGCTGAAGATCACGGATTTCCGGCCGCTCGGAGACCCCCGCTGCTCGGGGAGGCGTGTGGACGGACTGCGGGAATTTCGGCCGCCCATTCCCGATTTCCGGTTGTCGATCCTCGACCTGGACTCGACGGCCGGCCAGTTCACCGCTCGCGGCGGCGAGCCCCACATCCTCCTGTGCGCGCGAGGTGCGGTCGAAATCGAGGTCGAGGCCGGGGGGGTTCTCGGGGTCGAGGCCGGTGCGGTGCTCACCCTGTCGACGGGGCACGCAGCGTTCATCCCAGCAGGGGCACATAGCTTCGAACTGCGCGGTGCCGGGCGCGTCTTCCTAGCGACGGTCCGGTGAGCGGGTTTCCTACGATCGGCGAGTGAGCGGGCAACCTGCCGCCTGGGCTGCAAACTTGACACGGTCGTGGTAGTTTATTGGCCGATGCATTCGTTGACGATTCAGCAGGCGGCCGATGCGACCGGCTGGTCGCAGCGCATGCTCCGTTATCTCGAGCAGGCCGGCCTGGTCGCCGCGCTTCGCACCCCGGGAGGTCACCGCCACTACGGTCCGCGCCAGATCGAGCGGCTGCAGAAGCTTCGCCAGCTGATCGACGGTAATGACCTCGGCATCACTGACATCGCCTTCGAGCTGCGGATGCGGACTGATCCGCAGCTCGCCCGGGCCGTCGACGACTGGTTCGGACCGATCCACCGCTCCGCCGCCCCGCCCGCCGCGGGCATCTACCGGCGCCTCGCCACACCCGATGAGACGTCCTATCCCGACGAGCTAGGAGACACCGTGAACGTCACCCTTACCCCGGACGCCGCAGGCAGCGTCAGCGACTTCAAGGTCGCAGACCTCTCGCTCGCCGCGTTCGGTCGCAAGGAGATTGACCTTGCCGAGCACGAGATGCCGGGCCTGATGGCGCTGCGTCGCGAGTTCGGCCCGTCGCAACCGCTCAAGGGTCGGCGGGTCGCCGGATCCCTGCACATGACCGTGCAGACGGCCGTACTCATCGAGACGCTCGCGCACCTCGGCGCCGACGTCCGCTGGGTCAGCTGCAACATCTTCTCCACGCAGGATCACGCCGCCGCGGCCGTCGTCGTGGGCAAGGACGGCACGCCGGAGAACCCGCAAGGCATCTCGGTGTACGCGTGGAAGGGCGAGACGCTCGAGGAGTACTGGTGGTGCACGGAGCAGATGCTCACCTGGCCGGACGGCTCGGGCCCGCACTCCATCGTCGATGACGGGGGCGACGCTACGTTGCTCATCCACATGGGCGTCGAGTTCGAGGCCACCGGAGCGGTGCCGACAACCGACGACAACGATTCCGAGGAATACGGCATCATCCTCGACACGCTGCGCCGCTCGATCACCGAGCAGCCGGGGAAGTACACGAGGATGGCCGCCGACATCATCGGGGTCACTGAGGAGACCACGACGGGCGTCCACCGCCTCTACGAGTTCGAGAAGGCGGGCACGCTCCTGTTCCCCGCCATCAACGTCAACGACTCGGTGACCAAGTCCAAGTTCGACAACAAGTACGGCTGCCGCCACTCGCTCATCGATGGCATCAACCGCGGCACCGACGTCATGATCGCCGGCAAACTCGCCGTCGTCTTCGGCTACGGCGATGTCGGCAAGGGCTGTGTCGAGTCACTGCGCGGTCAGGGTGCGCGGGTCGTCGTCACGGAGGTCGACCCCATCTGCGCGTTGCAGGCGGCGATGGAAGGTCTCGATGTCGTCACTCTGGAGGATGTTGTCAGCAAGGGCGACATCTTCGTCACGACTACCGGCAACAAGGACATCATCATGGCCGAACACATGGCCCAGATGAAGCATCAGGCGATCGTCGGCAACATCGGCCACTTCGACAACGAGATCGACATGGCCGGGCTCGCCAAGACTCCCGGCATCCAGAAGATCGAGGTCAAGCCGCAGGTGCACGAGTGGAAGTTCCCTGGTGACGGCACCCGTCCCGGGCACTCGATCATCGTCCTGTCCGAGGGTCGGCTGCTGAACCTGGGCAATGCCACCGGCCACCCCAGCTTCGTGATGTCGGCGTCGTTCTCCAACCAGACGATCGCCCAGATCGAGATCACCAAGAACCCGGACAACTACATCGTCGACGGAAAGCCCACGGTGACCACGCTTCCGAAGCACCTCGACGAGAAGGTGGCCCGACTCCACCTGGAAGCGGTCGGGGCGAAGCTCACGACCCTCACCAAGGCGCAGGCCGAGTACATCGGCGTCGACGTCGCCGGACCGTACAAGCCGGAGCACTACCGCTACTGAACCTCCGCCGCTGGTTGCCGCTGCATTTGCCGCGCCTTCCCCGCTGAAATGGCGAGAAACCGCCGAATTGGGCAGCTATTTCAGCGGGGAAGCGGGCCGGCGGCGACAACGGCGGGACGCGGGGCCGGGGCGGATCATGCCCTGGGGGGTTCGAGGTGTCACGATGTGGACGTGAAACCTCGCGTTCTCGTCGTCGACGACGACTCCGCCCTGGCCGAGATGCTCGGCATCGTTCTTCGGACCGATGGCTTCGAGCCCGCGTTTGTTGCGGACGGCACCCGGGCGCTACAGGCGTTTCGGGATACCAAGCCCGACATCGTGCTGCTGGACCTCATGTTGCCCGGTTTGTCCGGGATCGACGTATGCCGGGCGATCCGGGCCGAAAGCGGTACGCCGATCATCATGCTCACCGCGAAGAGCGACACCGTGGATGTCGTGCTCGGCCTCGAGTCCGGCGCCGATGACTACGTGGTCAAGCCGTTCAAGCCAAAAGAGCTCATTGCCCGAATGCGCGCGCGGCTGCGCCATCACGAGGAGGTCGCGAGCGAGACCTTGACGATCGGCCCCGAGGGATCGCCGGTGGAAATCGACGTTCCCGCCCACCAGGTGGTGCGAGATGGCAAATCGGTGGGTTTGACCCCGCTCGAATTCGACCTGCTCGTCGCGCTCGCCCGCAAGCCTCGCCAGGTCTTCACCCGCGAGGTGCTGCTCGAACAGGTTTGGGGCTACCGGCACGCTGCCGACACCAGGCTCGTGAACGTCCATGTCCAGCGTCTGCGTTCGAAAGTTGAGCGCGACCCGGAGCGACCCGAGGTCGTGCTGACGGTCCGGGGGGTCGGGTACAAAGCCGGACCGCCGTGACCGAGGTCGAGCCCGCCACCT
>JALYIL010000099.1 GCA_030775825.1 Actinomycetota bacterium
GCCCGGGCCCGCGCCCGCGCTCGTCGCGCGCGCGGCTGACGCGCCCCGACATGCCGAGACCCCCGATAGGGGGGGGTTCCATCCGGGGTCTCGGACCTCGGTCCCGAAATCGATGAATTCACACCGAGTCCGGCCTTGCAAACCGTCGCCCCTTTCCGGTGAGCGCGGGTTTCCCCGGACACGTGCCCACCCGGACACCTGCCCACGGAGATGCTGCGAGCTGCTGGCCTTAACTCAACCCGGCGCATCGGTTTCCCGTCGGGTTTATCCCATTCTCGCGGTAATCGAGATGTCGGGCTCAGTTGCCCGAGGAGCCGAGGGTGATCGGTACCGAGGATGTCGTGCCCCCCCGTCGGTAGGTCACCGTCACGCTGGCGCCGGGCGCGTGGGATCGAACCGCAGCGACCAAGGCATCGGCATTTCCGATGAGTTGCTGGTCGAGCTTGGTGACCACGTCTCCGACGCGTAGGCCCGCCTTCGCGGCGGGGCTGTTGGGGGTCAGCGATTTCACCGTTGCGCCCGAATTCAACGTCGTTGAGGCGTCACCGGCCGAGATGCCCAGAATGGCGTGGCTGGCCTTGCCAGTGGTGATCAGCTGAGCGGCGATCCGTGCGGCCTCGTCAGAGGGAATGGCGAAACCTATCCCGATATTGCCGGACTGACTGGACTGCCCGGGCACCTGAAGACCGCCTTGCGAGGGATCGGTCGCGATGGCGGCGTTGATCCCGACCACATCACCGGCGAGGTTCACCAGCGGGCCGCCTGAATTGCCTGGGTTGATTGCGGCGTCGGTCTGCACCGCGTCGAACACAGCGCTGTTGCCGGCCGCATCACTCGTCTGGACCGGGCGCGCTACATTGCTGACGATCCCCGAGGTGACCGTGTCAGACAGTCCCAGCGGCGCTCCGACCGCGACCACGCTCTGGCCGACGGCCAAGTTCGCCGAGGAGGCGAACGAGGCGGCCTGCAGTCCGGTCAGACTCACCTTCACGACGGCGAGATCGTCGGACGGGTCGGCACCCACCACCGTCCCTGAGACCTGACGACCGTCCTCCAGTGTCACGCTCAGCGTGGCGCTCGCGGTGCCCGTCGCGCCAGCGGCAATGACGTGATTGTTGGTCAGGACGTAACCGTCGGAGCGAATGATCACGCCTGACCCGGTGTCGAGCTGTTGCCCGGTCGAGACATTGATGGTCACCACGCTGGGGCCGATCTTGGCTGCCGCCGCGGTGATGCTTCCGTCGATCTTCGCGGCCGGCGGGGGCTGCGTGCCGAAGGCAAGGCCCGACGAGCCGCTGTCGTTGTCGGTTCCGACAATGGCAACGGTTCCCGCGCCGACTGCGCCACCAACGACTGCCGCGACGATTACGGTAGCCAGCATTCTCCGGCGGCCGTGCGATACCTGCACGGGAGGCACACCCTCACCGAAAAGCGGCTGCTTCCCGGCGGGCGGTGGTGGATAGCCACCGAAGTCGTACGTCGGGTAACTCGGATGGTCGGATCCGGATTCGGCCATGTCTCCAGCCTGGGTTGCGAGTCTGTGTCGGGCCTGTGGAATTGCCCCCGGTCGTCGAGCTCATTGCTGCGGTGGACTGGTGCCAGGGTCCCAGCCGCCGCCGTGGGCGCGCTGGATGAGCTCGTTGAGGACCGGTCCGATGACTTGAGGGAAGCCGGCGACCTGGATGGCAATGCTGAAGCGATCGGTCGAGACGGCGCCACTCGGGTCCTCCGGGTCGAGCATCATCCGCTCGCTGAGGGTGAGGACCTGAAAGGCGATTCCGCGGGCATTGAGGAACTCGTTGACCGTCGCGACCTCCTTCTCGTCAACGGTCTGCAGGAACACCTGCCCGGTCAGCCAACCTGTCATCTCCATGCCTGTCATCCTCTCCCCCGGAGCGGCGCCAAGCACAGCGGGGCAGGACAACGCGCGGCTCGCGTTTCACCGATGCAGGTGCCAGGGTGGGCAGATGAGCCAGTCGCCGGGACACCTTGCCGCATGAACGTTCTGCTCATCGGCCCCCCTGGTTCTGGCAAGGGGACCCAGGGTGAGCGCCTGGCGCGGCGCCTCGGTCTGCAACACATCGCGGCTGGCGACCTGCTGCGCGCGGAGGTCGAGGCCCAGACGCCGACAGGCCGTCAGGTTGACGAGTTCATGAAGCGGGGCGACCTGGTTCCGGACCCGGTCATCCTCAGCCTGCTCCTGCCGAAGGTTCTCACCGCCGCGGCGGGCAATGGCTACCTCCTGGATGGATTTCCGCGCTCGGTGGAGCAGGCCGTGGAGGCACGCTCGCTGGCCGAGCACGCGGGGGCTTCGCCGGACGCCGTGATCTACCTGGACGCGCCGCGCGCGGAGCTCGTGCGGCGCATCCTTGCCCGCGCGGCGATCGAGGGCCGGCCCGACGACAATCCGGATACAGTCGCCAACCGGTTGCTGGTCTTCGACGAGGCAACCCGGCCTCTCGTCGATTATTACCGCGAGCGTGGCCTGCTCCGGGTGGTCGACGCCAGCCGGAACGAAGACGAGGTGACTCAGGCCATTCTCGACGCCTTGCCATGAGAGAAACCGCGCGCGATCCGCGGGTGATCATGCCTCCGGCAGCAGGCGTTTGACGACCTTTCCGGCCGGGTTGCGGGGAAGCTCCGGTACGACCACGACCTCTCGCGGCACCTTGTAGCGCGCCAGGTTAGCTTTGACGAACTCCCTGACGACGTCGGGATTGAGATCGGCACCCGGTTCGCCGACTACGTAAGCTCTCAGTCGCGTACCGAAGTCCGGATCCTCCACCCCGATGACGGCAGCCTCGATGATCTGCTCGTGCGTTGCCAGGAGCTCCTCGATTTCGGCCGGGAAGACGTTCTCCCCGCCGGAGACGACCATGTCATCGTCGCGTCCTTCGACGAACAGCCGCCCGGCATCGTCGAAGTGTCCGATGTCCCCGGTCGACATCAGCCCGGCGATCGTCTCCTTGTGGCCGCCGCCGGTATAGCCGTCGAACTGGATGGAGTTGCCGACAAAGATCCGGCCGCTCGCGCCCGGCGGTGCCTGCGCGCCGTCGGCATCGAGCAGCCTCACCGTGGTGCCGAGTGGCGCCCTGCCGACCGTTCCCGGGGCTGCCCGCAAGTCCTGGGGAGTCGCGATCGTGGCGTACGCGACCTCGGTCGAACCGTAGAGGTTGTAGAGGATGTCGCCGAGCAGATCCATTGTGCGGGTGGCTAGAGCTGGATCGAGTGCGGAGCCGGAGACGGCGATCACTCGCAGCGCGGTCAGATCGTGTGACGCGAGCTCGCCCTCGCCGAGTGCCATCAGACGTGACAACAGGACTGGGATGGTGATCAGGGCGTCACAGCGATGGTCTTCCAGGGCCGCGAGCGCGAACTTCGGATCGAAGCGCCGGTTGACCACGATCGTGTCGCCGAGCCCGAGTGCAAGCATCGAACTGAGCAACCCCCATGCATGGAAGGCCGGCGCCGCGAGCAGCACCGTCCTGCCGCCCCGCAGCGGGATCTTTGACAGGTAGCCGCCCGGAATGATCGTCGACAGCGCGAGGTCGCGGGGGGCGCCCTTCGGGGTGCCGGTGGTGCCGCTCGTCAAAAGCACGATGCGTTGCTTGCGGGCCGGCCGCGCCGGCGGGCTCGGATCACCCCGCTCGGCCAGCGAATCGAGCGTGGTTCGCTCTCGCGGGCCCGCCAGGTCGTCGATCCACGCCACCGCGCGGCCAAGTGGCGGTTCGTAGCCAGAGACGATCGCATCGAACTCCTCGTCGTGGACCAGCAGCCGAACCTCCTCGCGCTGGCACACGTCGACAAGCTGTGGACCGGCGAAGTCGGTGTTGAGCAGCAGCGTGCGAGCGCCGAGTTTCGCCGCTGCGAAGACCGCCTCGAACAGGTTCCGGTGGTTGCGCGCGAGGATGCCCAGGCTGTCGCCGGCCTGAAATCCACTGCGCAGCAACTCGTTGGCAATTTGGTTGCTTCGGGTGTCGATGTCGGCGAAGCTCGCCTGTCCGCGTTCATCGATGATTGCGACACCATCGGGCTGGGTAGCCGCGGCCAGCGCGATCGCTGCGCCGCCCGGCCCGTAGGCATCGAGGGCGCGCAACACTCCAGCGAGCCGGCGTGGGGGAATCACCGGGATGCCGGGCCCTCGAGCCCTCAACAGCGTCGCGGCGTACCGCGCCTCGGTACCGGCTCGTCCAAGCAAGTTCATAGCCTCGCCGAACAGATCCACGACTCCGTCCTACCACGGATCCTTCGACGCACGGTCATGACGGCTGGGGCCCGCATCAGACCTGGGTCTTGCGCGCCATGAGCACGACGCCGGCTTGATCGACGGTGTCGAAGTAGGCGAAGCCGGAGCCGTCCGGGCGCTGGCCGCGCATCAGGACGTCCAATCCGAGCTCCGTGCCCTGCCCCACGGCAATGTCGACGTCGGACTCGAAGCCGAGATGGAAAACCCCTCGCCGTGGCTGTCGAGGAATCGGCGCCCACGCCCTATGGACTAACGGGTGCAGTGTTCGCACAGGACGAGGCCGCGGTGCGTACCGCCAATGACGCGTTGCGTTACACGGCCGGAAACTTCTACGTCAACGACAAGCCGACCGGGTCGGTTGTCGGCGCGCAACCCTTCGGTGGCGCGCGTGCCTCCGGCACGAACGACAAGGCGGGCACGGTTTGGAACATGATTCGCTTCGCCAGCCCGCGCTCGATAAAGCGCAACCACCTGGCGTGACCGACTACCGGTATCCACATCTGGAGGCCTGATCAGCTCGCACGTCGGGAGCCTTCACAAAGTGGGCAAGGGGGGAGTTGAACCCCCACGTCCTTACGGACACACGGACCTGAACCGTGCGCGTCTGCCATTCCGCCACTTGCCCGGCGTAGATCGACCACGAACACCCGCAGGGTGCATCTCGAAGGCCAGCGGAAACGGTAGCACGCATGAGCCCTCGGTTTTGGCGTTCGCCACAAGGGTGCCAAGTAGACTCGTTTGGCGTGTGTCGTAACACGCGCCTTACCCGTGCCCACCGGGCGCCAAATCGAGGAGGTCGACGTGAGCCTGGCTCAGCGGTTTGAACGCCGCCTCGAGGGCCTCGTCGGCGGTGCGTTTGCACGCGTGTTCAAAGGGCAGGTCGAACCTGTCGAGATCGGTAACGCGTTGCAGCGCGAAGCCGAGGACAAGCGAAACGTGATGGGCAGCGGGCAGGTACTTTCTCCTAACCGGTACCGCGTCACGCTCTCGCCGTCGGACTACGAACGGCTTGTGCCGTGGGAGGTCCAGCTCACCAGTTCGCTCGCTGAACTGGTCCAGGAATACCTGGATGAGAACCGGTGGGACACGATCGGCGACATCGAGGTGTACCTGGCCCTCGACGAGCAGTTGCACACCGGGGTGTTCGGCGTCGCCTCGCGCATGGAGTCCCAGGCCCCGCCAAGGCGGCGCCCGCACGATTCGATGTCCATACCCGTGGTGCCTGGCCTCGCGGCGGACGATCCACGGGGTTCGCCGCGGTCGTCGCCGGGGCCCTCCTCCGCACACGGGCCTTCGGCTCCTGCCTCGCCGTACGGATCGCCGGCTCCCCCGTCTCCGTACGGATCGCCGGCTCCCCCGTCTCCGTACGGATCGCCCGCTCCCCCGTCTCCGTACGGATCGCCCGCGCTGCCCTACTCCGGTGGCCAGCAGCCGGGGGCGCCTGCGCGCCAGCGCCCTGGCGCATGCATCGTCGTCGATCAGACGAACCAGCGGTTCGATCTCGGCGTCGGCAGCAACGTCGTTGGCCGCGGCACGGACGCCGACCTTCAACTCCTGGACCAAGGGATATCCCGGAGGCACCTCGACATTCAATTCGACGGGAACGTCGCCACCGTCTACGACCTCGGCTCGACGAACGGTACGACGGTCAACGGGCATGAGATCGGTAGTCAGATTCTCCGGCACGGAGACGTCATCCGGGCTGGTCATACCCGCCTCGTTTTCCACCAAGAGCCGGTGTGACGGTCGAGGTGATCGCCGCATGAATTCGTCATTGGCACTTCAACTCATGCGTTTCGGATTCCTGGCCCTGCTCTGGCTGTTCGTGTTCGCCTCGATGCGGGTAGTCCGCGGGGACCTGCGGGCCAGTGGCCAGCCCCGCATCTCCGTCCCACCGCCGGCTCGGCGCCGTGGCAACCGCTCCGGTGGTGCCCAGGGGGCTGCGCCCGGCCCGTCCCATCTGCTTGTCACCGCGGGCGATCTGATGGGGACCCGGATCAGCCTCACCGGAGCCCCGGTTCTCATCGGTCGCGCCCCCGATTCGACCCTTGTGCTCACCGACGACTACGCAAGCAACCGCCACGCCCGCATCAGCCTGCAGGACGGCATGTGGCTCGTCGAGGACCTCGGGTCGACGAACGGCACCTACTTGGGCCAGCGCAAGCTGGACGGACCGGTGCCGTTGGACATGGGTGTCGCAGTCCGTATCGGCAAGACGGTGCTGGAGCTTCGCTGACCGATGGCTCTCATCCTGCGTTATGCGGTGCGCTCCGACCTCGGTCTGGTGCGTTCCAACAACGAGGACTCCGTGTACGCGGGCCCGCGCCTGCTTGCAATTGCTGATGGCATGGGCGGCCACGCCGGCGGCGAAGTCGCGAGCAAGATCGTCATCGGCGCGCTCGAGGACCTGGACGAGGATCGGCCGCTCGGTGACCTGATCGGCGAGCTGCGCCGCGCCGTACTTGACGCGAACGAGCGTATTGCCGACGCCGTCCAGAAAAGCAGCGATCTCGATGGCATGGGCACTACGCTGACCGCGCTGCGTTTCGCCGGGGCGCAGGTCGGGCTTGTCCATGTGGGTGATTCGCGCGCATACCTGCTCCGGGGAGATCTACTGTCCCAGATCACCCACGACGACACCTACGTCCAGTATCTCGTCGATTCGGGAAAGCTCACGCCCAACGAAGCCAAGGATCATCCTCGCAAGTCGGTGATACTGCGCGCGCTGCTCGGTACGGAGGTCGAGCCGGACGTCTCGATCCGTGAAGCCCGGGCCGGTGACCGGTACCTGCTCTGTACGGACGGCCTTTCCGACGTCGTCTCTACCGACACCCTCCTGGAGACCTTGCGCATTCCGGATCCGCAGGAGTGCGCCGACCGACTCGTCGAACTGGCCTTACGAGGCGGCGGCCCGGACAACGTCACGGTGATTGTGGCGGACGTCGTCAACGCCGGCGTCGGCGACAAGGTCGACGACGTTCCGGTCATCGCTGGAGCCTTTGTGGATCCGTCGGCCGCCGACATTCCTGGGGACACAAGTCCGGCCGAACGTGCGGCCCGCATCGGTCGTCCCAGTGCCAGGCCCGCCGGACCGGTCACCGGGAATCGGTCGAGGCGGCGCATGTGGCGGGGTCCCCTGCTGGTCGCGATCATCCTTGCGGTACTCGTCGGCGGCCTGGCGGGCGCGTATGCATTGACCCAGACGTACTACTTCGTCGGTCGGGACGGCTCGGAAGTCGCGATCTTTCGGGGCGTCAACACCCAGATCGGGCCGCTGAAGTTCTTCAATGTCTACAAGAACACCGACCTGATCATCTCAGATCTCAATCCTTCGGTGCGGTCACAGGTGAACGACGGCATCACCGCGAACAACAAGCAAGATGCCGCACACATCGTCGACAACCTGCACGGCCAGTTGCTTCCGGTGTGTGTGACACCGACCCCCGCACCGACCATCTCATCCGCGACGCCGACGAAGGCCGCCGCGACCGCGACACACAGCTCGAGTGTCAAGGCACCGGGACACACGGCGACGCCGACGCCGACGCCGACGCCGTCGCGCACTCCGACGCCGACGCCAACGCCGTCGCGCACTCCGACGCCGACCGCCAGTGCCACGGCTTCCACTCCCAGCGCGGCCAGTCCGTCGCCGAGCGGGATCCCAGGATGCAGGCCCTCGCGATGAGCGCCCCCACGCTGCATGTCCCGACCCGGCGCAATGCCGAACTGTTGTTGCTTGCCTTCGCGGTGCTCCTCGTCGTTGCGGCCGAGGGAGCGTTCGAAGCAACGCGGGACGGTCACGTCTCCAGTCGTCTGGCCACGTACGCCGCGGTCCCGCTGGTCGTCGGACTCGTCACGCACGTGGTGATCCGACGGGTCGCGCCGTACGCCGACCCGTTGCTGCTGCCCATCGCCGTGGCGCTCAATGGGCTTGGCCTCGTGATGATCCACCGCCTCGATGTCGGGCTGAAACAGCAAGCAGACCAGGCCGGCCAGCAGTTCGCGGGAGCCGCCGCGCCGTCCCAGGTCATCTGGACGTCGGTGGGAGTGGCGCTATTCGTGATCCTGATCGTCGTCATCCGCGATCATCGCGCGTTGCAGCGTTACGCGTACACGCTCGCGCTGTTCGGTGTCTTCCTGCTCGTGCTCCCCGCGCTGCTGCCCGCGCGGTTCAGTCAGATCAACGGCGCGCGCATTTGGATCCGGCTAGCCGGGTTCTCCATGCAGCCCGGTGAGTTCGCCAAAATCCTGCTCTGCGTCTTCGGCGCGTCCTATCTCGTCACCAAGCGCGACGTCCTGTCGTTGGCGGGGCGCCGCATTGCCGGTATCGATCTGCCACGCGGTCGCGACCTCGGACCGCTGCTGGCTGCGTGGCTCATCTGCATCGGCGTCCTGGTTCGCGGTCACGATCTCGGGACCTCCCTCATGTTCTTCGGGCTGTTCGTCGTCCTGATCTACGTGGCAACCGAGCGAGCGAGCTGGCTGATCATCGGCGCCCTGTTATTCGTGGGCGGCACCTACATCGCGTATCAGCTCTTTGGCACCGTGCAGACGCGCGTCGGGGTGTGGCTACATCTGTTCTCCCCGGTGCACAACGACGACGGGTACCAGCTACGGCAGTCCATCTACGGCTTGAGCAACGGGGGACTCTTCGGGACCGGCCTGGGCGGCGGTCACCCGGAACGCATCCCGCTGCCGGGCACGGACTTCATCATTGCTTCCTTCGGTGAGGAGATCGGTCTGTTCGGACTCGTCGGTATCGTGATGATGTACGTGCTGTTCGTCTCGCGCGGACTTGCAGCTGGCCTCGCCGTGCGCGACTCGTTCGGCAAGCTGCTTGCCACGGGGCTGTCATTTCTCTTCGCCTGGCAGCTGTTCGTCGTGGTCGCCGGCGTGACGCGGTTGCTGCCCGAGACGGGGCTCACGACCCCATTCCTGTCCTACGGAGGCTCCTCGCTGCTGTCCAGCTACGCCGTGCTCGCGATATTGCTCCGGATCTCCGACGCCGCGCGCCGCCCCACGAACGTCGCGCCGAACCAAGTGCCGGCGGAATCGGTGCCCGCATGAATCGGCCCATTCGCAAGGTGGCGCTGGCCCTCGGCTTCCTGCTGGCGGCGATCTTCGTCAACGTGAACTACATCCAGGTCGTGAAGACCAACGCATACAACGACACCAGCAAGTACCCCGACAACCGGTTGCCGATCCTGGCTGAATACTCGAGCCCGCGCGGTCAGATCGACGTGCAGGGCACCGCGATCGCGAGATCCGTGTCGACGAAGGACGAATTGAAATATCTCCGCGTCTACGCCCAGGGACCGATCTACGCACCGGTCACCGGCTACAACTCAATCGTCTACGGCACAGACGGTATCGAGTCCGCCAAGGACAGCGTGCTGTCCGGCTCGGACCCCCGCCAATTCGGCAGTCAACTCGCCGACTTGTTCACCGGACGCAATCGCCGGGGCGGCAACGTCGAACTGACGCTCAACAAGGCGGCTCAAGACGCCGCCTACAACGCGATGAAGTCGCCAAACGGCACGCTACGGCCCGGTGCGGTCGTGGCGCTCGACCCGACGACGGGGGCGATCCTGGCCGCCGTCTCCACGCCGTCCTATGACCCCAACAAGCTCAGCTCCCACGACAGTGCGAGCATCGCCAGTTACTACGCCTCGTTGCTCAACGATCCGGCGACGCCGATGCTGGATCGTGCACTTAGGCAGAGCTATCCTCCGGGTTCGGTATTCAAGGTGATCGTCTCGGCTGCGGCGCTGAAGGCGAACGTCAAACCCACCGACCAGATCCCGGCGCCCGACGGCTACTGGCCCTACCACGATCGCACTGGCCCGTGCACGAGTGTTGCAGCGTCGTCGTGCGTCCAGAACTTCGGCGGGGAGACCTGCCAGAATGGCGTTACGGCCACGCTCGCGTTCGCGTTCGCCAAGTCCTGCAACACCGCGTTCGCCGCGCTGGCCGTTGACAAGCTGGGCGGCAAGCAGATCGCCGACGAGGCCTCGTTGTTCGGCTTTGACGGCAACCAGTTGTCGGTCCCGTTGACGGTCGCACGGTCGACCGTCGGCACGTCCGCCGATCTGACCGATCCCGGCACGCTCGCACATTCGTCCTTCGGGCAGCAAGACGTGCGCATGACGCCGCTGCAGGGTGCGATGATCGCCGCGGCAGTAGCCAACGGCGGCATCCTGATGACGCCCTACCTGGTTCGCCAGGATCTGAGTTCGAACTTCTCCGTGCTGTCGCAGACCTCACCCACTCAGCTCGCGACGGTACTTCCGTCCGACCTCAATCAGCAGTTGGAGCAGATGATGGTCGGCGTCGTCACCAGCCCTGAAGGCACGGGTGGTCCTGCGAATATCACCGATATCCCAAACGTCGTCGTCGGGGGTAAGACCGGCACGGCGGACACCGGGATCTTCAAGGGTGGAGTACAGACACCGCCGCACGCGTGGTTCTCCGGGTTCGCGACACTCAACGGCAGCGCCAAGATCGCCGTTGCAGTGATCATCGAAAACGGCGGAATCAACGGAAGCGAGACGACGGGTGGCTTGGCCGCCGCGCCGGTGGCCAAGGCCGTGATGGAGGCCTACCTCCGGTCTTCAGGAGCACATTGACCATGCGATCTAGCAGTGAGGACGCACGATGACCCAGCCGCGACTGGTCGGCGGACGGTACGAGCTCGGCGAGGTGCTCGGCTACGGCGGAATGGCCGAAGTGCATCGAGGACGTGATGTACGGCTCGGGCGTGAGGTCGCGATCAAGGTGCTGCGCGCCGACCTTGCCCGGGATCCGTCCTTCCTGCATCGGTTTCGCCGTGAGGCCCAGGCCGCCGCGGGTTTGAATCACCCGTCGATCGTCTCGGTCTACGACACCGGTGAGGACACCGGCCCCGACGGGGCGACTCAACCGTTCATCGTCATGGAATACGTCGAAGGCCGCACGCTGCGCGACATCCTGAAAGCCGAAGGGCGCCTGCCCGTGCGCCGCGCGATGGAGATCGCGGCGGACGTGTGCGGCGCCTTGGACTTCAGCCACCGCAACGGCATCGTTCATCGCGACATCAAACCTGCCAACGTCATGATCACGCCTGCGGGCGCGGTCAAAGTCATGGATTTCGGCATCGCCCGAGCACTGGCCGACAACGCCGCCACGATCACCCAGACCGCGAACGTGATCGGCACGGCACAGTACCTATCGCCCGAGCAGGCACGCGGCGAGGCGGTCGACGCGCGTTCGGACGTCTACTCCACCGGCTGTCTGCTCTACGAGTTGGTCACCGGCGCGCCGCCGTTCCAGGGGGACTCCCCTGTCGCGGTGGCCTACCAGCACGTACGAGAGAACGCGCCGCCGCCGTCCTCACGCAACCCGGAGGTGCCCCCCGCTCTCGATTCGATCGTGATGAAGGCACTGGCCAAGAACCAGCTCAACCGCTACCAGTCGGCTGCCGAGATGCGCACCGATCTCCAGCGCGCGCTGGCCAATCAGCCGGTGGCAGCCGAAGCCGTCATGTCCGATGCCGAGCGCACACAGTTCATCGCCCGCACGCCCGTTCCGCCCGTCGTCATGCGGCAATCCACACTGGCGCCAATTGATCCAGAGGACAACCGGCGCAGCGGCCTGGTCTGGCTGGCCATCGTCGCGGCTTTGCTGCTCGTCATCGGAGCGGCCGTGGCTGCCGTCTTGCTGATCGGCAGAACCGATTCGGTTGCCAAGGTGACCGTTCCAGCCTCCGTCATCGGGCAGGTGCAGCAGGCTGCCGAGGACACCCTGCGCGCCGCGAACCTCACGCCGGCGCATGGCGCCACCACAAATGGTCCCTGCTTCAACAACATCACTGTGACTGAAGGGCAGGTCTGCACCGTCGACCCGGCCCCGAACACCCAGGTGCCGAAGAACTCCACAGTCACGTATCAGCTGTTCACGCCCAAGAGAGTTCAGGTTCCCGGTGTCACCGGCAAGCTGTTCCCGGATGCCGCGGCGATCCTGCACGCCGCCGGTCTCAACGCGACGCAGCAACCCGTGAACAACCCCGCCGCGGCCGGCATCGTTATCGCGCAGAGCCAGCCGCAATTCGCGTCGGTCGCTCCTGGCACCACCATCGCCCTGCAGGTGTCCACCGGCAAGGTCCTACTTCCGGACGTGCGGGGGAAGAAGGATGCCGACGCGAAGGCTCAACTCAACACCGCGGGGTGGGTCAATGTCGATGACAGCCGGACCGTAGACACCCCAGACAGGACCAAGGACGGCACGGTGGCAACCGAGAATCCGACGCCGGGGATCGCTTACCCCCTGTCAACTCAGGTCACCCTGGTCATCTACCGGTACGTCAAGCCGGCTCCGACCTGCACCACGCCACCTCCCACCCCGACCAACACCGCGACAGCATCGGGTACTGCGACAGCGACGGCCACCCCGACACCGACCGCCAATCCGGGAGGGCTACCCCCCTGCACGTCGTGACCCCGCTTCGGCGCTACGCCGGAGGCAGCTGTTGATCACGCCAACTCCGGGGCGACCGTGGTAGCACGACGATCGCCTGCAGTCCTGACTCACCGTCGGATTGGGCGGTGAGACGAATGCTGCCGCCGTGCGCTCGGACGACGTCACGCGCGATCGCCAAGCCGAGCCCGGTCCCGCCGCTCTCGCGCGATCGCGAGGCCTGCACCCGGTAGAACCGGTCGAAAACTCGTTCGCGCTCGTCGGCTGCTATGCCTGGGCCGTCGTCGGTCACGATGATCGAGACGCTGGGGCGCTTCGTTGAGCTCGCGGGCCCGAGTGCGACGTCGACCCGCGTCTTGGCGAACCGTACTGCGTTGTCGATCAAATTGATCGCGACGCGACGTAGGCCGTCGATGTCGCCGTCGACGCTCACCGTGCCCGCGGTGCTCTGGCTGCCATCAGTGACCAGCCGCACCGGAATCCGGGCATCGGCATACCCGCCGACCACCTCGCTGAGCAGCTCAACGAGGTTGACCGGCTCCCGCCTTGGCAACCGGCCGCCGGCCTCGTCCAGACGAGCCAGCGCCAGGAGGTCCTTGACCAGCCTGTCCAGGCGCCCGACGTCGACCAGGACGTCGTCGATCAGGGTGGCGAGATCCTCCTCGGGGCCGACCCGTTGGGCCACTTCGAGCTGCACGCGCAGCGACGCCAACGGAGAGCGAAGCTCGTGTGCCGCGTCTCCGACGAACGTTCGCTGCCTCGACGTTGCCGAGTCGATACGGTCGAGCATCGCGTTCAGGGTCACCGCCAGTCGGTGAATCTCGTCCTGGGCACCCGGCACCGGCAGCCTTTGATCGGACAGTCCCGCTGCTGTGATGTCGGCGGCACCATGCCGCAGTGCCGCCACCGAACGCAGCGTGAGGGCGACGACGCCGTACGTGGCAAGCGCCATGAGCAGTACGGCAAGGGGACCGCCGATGAGGGCTACCTGACCGAGCAGGCGAACACTGTCGTTTACCCCCTTCAGGTCCGTCGCGACCAGGACGGTCTTGTCCCCGGCGCTCGCGGCGAGGACCCGCAGCGGCGCGTCGGAGATCGGGTTGGTGATCATGAGCCGCTCTCCGGTGCGCGCTCTATGGAGCTGTTGCTGGTCGAGAATCGGTATCACCCGGTCCGCTCCGCAGCAGACCGCCTTCACGTGATCGGTGGCGTCGACGACCTGCACAAACGTGACGCCACCGGTGGTTGGCACCACGGTCGTCGGCGACTTGCCCGACTCGAAGATCTGCGCGATGTCGTGCGCGGTCTTCTGTGCCGAGGAGTCGAGCGTGCGCAGCAACGTGTAGCGCTGCAGGACGAGAACGAGTACCGCGCCGGTGAGAACTGCGAAGGTGAACAGGGCGGTGGCGAGAAGCGTCAACCGGGCTCGCAGTGACTGGCGTGACCACCAGCTCATCGGGAGGGCGGCCAGCCGGTTCAACTATCCGCGGTGAGCCGGTAGCCGGCGCCGCGCACCGTCTGCACGCTCTGCCGCCCAAACGGAGTGTCGATCTTACGGCGCAGGTATCCCACATAAACCTCAACGACGTTGGCGTCGCCTTCGTAGTTGGCGTCCCAGACGTGGTGCAGGATGTCTGCCTTGCTCACTGCGTCCCCGGCGCGACGCATCAGGAATTCCAGTAGCGAGAACTCCCGCGGGGTGAGATCGACAGTCGTGTCCGCGCGCATCACCGTGTGCGCCGCCGGATCGAGCACGAGGTCGTCGACTTTCAGTGCCGCAGGTCGGGGTTGCACGCCGCGGCGGAGCAGGGCGCGAATCCTCGCGAGGAGGACGACGAAGGAGAATGGCTTGGTCAGGTAGTCATCGGCGCCGAGGTCTAGAGCGTCCGCTTCGTCATACTCCCCGTCCTTCGCCGTCAGCATGAGGATCGGTACCCAGTTCTCCGCAGCGCGTAGCTGCTCGATGATCCGATAACCGGACAGTCCCGGCAGCATGATGTCCAGGATCACCGCGTCGTAGGCGGTCTCCTGCGCGGCATGCAGACCATCCGGTCCGGTGTGAGCGACATCGACGGTGAACCCTTCGCCGCCCAAGCCTCGTTGCAGCGCGGAGGCAAGGCGTACCTCGTCCTCGACTATCAGAAGTCGCACTGTGCCTCCAAACCTCGTCATGCACAGGGTGCCACTGCGCGTCCTGGACAGCTGGGAACTAGCTCAGCCCTATCACAGTGCATCGCACTCATGCTGGATCCAGTGAGGACTCCTTCGATATTCCTGCAGCACCGCTCGCTGCGCTGGTTGGCGCCGGTCGGTGTTCTCGGCGTCGTCGGTCTGGCTGCGGGTGGAATGATCACCGCGCGCGCCGCGCCCTCCAACCCGCTGGCCGCCACAACCCCCGCTGAGCTGCTCGCGGCCGTCCAGCAGTCCCCGGCCACGGGCTTCTCGGGAACGGTCGTTGCGCAGATGGCGCTGGGGCTTCCACAGCTCCCTGCACTGGCCGGCGATTCCGGCAGTTCCTCGATCGCCAGCCTGCTGACCGGTTCCCATACTCTCGCCATCTGGTACGGCGGTCCTGATCGCCAGCGCGTGGCGTTGCTGGGAACCACGTCCGAATCGGACGTCTTCCATTCCGGCACCGATATCTGGCAGTGGGACAGCGACACCCGCATCGCCACGCACACCGTGCTGGCCCAGTCGCAGAAGCAGAGCCCGACTTCGCCGGCCGGCTCGGCGAAACCTACCGGTATCGAGTCGCTGACGCCCGCGCAAGTCGCCAGTTCCCTACTCGCCTCGATCGACCCGACGACGAAGGTCGCGATCGGCGCCCAGCGGACCGTCGCCGACCGGTCGGCCTATGAGGTGGTTCTGACGCCGCGTGACTCGGCGGCGACACGGATCGGTTCGGTGCATATTGCGATCGACGGTGCTACAAAGTTGCCGCTGGAGGTCCAGGTATTCCCGCGCGGACAGACGACGACCGCCCTCGACATCGCGTTCTCTGACATCTCCTTCAAATCGCCTCCGCTGAAGTATTTCCAGTTCACCCCACCGCCGGGTGCGACCGTGCACACCAACGCGAGCTCCCATCCGGCTTCCGCGCCGCCAGACGCGTCTGCCGATTCGACCAGTGCCAGTTCAGACCGGGTCACCACCATCGGTACGGGCTGGTCGAGTGTGGCCGAGTACCACGCCACCGCGAAGCAGGTGCAGCAGGTCGCCGGCCCGTCGTTGTCGGCGTTGCCGACAGTCCAAGGCTCGTGGGGAAAGGGGCGACTTCTTGATACCCCGCTCGTGTGTGCGCTGTTGACCGACGATGGCCGGGTATTCGCCGGGTCGGTCGATCCGGCAGCGTTGTACGCAGCCGCGACCTCGCACTGAGCTCGCCGGTGGCAGACGCGGCTGGGACAGCTGGCACCGCCGCGATCGCGTCTACGGGCCTGTCCAAGCGGTTCGGGAAGCAGCTCGTCGTCGACACGGTGAACCTGCACGTACCGACCGGCTCGGTCTACGGCTTCCTGGGCCCGAACGGATCCGGCAAGACAACCACTATCCGCTTGCTGCTCGGGCTGGTTTTCCCGACGGCGGGCTCGCATTCGTTGCTGGGCCGGGATTTTGCCGTTGCCCGCGGGGATCTGCTGCCCCGGGTGGGCGCGCTGGTCGAGGGCCCGGCGTTTCACCCTTACCTGTCGGGGACGGCGAACCTGGCCCGCCTAGATGCTGCCGACCGTTTCGCGTCGGCACGCACTGCCAAGCGTCGCATCGCCGAAGCGCTCGAGCGCGTAGGCCTCTCGGCGGCCGCGGGAAAGAAATATCGCAACTATTCACTCGGGATGCGGCAGCGTCTCGGCATCGCCGCGACCTTGCTGCAGCCGCGTGAGCTGCTCCTACTCGACGAGCCGACCAACGGCCTGGACCCGCAGGGCACGCGGGAGGTTCGGCATCTGATCTCGCAACTTGGCCGCGAAGGTGTCACGGTGTTCGTCTCCTCGCATCTGCTGAGCGAGGTCGAGCAGGTCTGCACCCACGTCGGGGTGATGAGTGTCGGCCGGATGGTCTGGCAAGGCTCGCTGGCCGACCTCGGTGCCCAGCAACGGGTTCGGGTTCACGTGCTCACCGCAGCTAACGCCGATGCGGCGCGGGTCCTTGTCGGCCTCCAGCTCGCGGAGGTGGCGATGACCGACGACGGCGCGACGGGGGTGCTCGGTGCAGCGCAGCCTGAGGCAGTGGTGGCGGCCCTCGTGGCCGCGGGCATCGGCGTTCGTGGATTCCAGGTTGAGCAGCCCAACTTGGAGGACATCTTCGTGGGGCTCACCGGGGAGGGATTCGATGTCTCGGGTTGAGCTCGCCCCAGCGGTGGCCGCTGGATCGAGCAAGGCGACTGGCGCCGCGGGCACGCCTGTGGCGCGCCAATCCTGGGGGCGCCTGCTGCGTTCGGAACTGACGATGGTGTTCCGCCGCCGTCGCAACATTGCCTTGCTGGGTGCGTTGGGGCTGATTCCGGTCCTGATCGGCGTCGCGGTCAAGCTGAACAGTCACCCGGGCCGGGGCGGGGGCGCCATCTTTGGGGGAATCACCGACAATGGACTGTTCGCGGCGCTCGCCGCGTTCCTCGTGGTCATCCCGCTGTTCCTGCCACTGGGCGTGGCCGTCGTTGCCGGCGATGCCATTGCTGGTGAAGCCAGCTCCGGTACGTTGCGGTACCTGCTGGCCGTTCCCGTCGGGCGCACTCGCCTGCTTGCGGTGAAGTTCGGTGGGATCCTCGCCTGGTGCGCGGCAAGCGTTGCCGTGGTGGGCATCGGCGGCGTCATCGTTGGTGCGATCCTTTTTCCCTCCGGCCGGTTGACGTTGCTGTCCGGGCGAACGATCTCCTATGCCTCCGGGAGCTACCGGCTGCTGCTGGTCGCGCTGTTCGTCGCCGCGTCTATCGCGATGGTGGGGGCCCTAGGGCTGCTCGTCTCGACCCTGACAGAAGTCCCCGTCGCCGCGATGGCGGCAACGCTGGTCCTGACGATTGTCAGCGAGGTACTCGACCAGGTCCCGCAACTCTCGCGAATCCATCCGTGGCTGCCGACCCATTACTGGCTGCAGTGGACGGACCTGTTGCGAGACCCGATGCTGACGACCGCTGTCTGGCACGGCCTGTTCGTCACCCTGGCCTACGTCGCGGTCCTGTTGTCGCTGGCATGGGCGCGGTTCGCGGGCAAGGACGTGACTTCCTGACTTCGGCCGATCCAGAGGTTACGGCGCGATCAGCTCATTGCAGGTAGGACTCGACCTCGTCGATGGGGCGCGGTTTCGCCTCGTCCGGATTCTCCCCGGTCTCCTCTCGAGCCCGGCGCTGGCGCAGAAGGTCCCAGGCCTGGTCCAGCTGGCGCTCGAGCAACTCCAGTCGCTGCCGTTGCGCACCGTGCAGTCCCTGCCCGACGTGGCTTTCCCGCAGCTGCTTCTCCTCCGAGACGAGATCGTGGATGTGCTCGAGAATCGACTTGTCGTCCACGGCGGTACCCTTCCCGTTTCGGCTGGCTGGAGGTGCCCCCCCACCGTAATACCGGCGGCGGGGGGCGCCGGCGGGGCAGAGTATCGGTTTCGGCGGTACCGGGGGGATCCAAGCCGGATATTTGTTGCTACGCTTTGTGTGGTTGCCGCGATGACTTTAGTATTTGAGTCAGGTAACCGGTTGATTCTTCCTTCTCCTGGCTGTCGGGAATTGGTTGTTCGCCCGGTGGTGACCTCGGAACCCGCACGGTGCGGATTCCTTGCAGCAAGAGGAGAAAGTCGTGGCTCAGGGCA
>JALYIL010000100.1 GCA_030775825.1 Actinomycetota bacterium
CCCCAACCAAGTGCCTTGTGCCCGACCTGCTCAATCCAGGAAAGTGCGCAATCAAGGGCTGAGAGCCGCAGCAGGGAATCAGACGCGTCCGGCGGAGTCGGCAAGCATGCGCAGGCCGGTCACGATGCCGCCGACGAGATCGCCATTTGTGAAGGATGCCCGCATGGCCAGGGCGGCCAGGGCACAGGCTCGGTTGGGCAACCGCCTCGCCGAGGCTGGCCCGGTGACAATGTGCAACACGCGCTGGCCCGGCGATACGGCGAGCAGCACCGAGTCGTCGTTGAGACGTTCGAACAAGGCCTCTGCGTGGGCCCGAGTCGGTGGCGACAGTTCGCCGACATAGATCGAAAAGAACAGCCCGGACTCCCGGCTGGACAGGGTGAGTGCCTCGTCCAGGCGCGACAGTTGCCGAACGGTGAACCCGTTCTCACTGACGTCGTGTCCGACCGGACCGTGCTGAACGAGGTTGTAGCGGACTTGCAGCTCACCACTCACCGCTTGCACCCCCGACCGCGGTCGTGGTTGTCGATGCCGAGGATGACTCAAGTTGCTTGTGCGCTGCGCGCGTAGCCACAACCGCGTCCGGATGCGGCACGAACCACGCAGGTTTGTAGTTCCACGGCCGTCCGGGGCGATAGCGGTTCGGCTGGTGCAGCATGGATTTGCCGTAGACGGCGAAGGTGAGCGCGGCGATGATCGCCGCCGGAATGCCGATGAATACCAGCACAGTCTGAACGATCGTCATGCGCACCCACACCGTCGCTCGGTCACCATGGGAAGACGGTAGCGAATCCAGTTGCGTTGCGAGATGGCGGCCTCAGATTCACTGGCCTCACGACCAGCATCGGTGGCCTCACGACCAGATGGGCGGATGCCGATCGACCCACGGCAGTGCGGCTTCCAGCTGGGCGGCAAGCGCCAACAGCAGCGGCTCGCCGGCGGGTCGCCCGACCAGCATGATGCCGACCGGCAGGCCTTCGGTGCTCTGATACAGCGGCAGCGAGATGGCCGGCTGACCCGTGGCGTTGTACATCGCCGTATACGGCGTGAAGCGCTTCTGCCTCTCGAAATCGGCCGCTGGATCCCCGTCGGCGTCGAACCACCCGATCGGCCGGGGCAGCATGGCAACGGTCGGCGTCAGTACCGCATCGAGGTGGGCTGTGGCGGCAATGCCGCGGCGCGCGTGGACGTTGAGCATTCCCAGCGCGGACGCATACGCCGGGCCACCCAACGCGACGCCCCGCTCGCGCAGGTAGCGGGTGAGCGGTCGCAACCATGCCTCGCGCGAGGGATCGATCGGGATCGAGGCAGCTCCAACCGACCAGACCGTTTCGAAGTCGGCAACCGCTTCGACCGGCAGCGGAGCACTGACGTCGACGACCTCGTGACCGAGCCCGCTGATCAGAACGCTGGCTCGCTCCCATGCGTCGCGCACCTGCGGGTCAGGCTCAGAATCCATCGGCGAATCGATGAAACGGCCGATGAGCAGTCGGCCCGCTTCGCGATCACAGCAGTTCAGGAAGCTCTCGCCTGGGGGACGTGCGGGCAGCGGATCCGGGTCACCGGGCTGCGGGACCGCCACGGCATCCAGAAACGCAGCAGCGTCGCGGACCGTGCGCGCCAGCGGGCCAAGCACGCTCAGCCGCGCCGCATCGACGTCCATCGGTCCCTTCGATACCCGCCCACGCGAGGTCTTCAGCCCGACGAGTCCACACACGCTGGCTGGGATCCTGATTGACCCGCCCCCGTCGCTACCTTGGGCGACCGGCACAAAGCCGCTCGCGACAGCCGCGCCGGCGCCCCCGCTGGATCCGCCGGCCAGGCGGCTGGTGTCCCACGGGGTCCGGGCGGGCGGCCCGATGTCGGTCTCCGTGTAGCAGGGCAGCCCGAATTCTGGCGTTGCCGTCTTGCCCAGACTGATCATCCCGGCCGCGCGCATCAACGTGACGATGTGATCGTCGAAACTCGGCACGAAGTCGGCCATCATCCGCGACCCGAGCTTGGTGGGGACGCCCGCGGTGAAATTGAGATCTTTGATCGCCGTGGGCACCCCGAGAAGCGGTGGCAGATCAGCCGGGTCCGCTGCAGTCATGACCTCCTGCTCGGCCTGTTTGGCTTGCTGCCGAGCAAACTCCGGGCTCAGGGTGACGAAGCTACCGACCTGATTGTCGAGCCGGGCTATGCGCTCGAGCGCGCTGTCGACCAGTTCGACCGGGCTGACTTCCCGGCGCCGGACGGCCGCGGCGGCCTGCAGTGCCGTGAGATTGTGCAACTGCGCCATCAGACCGCCGACGCAACGCCCGCGTCCAGGCCCGTCCAGGCCAGGTATCGCTGCCACGCGGGGTCGCGTTTGGCCCATCCCATGACGACAGCCACCGTCGCCGGTGGCTGTTGCGGTGCAGGGTGCAGGTGCCAGCCGAGTTCTGCGAGCAGCCGGTCACCCTTTCGATGGTTACACCGGGCGCAGGCCGCAACGACGTTGGTCCAAATGTGGGTCCCGCCGCGCGATCGCGGTCTGACGTGATCGATCGTGTCTGCTCGGTTTCCGCAATACACGCATTGATGACAGTCGCGGTCGAGGACGGCTCGGCGGGTCAGCGGCACCTCGCGCCGGTACGGAACGCGGACGAAATGGGAGAGCCGGACGACAGTGGGCACCGGAATCGAGGTGCGCTCGGAATGCATGACCTCGTCGCCGGCTTCGACGATCACAGCCTTCTCGGCCAGCACGAGCACGACGGCACGACGCAGCGGCACGACGCACAGGGGCTCGTACGTCGCGTTGAGAACCAACGCCCCGGACACGAGGATCACCTCCGACCCGCTATAAGTGAACCTGACGCGGCTCCGGTTCGCACGCCCGCCCCACCATGGCAGGCTGAACGGCTGTGAGCACCGGCCTCCCGAAGTACGTCCACAACCACAGCAAGTGGATCATCGAGATCCCGATCCGGATCATCGTCATCATCGTGGTCGCGCTCGTGGTGCGCGCCATCTTGCATCGGATGGTGAACAGGGTCGTGCGCCCGGTGCACGTGGGCGAAGTCCCTCCTATCCTGCGACCGTTCAAGCAGCGCGTGGAGAGCAGCCGCATTTTCGAGTCAGTCGGCCTGGCATCCGAGCGCCGAGCACTGCGCGCAGCCACGATCGGGTCGGTGCTGAAGTCCACGGCGTCCTTCACCATCCTGGTCATCAGCTGCCTGCTGATCCTGAGCGAACTCCAGGTGAATCTGGCCCCTTTCATCGCAGGGTCCTCGATCATCGGCGTCGCGCTGGGATTCGGCGCCCAGAACATCGTCAAGGACTTCCTGTCCGGCATGTTCATGACGCTCGAGGACCAGTACGGAGTCGGCGACGTCATCGACTTCGAGAAGGCCAGCGGGACCGTCGAGGCTGTCGGGCTGCGCACCACGACCCTTCGTGACGTCAACGGCACGGTCTGGTACGTCCGCAATGGCGAGGTCGTGCGTGTCGGCAACAGAAGCCAGGGCTTCGCGCAGGTGGTCCTCGACGTTCCGATCGCGGCCGCGGCCGACGTGGCCGCAGCCTCCCAGGCGATGCTCGATGTCGCGCGAGCGATGCACGGCGAGGATCAGTGGGCCGGGGTCTTCCTCAACGAACCCGAAGTCCAGGGAGTCGAGCGCATGACTCTCGAGGAGACGGTGATCCGTCTGGTGGTTCGAGTGCGGCCGCTGGAGCAGTGGCGGGTCGCTCGCGAATTGCGGCGGCGCATCCGGGAACGCCTCGGGCCGCCTCCCGAGCCAACGCCCCCGGCAGATCCAGCGGCCCAGTCAGATCCCGTGCCGCACCCAGATCCAGCGGCCCAGCCTGGCGCCCCGACCCCGAACGCCCCGATCCCTCCGGCGACCGGTGGCTGAACATGCGGAAGCGAGGGCCGGTGGCTGATCTACCGGGGACGGAACCGGCGGGTCAGGCTAGGGAACGTACCGAGTCGAGCACGGCGCGGTGCAGCGTCGGGAACGCGTAATGCATGTTGGCGAGTGTTGCGACCGGAACCTCGGCATGTACGGCCAGCGTCAGTAGCCCGAGCAGTTCGCCGCCATAGGGCCCCACCACAGTCGCGCCGACGAGCACGTGGCGGTCCGCGTCCTCGACGAGCTTGATAAACCCGTCGTTGCCCGGTCCGTGGATCCATCCCCGGGAGGCCGAGGCGATGGGTTCGCCCCCGACTCGCACGTTGAGTCCCTTGTCGCGCGCCTGCTGCTCAGACGTACCCACGCGGCCGACCTCCGGATCGGTGAACGTCGCCCAAGCCATGCCGTGGTAACCGCCGAAGGCCTCCTCGCGCCCGAGCAGCCGGGCAATCAGGGTGCGCGCTTGCCAGACAGCAACGTGCGTGAACGCCCCGTGGGCGGTGATGTCGCCGACGGCGTAGAGGCCCTCGACCAGCTCGCCGCCGTGCCGGACCTGCATTGCGTCGTCGATCGCCAGAGAGCGGGCGGACGGATCGAGAGCAAGGCTGTCGAGCCCGATGTCGTCGAGATTCGGTTTGCGACCCGCGGCTACGAGGAGCTTCTCCCCGGTGATCGTGGAGCCGTCGGCGAGCGTGAGTGCAACGGCACCGGCACTGCCGTGAACGTTGTCCGCAGTGACGCCCTCACGCACGTCGAGTCCTTCACGGCGCAGCACGTCCGCGACGACCCTCGACGCCTCTGGCTCTTCAGCCATCAAGATGCGCGGCGCCCCTTCGACCACAGTGACGGCACTGCCGTAGCGCGCGAAGCCCTGCGCCAGCTCGCACCCGATCGCGCCGCCCCCCAGCACGAGGAGCGAGTTCGGAGCGGACCGGGCCTGCACGGCCTCCCGGTTTGTCCATACCGCGCCGGTCGGGCCCGCACCGCTCGCCATGAGCGCGGCCAGCCCGTCGATGGGGGGGATCGCCGGTGCGGTGCCCGTGGCGATCACGACTTTGGCGCCTCGATACGTGTCCTCGCCCACCGCCACACTTAGCCGGCCGTCGCCGCCGCGCCCACTCAGGCGGGCATGACCACGGACGAACGTGGCCCCCGTGCCTTCCAGGCGCTCGACCGCCACCTGGTCATCCCAGTTGTCGGTTGCCTCCGAGCGGATGCGTGCGGCCACGGGACCGAAGTCAGGCTCGATGCTGGCGTGGCCGGCAAAGCCCTCGATGCGACGTCCCTCACCGATCAGGTCCGCGCCGCGCAGGATCATCTTCGACGGGATACACCCGAAATACGGGCACTCACCCCCAACAAGCCGGGAGTCGATACCGAGCACCGACCAGCCAGCCTCAGCCATGCGCCCCGCCACTTCCTCCCCACCCGGTCCGAGGCCGATAACGATGAGGTCGAAGTCGCTCGTCATGAGCTGACCGTAACTGCGCCAGCCTCGGCGTGGACAATGGGTCCGTGCCGTCCGAGCCTTTGCCCGATCCCACGACCGGGCGCGCCGCGACGTTTTTCGCGACCGTGGGCGGCGAACCCACCTTTCGGAGGCTCGTCGATGAGTTCTACCGGCGGGTCGGAGAAGACCCGGTACTCCGTCCTTTGTATCCGGAGCAGGACCTGGGGCCGGCCGCCGAGCGGCTGCGGATGTTCTTGATCCAGTACTGGGGTGGGCCGAGAACGTATTCCGACCAGCGCGGCCACCCGCGCCTGCGGTTGCGGCATGCCCCGTTCGCCATCGGCATTGCCGAGCGAGACGCCTGGCTGCGGCATATGGGAGAGGCGCTATCGGCGCTGCAGCTTCCCGCGGCCGAGCGGCAGACGTTGTGGGACTACCTGGTCACGGCGGCCGACTCGATGCGCAACGTCGCCGAATGACCGGCGGTGTCATCGGGCACAATGGCCGCGTGACTAAAAGCGCTTACGGTCAGCCGTGGTGGGCGAATGCTGTCTTCTATCAGGTGTATCCGCGCAGCTTCGCCGATGGCAACGGCGATGGCACAGGGGACCTCGTCGGGCTTCGCCAGCGGCTCGGCTACCTGCAGGACCTCGGGGTCGATGCGCTCTGGCTGTCGCCCTTCTACCGCTCGCCGATGGCCGACGGCGGCTATGACGTGGCCGATCCCCGCGACGTCGATCCGCTGTTCGGGACCCTCGCCGACTTCGATGCGCTAGTGCTCGAGGTGCACGAGCGCGGCCTGCGGATCACAATCGACGTCGTCCCCAACCACTTCTCCGCGGAACATCCGTGGTTCCAGGCCGCGCTTGCGGCCGGCCCGGGCAGCCCGGAGCGGGCTCGGTTCATTTTTCGAACCGGCCGTGGCGAGCGCGGCGAACTGCCGCCGAACAACTGGCCGTCCGTCTTCGGCGGCCCGGCGTGGACTCGGGTAGGTGACGCTGGTGACGGCGAGTGGTACCTGCATCTGTTTGCGCCCGAGCAACCGGATCTCGACTGGACGAACCCTGAGGTGCCTGCCGAGTTCGAGGGAATTTTGCGGTTCTGGCTGGACCGCGGCGTCGACGGCTTCCGGATAGACGTGGCCAACGCGATGGCCAAGGAGCCGGGGCTGCCCGACCTTGACCTGGAGACCATCGCGCTGAGTAAGGACGCCACGGTCATGCCGGCCGTGGACGACTTACGGTGGGACCGCGAGGCGGTCCACGACTATCACCGGGAATTCCGGCGCATCCTGGATTCGTACCCGGGTGAGCGGATGGCGGTGGGCGAGGCGTGGGTGCGTGACGCGCAACGACTGGCCAGGTACACGCGCCCGGACGAACTCAACCTCACCTTCAACTTCGAACTGACCGAGACGCCGTGGGGCGCGAAGACGTTCCGGGACGCGATCGATAGGTCGCTGGCTGCGATGTCCGGCGTGGGTGCGCCGTGCACGTGGGTCTTGGCCAACCACGATGTCGATCGCGCGGCGACCCGCTTCGGCGGCGGCATGGCTGGACTGGCTCGCGCGCGTGCCGCCGCGCTGGTGCAGCTGTCGCTGCCTGGGGCGGTCTACATCTACAACGGCGACGAACTAGGGCTGCCGAACGTTGAGCTTCCCGACGAGGTGCTGCAGGATCCGACCTGGGAGCGCAGCGGCCACACCGAGCGCGGGCGTGATGGTGAGCGGGTACCCCTGCCGTGGGCGGGCAGCCGGCCGCCATTCGGATTCAGCACGGGCTCCACGTCGTGGCTACCGATGCCTGACGAGTGGGCCGAGCTGACCGTCGAGGCCCAGGAAGCAGATCCGGACTCCACCCTCACCCTCTACTGGCGCGCGATCGCGCTGCGCGGCGAGAGTGCCGACCTGCTCGGCACCGACTTCGCATGGCTCGATGCCCCTGCCGACTGCCTTGCCTACCGCCGCGGCGGCGTGCGGGTTCTGCTCAATGGCGGGTCAGCGGCAGTCCCCATCCCTGACGGGGAGCTGCTCCTGGCCTCGGGCTCCCTGGACGGTGGCGCCGTTCCACCCGGTACCGCAGTCTGGATTCGCCCCTGACCTGAGCATGCCTGCTCCACGATCAGCTGAACGGGATCCAGGCCCGGTCCTGCAGGGTCATCAGCTCACTCGCCAGCAGGCCGGCCGGGGACAGCGTCCAGATGCTGTCCCCGATCACCATCGTTCGCTCGATCCCCGGGTAGGGCTGGTAGTTCTGCGAGTTCCCCGGATGGCCGATCAGGCCCAATACGGCCAGCCCGGACGCCTGCACTCGAAGGACGAGTGCCTTGCCCGCGTCGGCCGAACTCGTCCACGTTTCGATGGGAACGATGACCATGTTCGTCGCCGGCCAGAACAGGAACGAATGTGGGTCAAAGGCGTTCTCACCGGGAGCATCGGTACGCAGAACATGGCCGATGCGACGCGGCACCGATGGCGAGCTGACGTCGAACAGCGACACCTGCATTCCGGCGACGCGCCCCTGACCGTTGGCCTCCTGACCGACTCCGACGAGGCGACCATCACCGACAGGTTGCAGGTAGTTCGAATAGCCGGTCAGTTCGAGCTCCCCGGATGTCCGTGGGTTTGCCGGGTTAGTCAGGTCGAGTACGTAGAGAGGGTCGGTCAGCTGGAAGGTGACCACATAGGCCAGCGGGCCGACGAAGCGCACAGCATAGATCTGTTGTCCGTTGCCGAGTCCGCTCACCGATCCCACGACGGTCAGGGTCTCGTCGTCCAGGACGTAGACGGTGCTGGAGGAAGCACTGGGCTGTCCTGAGCCAGCGTAGAAGGCGGCTCCGGAGGTGGTGGCCACCCGCAGGTGACCGCTGAAGTCCGACATCGAGTACTGGTTCAGTAGCCGCCCGGGAACCGTTGCGGAGCCGAGGTACACCGGCCGGCCGCCGGCGGGCAAGTCGAAGCGGTGGATCTCGGTCCGCTCGAGCGCGACCTTTGCCTGCGCGACTGTGCTGGCGATGTAGAGAGCGTGCTGAGTGCCGTACACCGTCGTGCCGTCGGCCGCCAGGGTCATCGGCGACGCGTCGGTGAGCGCCTTGGACAGATCGAACGTGTATATGGTCAGCAGCGACGTGCCCGAGTACGTGGCGGGGTGACTGATGCTGCCGCACGGCACCGAGCGAGTCGCCGACGTGCCTGCCATGGTCACCGTGTACGTCGGAAGCCAGTCGCTCAGCGGTGCTCGGCCCACCGCCGCGGAGACTTGGGCCGCGCGCTGGCTGTCGGTGCTGCCCGGGTTGTAGACGTTCGGCAGTTCAACGGCCGGAGCGCTCCTGTTGACCAGGCGAACGGTTGTGCCGATCATGCGCGCGTCGACATAGTCGCCGCTCGCGCTCAGCGAACCGAGGATCTTCGGCTGTGCGGACAGGTCGACCAATACGTAGCGTGATTGCGGCGCCTGGGGCATACCGATCGGTGCGGTTGCCGCGGCCGGCCCCGAGAGGGGGGCTGGGCCGGCGGGGGCTGGGCCGGCGGGGGCTGCGAGGCCGACCCCGCCCGCCGGGTAGCTGGGGTAATTGGCCTGGAGGATCACCAGTGCGCGGGTGCCGGCGAGGAGGAGCTGATCAGTCGTTCCGGCCGCGTCGGCCGACAGGGTGAGTGTCCCGGTGACCTTTCTGGTCGCGGCGTTCACCACGCGCAGAACACCTCCATGCACCGTGACGATCCTGATTCCGTCGGTCTTTACGATGTCCGGCTCGTCTACGCCGCTCTCCTGCACGTTGGTCGTTGAATACGCGGGTGCGCTCTGCTGTTCAGCGGCGAGGCCCTGGGCAGCGGTGGAGCCCTGGGCAGCGGCGGCGGCAGGTGCACCATCCGTAGCCGGGACGCCACCGGCAGCCCCTTTCACGATGCCCAACCCGGAAGAGAACATCGGATAGTTGGCGGCCGCAGTGAGGCTGCGCGCGGTGTTCGCGCGCAGTCCAGCAAGCAGGTCGTCGCAGCTGGGGTACGAGACAAGCGCCATGCCCGCCGGGCGCAGGGGCGTTGCGAGCCGTGATGAGTGCTGGTGCGACCCCGCCGGGATCGGGACCGCGACGAGCACGATCGCCATGGCGGTAGCCACGCCGAGGCTGCGCGCCCAGGAGCGGCTTCCCATCTGGATCGTGCCGATGTCAGCAGAATCGTCGGCCATGTGGTGCCTCCGGAGTTGGGTCGACGCCTCCCGAAGGCGGGGAGGGACCACGCGTCGAGCGGTTCCATCCGGCTGGGGGCGCCTCACATACAGCTAGACGCTGTAGCGGTCACGAAAGGTTGAGGCTCAGCCCCGCCCGTTCGGTGAAGACGGAGCCGTATTCTGCTGCGACCCGGGTCCATCTGCCCACGACATCGATCGCGATATATGAGTCGCGAGGAAGGAAGCCCATCCGGGTGACCGCGCTGAGGACCCGCAGGGTGATCTCGGCCGGCGGCAGGTGCTCAGCGGTGACGGTGAGCACGACGGAGTCGAGAAAGGCATCGGCAACTTCGGCCCGCGGTTGAGCATCCGGCAGGCCCTCACGGTCGGCCGCTTGCCTGAGGGCGAGTGCTGCGCTGCGGACCAGTTCCCGCACAACGCCGTCGGGAACGGTGTCGAGGCGACGCCACCCGCCTGACGGTGGCAGCCCGCTACGCCACAGCTCGTCGTGGGGTTCGGGCGGGTGACCAGTTTCCTCGTCCAGCCACGACAGCAACTCCGCGGCGCGAACCGTGACGTCGATTCCGTCGAGTTGCTGGTGGCAACGAATCGCCCGCGCGACGAGCACCTGGAACGGAAGCCGAAGGAATGCGGCCGCAGTGCTGTCCGCGACGCGGATTCGGGCGACGCTGCGCGGATCGAGGGACGTGGCACGGCGTAGCACCGGGGCGAGTTCGGCCAGAGCCCCCCGGGCCGGCGTCAGCTCGGTGGGCGCGATCATGGCTGGGCGTCGGCGAATCCGGCCAGCAGGAGGCGCTCCTCGTCGGTAAGACGCCGAGGACGGTCACTGTCGAAGTTGAACGGAACGCAGGTCGTCGCCGCGCGCGCCGCCAGCGCGCCGCCGTCGAACACCTCGTAGTGAACGGTGAACGCCGCCCCCCGCACCTCGCCGATCCATAATTCCAACCGCAAGGGTGTCGGATGGTAGACAACCGGCCTCAGGTAGTCGATCTCGTGCCGCGCGATGACGGTGCCCTCGGAGAAGCTCTCGTGCCGTTCGTAGAACATCGCCACGCGTGCTTGTTCGAGATAGGCGAGGTAGGCCGAGTTGTTGATATGCCGGTAGGCATCCATGTCCGACCAGCGCATATGGACCGGATGCACGAACCTCGCCATCGCCGACCTCAGTCGCGATTGAGCTTGCGGTGAATAACGGCGTGCGGTCGCGCCGCCTCGGCTCCCAGGCGATCAACCTTGTTCTTCTCGTAGGAGTCGAAGTTGCCTTCGAACCAGAACCATTTTGCAGGGTCGCGGGCATCGCCCTCCCACGCGAGTATGTGGGTGGCCACGCGGTCCAGGAACCAGCGATCGTGGCTTGTGATCACGGCACAGCCAGGGAATTCGAGCAGCGCGTTCTCGAGGGAGCCGAGGGTCTCCACATCCAGGTCGTTGGTGGGCTCGTCGAGGATCAGCACGTTGCCGCCCTCTTTCAGAGTCAATGCCAAATTCAGTCGATTGCGTTCACCGCCGGAGAGGACCCCAGCCGGCTTCTGCTGGTCGGGACCCTTGAACCCGAAAGCCGACACGTACGCGCGTGAGGGCACCTCGACCTGGCCGACGTGGATGTAGTCCAGACCATCAGAGACGACCTCCCACACGTTCTTCGTCGCATCGATGTTGGCGCGGTTCTGGTCGACGTAACTGATCTTCACCGTTTCGCCGACCTTGAGTTCGCCGGAGTCCGGGCTCTCCTGGCCGACCAGCATTTTGAACAGGGTGGTCTTGCCGACGCCATTCGGGCCTATGACGCCGACGATGCCACCACGCGGCAAGGTGAACGAGACCTGGTCCCACAGGAGTTCGTCGAAACCCTTGGTCAATTCGTGGGCCTCGACAACGACATTGCCCAGCCGTGGGCCTGGCGGGATCTGGATTTCCTCGAAGTCCAGCTTGCGGGTCTTCTCCGCCTCCGATGCCATCTCCTCGTAACGCTGCAGGCGCGCCTTGCTCTTTGCCTGCCGGCCCTTGGCGTTCTGCCGGACCCAGTCCAGTTCCTCGCGAAGCCGCCTCTCCAGCTTCTGGTCCTTCTTGCCCTGTACCTTCAGGCGCTCGGCCTTCTTCTCGAGGTAGGTCGAGTAGTTGCCTTCGTAGGGGTAGGCGCGCCCGCGGTCGAGTTCGAGGATCCACTCCGCCACGTTGTCGAGGAAGTACCGGTCGTGGGTGACCGCCAGGATCGTCCCGGGGTACTTCGCCAGGTGCTGCTCCAGCCACTGCACGCTCTCGGCGTCGAGGTGGTTGGTCGGCTCGTCGAGAAGTAGCAGGTCGGGTGCCTCGAGCAGCAGCTTGCACAGCGCCACGCGGCGGCGTTCACCACCGGACAGATGCGTGACCGGCTCGTTGCCCGGCGGACAACGAAGGGCGTCCATCGCCTGTTCGATGCGACTGTCGAGTTCCCAGCCGTTGGCATGCTCGATCTTTTCCATGAGATCGCCCTGCTCGGCCAGGAGGCTGTCGAAATCGGCATCTGGTTCGCCCATGGCGGCCGAGACCTCTTCGAATCGAGCGAGCGTGGCGCGCAGATCGGCGACCGCTTCCTCGACGTTCTCTCGTACCGTCTTGTTCTCATCCAGGGACGGCTCCTGCTGGAGCAGACCGACGCTCGAGCCGTTCGCCAGCATCGCATCGCCGTTGGACGGCTGGTCCATTCCGGCCATGATCTTCAGAACGCTCGACTTGCCCGCGCCGTTGGGCCCGACAACCCCGATCTTTGCCCCCGGCAGGAATGACAGGGTGACGTCGTCCAGGATCACCTTGTCGCCGTGCGCCTTGCGCACCTTGTACATCGTGTAAATGAATTGAGCCACTGCCCGTCCAAACTCTTGATCGTCTGCCGCGAGGCCTCACAGCCGCACCGGTCCGATCTCAAGTGTCCCAGCTTGTCGACCTCGCCGCCGCCCGCACTCCCCTCGGGCCCGCGCGGCGACGAGGTACCGCCGAACCGTCAGCTCGCTGCCGACGCCAGTTCATGCCCCGAGGCCGCCGAATCTGGGGGGACCGCCTCGGCGTCCTGGGCGTCAGCCAGATTGAGCCATTCGTGACTGACATCGGCGGGAACGCCGTCGGCATCGACCTCGACCTGTGTCGAAGCCTGCGACCGAAACACCTTCCTGAACTCCGCGGTTCCGCGAGACAGATCGTGGCCGACTGCGCTCGCTTCGAGCTCGTAGGCGACGCGGACCACCTCATTGACCGTGTACTCGCGGGAGTAGTAGCGCCCGGTGACGATGACCGGCTGGCCCTTGCGCACTGAGGTCGCCACGTTCTCCGCCATCGCGCGCCAGCAAGTGACATTGACGAAGAGCGTGGAGTTGTCGACGTACGTCTCCGCCTCGCGGTCGAAGCGGCGTGAGGTCGACGCCATCCGGAAGTTGGTGACGCCGTGCCCGTTCTTCGTCAGGCGCATCCGCGGGTCGTCGACGACATTTCCGACGACCGTCATGATCGTGTCATTCATGCAGTGCTCCTCGTCTGTGTCCGGCTTTGATCCGGCGCCCTCCGTGGGCGTTGTGCCACTGAATCGAAGGCACCGGCGCCGCGCGACGTAGGCGGCGGATCTGTGGACGAGCACGCGACGTGTGGACGGCCGGACGAGTTCGGACCGACCCGGCTGCTATGCGGCCGGCACTCGGGCGCTGGGATCCAGTTCGGCCGGCACCCAGGCGCGGAACACGCGCCGATACGCCGCCGGCGAGACTCCCACGATCCGGCCGAAGTGATGCCGCAACATCGCCCCGGAGCCGAGCCCGCAGCGACTTATGGTGCTGCGGCCCACCCGTTCGACCACAGGACCCCCGTGGCCCAGGACCCGATTCGGGCGTGTGACTCGCGGCGGACGGTAACCTGCCCACTGGAAGCCGGCCCCCGTAGCTCAGTGGATAGAGCATCCGCCTTCTAAGCGGCAGGTCGCAGGTTCGAGTCCTGCCGGGGGCACCAGGCCCGTAATTGCTGGCCTTCGTGGAGTTGTTTACAGCGAGTCACGATAGCACTAAGGGCAGCGACCCGGTAAGTTATCGACATGGATTCGGAGTGGCACGCGATCTCGCGGGACTTCTCCGCGTGGATGAAGTACCGAAACCTCGCCGAATCGACCCAGCGGATCTACTCCAGCGCGGTGCGCGGATTCGTCGCCTACGTCGAGCCCGTACCGCCGTCGCTGGTCACTCGGCGCCACGTCGAGGGCTTCATCACGC
>JALYIL010000101.1 GCA_030775825.1 Actinomycetota bacterium
CGACGGCGACGGCGACGGCGACGGCGACGGCGACGGCGACGGTCGTCCACTGCTGGACGTGCCCGGCGCGGAGGGCGCGCCGGGTGAGCCAGGCGCGAATGGCGTGCCATTCGATGATGTCAGCACGGGGACAGGCTGGATCGAGTGCGTGGACGACGGCTTGGGCGCTCTCATCGGCAGGTTCGCGGGGGGAGATCCCGGGTCGACGGGGGGCGGAGCACCGTGCTGGCGGACTGGTGCGAGCGCACCGGTCGTGTTGCCGAGCGGAATGCCCGTGACCGAGACACCATGGCGGTAGGCGTCGGCGAGGGCCAAGACCTGGTCGAGGTACTGGCTGGAGTGGTTATAGGCGAGGATTGCGGCGACCTGGCCGACGTGGGTGCGGAGGTCGCCTCCTGCGTAGCACAGGTAGCGTGCCGCGGTCAGCGCCGCGTCGTTGATGTTAAAGGGGTCGGGCGCGTCGTCGCCGTTGACATCAGCGCCGTAGATTGCCCAGGTAGATGGGATGAACTGCATTGGCCCAACAGCGTGGTCGTACACGGTGTCGCCGTCGAGGAGCCCGTGGTCGGTGTCTCGGATCAGCGCGGTGCCGCGCCCGTCCAGTGCGACACCGATGATCCTCGGCGTCGACACGCCGTCGGCGTGCAACACTGCGCCGGCGAACTGACCGTGATCGGACTCCTCACGGCCGATGCCGGCCAGCAGCGCCCCGTCGATACCGCATTCAGGACGGTCATGATCGACTCGCGCCGCCGCGACTCGGTACGCATTGAGAGCGACGGCGGGGATGCCGCTGGCGGTCATCGCACTGATGAGGGTGGTGTCAACGGGCGCAGCCGGCAGGTTCGGCAACGGCGCCCTCGTCATCGGCACCCTCGTCATCGGCGCCGTTGCGGAGTCGATTCCGTTAGTGCCCTGCGGCGGAAGGTAGATCGTCGTGGTCGAGGACGGCACGGGGGAAGGCGTGGAGGCTGCCGGCCGTTGGATGCGGCCTCCTGCGTGCGTAGTGGCGACGACGAGCAGCACAAGCGCTACGCCGAGCGTACCCGCGGCAACCGGGCGTCGCCGAAACTTGTGGACCCTGCCTGAGGCGACGCAGGACACAGGACGATGGATGCTGCGAATGGTCGGCATGCCGTATCTCCCGTGGACAGTCGGGTTGCGCCTTGCCGCTCGGTCGGTTCGGCGAGTTGATCGAATCTCGCACCGAATCATGGTCACGCCCGTTTCTGAGCGGCTAATTCCCGCAACGACCGTAGCTAGCCCGCATCAGCACTAACCGGCCGCGACGTAAATCTGACACCAACTCTCGGCAGTCAGTTGCCGGGCGGTGTCAGGGTGGGGACACCGACGCCCCGATGTCATCCGCGCTCGCTATGGTGCGTTCATGATTGAGGCCGCCGTTGATTTTTCGGATATTTCGGCTCTATTCATAAACACGACGTTGACGCGCTCGCCAGGGCTCAGCCACACCCAGCTGTTGGTCGATGCCAGCGCGTCGATCATGGCTGCGAACGGTGTCACGGTCGACCAGTTCCGAGCGGTGGACCACCCCATCGCGACCGGTGTGTACCCGGACATTCGAGCGCGCGGGTGGCCCGAGGACGCGTGGCCTGACTTGTTCGGCCGGGTGCTGGCCGCCGACATTCTCGTCATCGCGGGGCCGATCTGGCTGGGCGATAACAGCAGCGAGACGAAAAAGATCATCGAACGCGTGTACGCCCATTCGGGCGAACTCAATGACAAGGGGCAATGGCTCTATTACGGCCGGGTCGGTGGTTGTCTGATCACGGGGAACGAGGACGGGATCAAGCACTGCGCCTCGAACATCCTCTACAGCCTCCAGCACATCGGTTACTCGGTCCCGCCACAATCGGATGCTGGATGGATCGGCGAGGCCGGACCGGGACCCAGTTACGGTGACAGCCTCGGGGATGGGACACGAGCTGGGCTGGACAACGAATTCACCAACCGCAACACGACATTCATGACCTGGAATTTGATGCATTTGGCGCGGATGCTGAAAGCTGCCGGCGGAGTTCCCGCCCACGGAAACCAGCGCAAAGCCTGGGACGCCGGCGCACGCTTCGACTTTCCAAATCCGGAGTACCGCTCCTAAACGCGACGGCCACACCTCGACGTGGCGGCGAACAGCCGGGTCACCGAGCGTGCCCGGTCCCGGCGAGGTTGGCCACATCGACCGCCTGGGCGTGCTTGAGGATTGCCTCGTGCAACCGGTCGTACGCCACGCTGATCCATTCATCGACGCGGGTCTGACGGGCAAGGTGCAGTGCCACTTCGGCGTCGTACATCCGTTGCTCGGCTGCGATCGCCGCTTCAGCGGGATCCTGGCCAGCCGAGCTCGTGGGAACGCCAGCACGGACTTGGTTGACGGTCGTCATCTCATCGCCTTCTTACTGGGAGTCGAAAGGCCTGGCAGGCTGCCCGGTCTCACGCGGCATACTGCGCCGCCTGGCTCGACCCGGTAGCAACAGTGTCGGATCGCTCACAGACCCTGGCGATGGTGCTGTCGCCAACACGTCGGACACAGCTAGGGCGGTAGGCAGTGAGTTCGGTCAGGCACCTGGCGCTCATCGTCCTAGGACCTGCGACAGCTTTAGCGGGAAACGCGTGTTCGGCCCGTGCGGCGGCATGAGGTGAAAGCCACCATTGCGCCACCGAGCGCGATCATGATCGCGCCCACCGCGAGGCCACGACCGACATCGGATCCTGTCGTGGCAAGTGGAATGACAGCCCGGGATCGGGTCGGGCCGGGTAGGCGCGCTGCGTTCGATGGTGATGGGACCGGTGCGGGCACCGATGTTGACGCCGACGGCTGAGTCCACGAGATACGAACCTGCGCGGAGTCGGGCGCCGGGGTCGCGGTTACGTGACCGCTCGGCGTCCACGAAGAGCCGCCGCCCCCGCCCCCGCCAGTCACACGAGGTTGACCCGCGGGACGGCCAGCTTGGCCGGCTGTCAGGCGCCGTTCATTCCCCGCCAGTGGTTCGGCGGCCGGAGTGCTCGGCCGGAAGGTGATGCCCTCGCTGACGAAACCGATGCCGGGGCCGCCTCCGCCGCCGCCGCCGAAGTAGCCTCCGCCCCCGCCACCCCCGCCGCCGATGGCACCTGCGGTGTCCGATGGATTGGGATACGGGCTTAGCGTTTGGCAGCCAGCGCCCCCGATACCGAGGGTGCCGGCGTATCCGTGATTCGCTGCGGTGGACGACCCGCCTGCACTGTCGCCGGCGGGGTTGCCGGCGTGGCCGCCGGAACCAACCGGGGCGCCGGTATCGGAGCCGTTCATGTCGGCAGCTCCGCCACTCGCGCCACCATTGGCGGTTCGGTAGGGGTTGATGGTGTCGCTGCCCCCGCCACCCCCGCCGCCGCCTGCCACGACGATCCGAGTGCTGAGCGTGTTGGTGGCCGATCGGGTGATGGTCCGCAGGTCCGAGGCCCCACCGCCACCGCCGGCATAACTGCGTTCGCCAGCACTGACGCTGGCGTTAGGGCCGGACCCTCCGTCTGCCCCTCCGTTCCAACCTCCGAGGCAGTGCACGGATAGGCCGGATCCAATCGAGTCGTTTGTGCATAGCGGCCCGGTCGTCGGCGTGCCGCCCACTTCGACGTACAAGGTCTGGCCGGGGCTCACCGATACACTCGTGACGACCTTGCCGCCCAGCCCTCCCTGCCCGTCCGGGCCCCCGTTGTAGCCGATGGGTGATGCGAGGAGGGGATACCCGGTACCACCCGCCGCCCCAGCCGCACCGATGGCGGTGACCGCGATGTGCGTCACGCCCGGTGGGACGACAAACTGGTTCTCGCCGCCGGAAAAGTAGAACGATATGGCGCATTGCCCGCCGGCGCAGGTGGGTGCGATACCGCCGGCACCTGAACCGAGGGCGGCGACCGGCGACGCGGCCAGCACCATCGCCAGTGCTATCAGCAGTGCTGCTACGACGGCTGGCAGGAGCGCGGCCCCTGCACGTCGGGTTGGTCTACGACCACTCGCCGAGCGCGATTGGAGGTGGGAGATGGAAGGCTTCAACACCTGAACATTTGACACCAAGACGGACTAAGTTGCCGAACGTGTCGTAAACATGACACTTAGGTCAACTGAGCCCGTCTATGTGGCCGGCTCGTACCCAGTAAAGCGTGTGACAATCGCCACACCGAATTCGCAGGTGCGTTCCGCGTAAGGAATCTCGCCCAGCTCCGTCCTCCTGACGGAGGTGGTTGTCATGCGGGGTCACGCAGATCTTGCAGCGAGGACCCAGCCAGCCGACTGGGTGCGTTACGGGGATCGCAAGTCACTCGCCGAGGACATCGGCGGGTTCGCCGAGTTCGCCGACGCAAATCGTGACGAATTGGACATATTAGCTGCACGGGCCAGTTACGTCAACCTGACCGACCGGGAGGTCCTCTACCAACCGGGCGACCGCTCCGGGCACGTCTACCTTCTCGTGGACGGTCATTACAAAGTCGAATACCCCCAGGCAGGTCGGTTGTGGCTGGTCGGTCACGCGTCCGGGCATCACGTCGTGGGTTGGCGCGACGTCGTACGTCAGTCCCGTCGGATCGCAAGGGTCACCGCGATCGGATCGAGCCGCTTCGTCGCCATCCCTACTGAAGCGTTCGAGGCCTTCCTGGATGGGTGCCCGCCAGCGGTGCTCAGGCTGATCCGGATGAACTCACCGTGGCTTCGAGAAAGTCTGGCCCGGGCGGTCGATCTCGGTACGGTCGACGTGCGTCGTCGGTTGGCGCGGTATCTGATCTCGCTGCCCGCCATGCGCGGGTACCTTCAAATCCCGTTGACCCAGGTCGAGGTAGCGACGTGCCTTGGCGCGTCGCGCCAAAGTGTCAGCGAGGCATTCACAGAATTCCAACGTCGCGGGTGGATCGAACCTGACGGCCGCTCCGGATGGCACCTGCTGAACCTCCCCGCGCTGGAGAGGTTCGCCGACCGCAACCCGTCCAGTGTGCACGCCTCGCGCCCCTGCCTGGTCAATTCTTCGGTGCGCCCATCCGTGCACGCCTTGCGCACCGCGGGTCCATACCGGAGCTGTCGGAGGCAACGCTTCGGCGCCTCGCCGAGGCCTCACACCTGGTCTACGTGAACCCGGGTCAGTACCTGGGTGTTCAAGGCCACGGGTCCGACCTTGTCTGTGCGACTCTGTCCGGGCGCTCCCGCCAGGAGGTGACTGGCTACCGTGGGGCACGTCTGATCCTCGACGTCGGCCAAGCGCCGCTGGCGGGCGCCACTCACGCGTTTACCCAGACCCCGGCGTGTTCGACGAGCGTCGCGATCACGCCGATGCGGGTATGTACGACGCCGGCGGCGGTGTTCCTGGCCATCGCACTGGAGTCGCCAGATCTCGCCCGGCTCGTGCTACGAGACCTTGCCGACCAACTCTCGCAAACCGTCTCCGCGGCCGTGGAGTTGGCATCGCTGAGCCCCGGGGCGCGTCTGGCGCGGCACCTTCTCGAACTTGCCGACGACGAGGGCCGGATCAGGCTCGAGGGGAGTCAGCGGGACCTAGGTGACCGCCTCGCCGTGAGCCGTCAAACGGTAAGCTCGCTGCTCTCGACCATACTTGCAGACGGGAGCATCATCCGGGTTCCAGGCCGGAGGGTCTGCCCCCGGTTTGGTTGACACTCGGGGTTGATGGTTCTTACGCCGCGTCTGCGGCGGTGTAGATCATCTCAAACTCGATCGGGGTGAGCT
>JALYIL010000102.1 GCA_030775825.1 Actinomycetota bacterium
GGCCCGGCAAGTTCGGCGGCGGGCCCGGCAAGTTCGGCGGTGGCCGCGCTCACGCCCGCGTTCGCCGCCTCGGGCCTGTGGCGAACGGCCAAAGCGCCGATCGCACCCGGAGCGCACTCGCGAAGCCCGAGGGCAAGTTCCGCCGCGTTTCCACGCCCGCCTGGCTCGACGGAGAGCGCGCGCCGCAGGACCTTCTGCAGCGCTGGCGCAACGCCGGCGAGGTCCAGCCGCCTACCGAGATTGTCGAGGTCGGCAATCAGAGCGTTCAGCAGCACGTGCTCGACACCTTCGCCCGGCCACAGGGCAGCGCCAGTGAGCGCATGTATCGCGACGCCGGCCAGCATGAACACATCGCTCTGCGGCCCGGGCAGGAATCCAGCGGCGACACCCGGGTCGATGTAGTCGGGTGTGCTGTGGACCGGACCGTTATCACCGCGAAGGCGCGCAACGCCGAGATTGGCGAGCATCGGCGCGCCCGCGTCGCTGAACATTACGTTTGCCGGGCAGATGTCTCCGTGGACGACGCCGGCATCGTGCAGATAGGCCAGCACATCGGCGATCGGCGCCAGAGCTGCGATCATCTCGCTCGCAGGCAGCGCGCCACGATCCTTGAGTACCTCGGCCAATGAACCTCCGGCAGCGAGGTCCGTGACCAGCACCACGGCCGTCCCGCTCGGCACGAGTTCGCGAACCCGAACCAGATTCGGGTGTTCGAGCTCGGCCAGCAGTGTGGCCGCCGAACGAGCGCGGAAGAACTCGCCCACGTCGTGCAGCTCCAGGCGCTTCAGGGCGACCTGTTCCGTACTACCGCTCCTTCGCCCCCGCCATAGCTGACTGGAGGAGTCCTCCCCGATCGGCGCCTCGAGGAGGTATCCCGGTACCTTCCCGAACGACTCGCCCATGACCTGGGAGCCTAGGCGAGCTCGGCCAGACTGCCCTGGGTTGTCCACAGCAGGGATCGGCCGGTACCCAGCGCCTGCGTAACCTGATGGGGTGAACGACCTGCGAGTTATTCGTGCCGGGGTGGTCCCCTACCTGCAGGCCTGGGAACGTCAACGCGAAGTGCACGACGCCGTCGTGGCCGGCAGCCAGCCGAACACGGTGCTCCTGCTGGAACACCTGCCGGTGTACACGGCCGGACGCCGTACCGAGGCGTGGGAGCGGCCCGTCGACGGTACCGCCGTCATCGACGTCGACCGGGGGGGGAAGATCACCTGGCACGGACCAGGGCAGCTCGTCGGATATCCGATTATCCGCCTCGCGGATCCCGTCGATGTCCTCGCCCACGTTCGACGCATGGAAAGCGTTCTGATCGACGTGTGCACCGAACTCGGCGTGCCGAATGCAACCCGAGTTGGCGGTCGCAGTGGGGTCTGGGTGTGCGCGCGCGACGGCTCCCCCGACCGCAAACTCGCCGCTATCGGCGTCCGCGTGGCCCAGGGGGTGACGTTGCATGGATTCGCGCTCAACTGCAACCCGGACCTCAGTTGGTTCGACCGCATAGTGCCCTGCGGCATCGCCGACGCGGGTGTCTCCTCGCTGTCTCGCGAGCTCGACCGTGACGTAAGCGTCTCCGAGGTGCTCCCCCTGCTCGAGCGGCGAATAGGTGGGCTGGTCAGTGCACTCCCGGCGGCGGTCTGAGAGTCCGTGGCACGTCACGCCAAACGGACCGACGGTCGCTGGAGGTTCGCGCGCGGGGGTGCCCTGACGCTCATCTGGTTGGGCGGCCTGGCTGCCGGGTTCTTGTCAATCCTCGCGGCGGCGGCACGCTACAGCTGCGCGCCGACGGCACACGGCCTGGCCTGCCGTCCGGCGGGAACCGCGGCCGGCGGTGGACTGATCATCGCCGTGATCGCGATCGTCACCGCCGTGACGGTCACCACCCACGACACTGGTCGTCGCCGGCTCGCCGCCTGGACGTTCGCCGGCGCGACAGCCCTGCTCGGGTGCTATGTCGGGGCGCGTGCGCTGATCGGCACTGCGTGATGCCGCGCCGCGTTGGCGGGCCGATGCCCGCAGCTGAACGCTCCCTCGGCGTAAGCTCAGCCGGTGAGCGCCGCGGACCCCCAAGCCCCTGCTGGACGTCGGATGCTGCGCATCGAGGCGCGCAACTCGGTCACGCCGATCGAGCGAAAGCCGGCCTGGATCAAGACCACGGCAAGGATGGGACCGGAGTACACGCAGCTGCAGGCCCTAGTGAAACGAGAGGGCCTGCACACGGTTTGCCAGGCCGCCGGCTGCCCAAATATCTACGAATGCTGGGAGGACCGCGAAGCCACCTTCCTCATCGGGGGCGACCAGTGCACGCGACGATGTGACTTCTGCCAGATCGAGACCGGAAAGCCATCGGCCCTCGACCGTGACGAGCCCCGACGCGTTGCGCAGAGTGTGCGCGACATGCAGCTGCGCTACGCAACGATCACCGGGGTGGCGCGCGACGACCTGCCCGACGGGGGGGCCTGGCTGTACGCCGAGACGGTCAGGCAGATCCACCAGGTCAATCCCGGTACGGGTGTCGAGCTGCTCGCCCCTGACTTCAACGCGGTGCCGCGGCTGCTCGCGGAAGTCTTCGCCAGCCGCCCCGAAGTGTTCGCCCACAACATTGAAACGGTGCCGCGAATGTTCAAAGCGATCCGTCCCGGTTTTCGCTACGACCGTTCCCTGGAGGTCATTCGGCTGGCGCATTCGGAGGGGCTCGTCACCAAATCCAACCTGATATTGGGCATGGGTGAGGAGCGCGGCGAGATCATCCAGGCACTAGCCGACCTGCGCGAGGTCGGATGCGAGCTGATCACCATCACCCAGTACCTGCGGCCTTCATCACGCCACCACCCCGTTACCCGATGGTTACAGCCGCAGGAGTTCGTCGAGTTGCGCGAACAAGCCGAGCAAATCGGCTTCCTGGGTGTCATGAGTGGGCCGCTGGTGCGCTCGTCCTACCGCGCTGGACGCCTCTACCAGCAGGCCGTTGCCGCACGCGTCTGACATCGGGCGCTGACGGCCCGCGAACCAGAATAGGATTGCCCTATGGCGAAATCCGCCGGGCCGAGCAGGCCCGCGAAACTCAGTCGTGCCGATAAGAAGCTCGCCCGCAGCGCGAAGCGCCAGTCGCGACGCGAGACCTGGCGCAATATGCGGCAGGCGTTCACGCTCACTCGCGAAAGTGATCCTCGCTTCGTACCCTATCTGGTGATCTTCGGCACCCTCGCGGCCGCGGCAGGCTACTTGATCGTCTTCTTCATCACCAACTCGCCATACCTGCCCATACCGATCGCTGTCATGGCGGCCGTCGTCACGATCATGCTCGTCTTCAGCCGTCGCGCGCAGCGCTCGATGTTCACGCAGGCCGAAGGACAGCCGGGAGCGGCGGGCTGGATGCTACAACAGCAGTTGCGAGGTGACTGGCGGCTCACGCAGGCTGTCGCGGGCACGACCCAGTTGGACGCGGTCCACCGGCTCGTCGGACGCCCCGGAGTTGTTCTCGTCGGCGAAGGCGCCCAGCACCGGGTACGCGGACTCATCGCGCAGGAGAAGAAGAAGGTGGCCCGAATGACGGGCGACACCCCCATCTACGACGTCATCGTCGGCACCGGCGACGGGGAACTCCGGCTGGCGAAGCTGAACCGGTATCTGGTGAAACTGCCGAACAATCTCTCCAAGCAAGAAGTCGGAGCCTTGGACAAGAGACTGTCCGCGCTGGGCGGAAGCCGGGCCCAGCTCCCCCAGGGACCGCTGCCGCAAGGCGCGAAGATGCGCAACGTGCAGCGCGCGGCACGCCGCCGCTCATGATCCCGCCACCGTCCAGGACGCCGGCACGGGCGACGAGCGTGCGGTGACGGCGGTGACGGCTCCGCAGGCGTATCGCGGGCAAAGACTCGGGCTGCCCGAGCAGGGCCCTCGATCCCTGGCAACGACCGGCCAGCGCCTGGGCGCGTTTCTCGCCGACGCGATCATATCCGGCGTTATCGCGGCAATTCTGGTCCAGACTCGCCACGGGCGTGGCACCACCGCACACCTGCCCGGCTCGTGGAGCCTCATCCCCTTCGCTCTGGAGTACGTGTTTGGCGTGCTGATCGCCGGGCGCACACTCGGGATGTACCTGTTCGGCCTGCGCCTGGTGCGCGTCGATCGCGTCGAGGCGGTGGGACCGGCGCGAGCCGTGGCCCGTACGGTGATGCTGTTGCTGCTCGTCCCCGCCGTGATCTGGGATCGCGATGGCCGAGGGTTACATGACCGCGTCACCGAGACCGCTGTCGTACGAGGGTGAGCCCGAGTCACAGGCCCGTGTAACACTGCCGAAACAGACGGGACACCGGCAGGCAACTGCATCTTTCTAGGTTGGGCACTTCATCACTGGCAACGGAGGACGGATGTTCACAAGCTCCGAAGAGGTCCTGCGCTACATCAAGGACGAGAGCGTCGAATTCGTCGACGTTCGATTCACCGACCTGCCGGGGCAGCAACAGCACTTCAACGTGCCCGCCGCCGGCGTTACTGAGGACTTCTTTACTGAGGGCGTCATGTTCGACGGCTCCTCCATCCGCGGTTTCGCGGCGATCCACAAGTCGGACATGAAGCTGATCCCCGACCCGGCGACGGCGTACCTTGACCCGTTCCGGGTTGCCAAGACGCTCAATATCGGATTTTCGATCGTCGAACCGCGCACCGGCGAGCCATACGGCCGCGACCCCCGGCAGGTCGCCTCGAAGGCGGAGGAGTACCTGCGCTCGACGGGCATCGCCGACACGGTCTACTTCGGCCCCGAGGCGGAGTTCTATGTCTTCGACGACGTCCGTTTCCAGACCAGCCAGAATGCCGGGTATTACCACATTGACTCGATCGAGGGCGCCTGGAACACCGGGCGCGTCGAGGAGGGTGGCAACCGCGGCTACAAGACGCGGTACAAGGGCGGGTACTTCCCGCTGCCGCCGGTGGACCACTACGCCGATCTTCGCGACCAGATGAGTACCGCGCTGATCAATGCCGGCCTCGAGCTCGAGCGCGCACACCACGAGGTGGGCACCGCGGGCCAGGCTGAGATCAACTACAAGTTCAACACCCTGACCTACGCCGCCGATGACGTCCTGAAGTTCAAATACATCGTCAAGAACGTGGCGTGGGCCAACGGCAAAACCGCGACGTTCATGCCAAAGCCCCTCTTCGGTGACAACGGTTCAGGCATGCACTGTCACCAGTCGCTGTGGAAGGACGGCTCGCCGCTCTTCTACGACGAGCTCGGCTATGCAGGTCTGTCCGACATGGCGCGGTACTACATCGGCGGCCTGCTGCACCACGCGCCGTCGCTGCTGGCCTTCACCAATCCCACCGTGAACTCCTACCATCGCCTCGTGCCGGGCTTCGAAGCTCCGGTCAATCTGGTCTACAGCTCCGGTAACCGCTCCGCGTGCATCAGGGTGCCCATCACGGGCAGCAACCCGAAGGCAAAGCGCATCGAGTTCCGTATCCCTGACCCGTCGTGCAACCCTTACCTGGCGTTTTCGGCAATGTTGCTTGCCGGCGTCGACGGGATCAAGAACAAGATCGAGCCACCGGCTCCCGTAGACAAGGACCTCTACGAGTTGCCCCCGGACGAGGCTGCCTCGATCGCACAGGTTCCCGGTTCGCTTCCCGAGGTACTCGATGCCCTGGAGCGCGACAACGACTACCTGCAGGAAGGTGGCGTCTTCACCGACGACATCATCGGCGCGTGGGTCGACTACAAGCGATCCAACGAGGTCGACCCGATCCGCCTGCGCCCACACCCGCACGAGTTCGAGCTTTACTACGACGTCTGACCGGGCCCACGCCGACACTGCGATGTGACGCTCATCATAATGGCCGGAGCGAGGTGTTAGCACGTGGTCGAGTGCGGCGGCTGAGCGCGGGCCGTGCCGTAGCTGAACGTTGTCCCGGGCAGATGCGATGATGGCCGGCATGGTGGCCGTTCACGCGCAGCAGAGTGCTGCGGTGCAGCCACCCGGGAAGCGCCGGTTCACTGGCATCCTTCCGCATCGGATGTTGCGGTGGCGCCGCCCCGTGTGGTGGCAGGAGATCGCGATCATCGCCGTTGGGTATTGGCTCTACACCTTCGGACGCAACGCGGTACCTGAGCAGGAGTCGATCGCCCTGCGGCACGGGCGCAGCGTGCAGCACATGCAGGACGTCCTGCATTTCAACTGGGAGCTGTCGATCAACCACTTCGTTGCTCGCAACGAGTGGCTGGCCCAGGGCATGGATTACTACTATGCAACGCTGCACTTTGCCGTCACGATCGGCGTGATGGCGTGGCTGTTCGTCCGCCGCTCGCACGTCTATCGAGGTGCCCGGACCGTACTGATCTCAACCAGCCTGTTCGGGTTGCTCGGTTTCTATCTGTATCCACTCGCGCCGCCCCGCCTGCTGCCTGGGTATGGCTACATCGACACGCTGGCGAAATATCACACCTGGGGCTCGTTCGCCGACCCGAAGATCGCTGAGCACTCCAACCAGTTCGCCGCGATGCCGAGCCTGCACATTGCCTGGGCCCTGTGGTGCGGGGTCACAGTATTCGCCTGCGCGAAGCAGGCGTGGGTCCGCGCGCTTGGCCTGCTCTACCCGTTCTTCACCTTGCTGGTCATCGTCGGGACGGCTAATCACTTCGTCATTGACGCGGTCGCCGGGGCGCTGATAGTCCTTGGCGGGTTCGGCGTGCAACGCCTGTTCTCCGGGCGCGGAGCATACGAACCTCCCATCGATGCTCCCGACTTCGGTTTGCCGGACCCACCGCTGCCCAGCCTGCCCCACGCCCACCAACCACGCTGACCGGAGCAGCTGACCTCCGTGGTGTTCTCGGTGGCTGTGCTGACCTGCCTCGTCGCGGTGGCCGGCTGGTGCGCCGTGGCTCGCAGCCAGCTGAGCGCGTGGTGCCTGCTCATCCTCAGCGCCCTGTGGCTGCCGTCCAACAACGGGCAGCTCGAGGGTCACGTCCTGTTCACCGTCACGCCGACCCACGGCATCACCGAGGGCGACGCGGTGGGCGTGATCTGCTGGCTGTTGGCCACCTCGGTGCTCGTCGGTCGGGCTCAGGCCTCGGCTCCCCGCGGCCAACGAACGACGCGTGCCGCTGTCACGTTCCTGTCCTGTGGCCTGATCCTGGCGCTCGGCGCGCTCACGGCCTACGAGTCGGGCTGAACATTCAGCGAGCTGCGAGCGTAGAAGATGTCTTCGACGACCCGACGGGCGCGCCGAGCGGTCCGGCGGTAGTCGTCCACGAGCTGGCCTGGGTCGAAGCCTGTCGGGTAGCCCATCGCGCGCCCCACCCCGACCAGGGCAGCTCCCTGGTGCGGTAGTTGATCCTCAGCCTTGTCGCGCACCAACATCAGGGCGTTGCGTACGTGGGTCGCCAGGCGCCACGCAGCGACCAAGGCGTCGCCCTGAGCATCGCTGATCAGCTGCGCCGCCGACGCAGCGCGCAGCGCGTCGAGGGTACGCGTGGTGCGAAGGTCCGCGACAACGCTGCCATGCGCCAGCTGAAGCAGCTGAATCGTCCACTCGACGTCGGCCAAACCTCCCCGCCCGAGCTTGGTGTGCATTGTCGGGTCGGCACCTCTGGGCAGGCGCTCGCTGTCCATGCGTGCCTTCAGACGACGGATCTCGATAAGGTCCGATCCACTCAAGCCGCCGACCGGGAATCGCACCGGATCGATCATCGCGATGAATCGCGCCCCGAGGTCTGCATCTCCGGCCGCGAAACGGGCCCGAAGCAGCGCCTGGGCCTCCCATGGCGATGACCACCGCGCGTAGTAATGCCGATAGGACTCCAGCGACCGCGCCAGCGGACCATCGCGGCCCTCTGGGCGCAGATCCGCGTCCAGGCCCATGGGCGGGTCACTCGAAGACGGTGCGCCAAGCAGCGCCCGCAGGCGCCCCGCGAGTTTCTGGGCGACGCGCGTCGCGTCGCGATCGACCGCATCGTCCGGGACGGGTTCGAACACGAACATCACGTCGGCGTCGGATCCGTAGCTTACTTCGGCACCGCCCAGGCGCCCCATCGCGATGATGGCGAACCTGATGGGCAGCTCCACCTCACCCAGGTCTGCAGCAACCTCACGCGAAGCCACCTGCAGGGCTGCCTCGAGGGTCGCCTCGGTGCTCGCGCTGATCGCCTGGCAGACGTCGGCCACATCGCACAGCCCCAGCAGATCGGCGAAGGCGATTCGAAGCAGTTCCTGCCGCCGCACTCCACGAACGACGGCGACGGCCGCCGTCGGTCCTTTCTGGCGGTGGGCCGAGTCGATCATCTCCGACTCGATGTCGGCGCGAGCGCGTGGCATCAACTCCGTGTCGTCGGCGAGCATCTGCAGCGCTTCCGGGGCGCGACCCAGCATGCGAGCGACGTAGCGACTTGTGCCCAGCAGGTAGGCCAGCCGGGACGCGACGGCGCCCTCGTCGCGCAGTAGTCGCAGGTACCATGGCGTCGCTCCGAGTTCGTCGGAGACGCGGCGGTAGGCCAGCAACCCACGGTCCGGGTCGGGCGCGTCGGCGAAGTCGGACAGCAGCACAGGAAGCAATGCGCGCTGTAACGTCGCCCGCCGCGACAGCCCAGTACTCAGCGATTCGATATGCCGCAAAGCGGCGTCGGGGTCGGCAAATCCCAAGGCCGCCAAGCGGTGTCGAGCCTGCTCGGGCGTGAGGCGCAGGGCCTCGCTCGGGACGCGGGCCACCGCCTCGAGCAAGGGGCGATAGAAGAGCTTCTCGTGCAATCTGCGCACCTCACGCGCGTGTAGCGCCCATTCGATCTCGAAGACCGCTCGAGAATCTCCGCGTGCATCCGGGCGGAAACCCATCGCGCGACCGAGCCACAAGACCGCGGCTGGATCCTCGGGCACCACATGGGTGCGTCGCAGCCGTCGCAGCTGCAGACGATGTTCAGCGGCACGCAGGAATCGGTACGCGGCGGCGAGGCTGATGGCATCGTCGCGGCCGACGTAGCCTCCCTCGCTCAACGCCTGCAGAGCCGGCAACGTCGCTGCCTGTCGCAGCGACTCGTCTCCGCGCCCGTGCACGAGCTGGAGGAGCTGGACGGCAAACTCGACGTCGCGCAACCCCCCAGGTCCCAGCTTGATCTCGCGCTCCGCGATGGTGGCGGGGATGTGCTCGACCACCCGTCGCCGCATCGCGCGAACCTCTGCCACGAAGTCCGCGCGTTCACCGGCTGCCCACACCAGCGGGCCAGTCAGCTGCTGGTAGCGGAGCCCGAGATCGAGATCGCCGGCGACCGGGCGAGCCTTCAGGAGAGCTTGAAACTCCCAGGTACTGGCCCAACGCCGGTAATAGGCCTCGTGGCTGGCAAGGGTGCGGACCAACGGGCCGTCCCTGCCTTCAGGCCGCAGCCCCGCGTCCACCTCCCAGGCCACCTGGTGACAGATTCGCATCGTCGCCGAGGCGAGCCGTTCTGTCGTGTCGAGCACCTCGGCGACATTCCCGCCGTCCGTGTTCTCCCCCGTCGAGTCGGATTCGACGGGTTCGGCAACGAAGATGACATCGACATCGGACACGTAGTTGAGTTCGCGCGCCCCGGCCTTGCCCATCGCCACGACCGCGAGGCGGCACGGTAGAGCGCGCGGCGGAAGTTCGGTTGCCGCGACGGCCATGGCAGCCTGCAGGGTGTACCCCGCCAGATCCGCAAGCATCTCGGTGACGTCGATCAGGTCGAGGTCGCCGCCCAGGTCACGGCCCGCGATCGCGATGAGCTCGCGCCGGTAAGCAGAGCGCAACGCGTTCAGGGCCGCCGGACCCGTCAGACGAGCTCGCACCCCGCTCGTGCCCGTGACCGGCGCTGCCGAGTCGGCACCGACGGCCCTGGCCAGCCGCGCCCGGGCTCCAGAGGCGTCGTAGTCGCCGACGAGCGCACGCCAGTGCGCTGGCTTGTCGACGAGATCGTTGGCCAGCTCTCGTGAGACTCCCAGCAGGCTCAGCAGGCGGCTTCTAAGCGAGCTGCTCTCAGCTAGGGCTGTGCGCAGGTCCGCGCCACCATCGGCTTCGATGATGCGTGCCAGGCTCTCCAGCGCCGCGTCGGGATCGGCAGTGCGACCGAGAGCGGCAACCACGGCAGCGCCACGTTCGTCAACAGGTTCGTTCGACACCGCGTCCCACCAGCCCAGCGCCGGACCGGAGAGCAGTTCACCGGCGCGCGCGGCATCGGCGAACGAAAGCCGGGCAAGGCGCTGGGCGAGTCGCGAGGGGATCGTCACCCGCTCAGCTCAGTCCCCGGCCGCCTTAGCTCGGGCATCGGCAGGGCATTCGGCGCGCGCGACGCCGACAGCTCGGCGGCCAACGCCGCCCGAATTGCAGCCGGGTCGGTGATCGGTTCGGCGGTACTCGTCGGCGCGCTCGGCCCTGCCTTCACCTGATCCGGGTCGCGGAGAATATCTGCGAAGGACGCCACGAACGGCTGCCACACCTCGACGAGGTCAGCATCCACGCCTTCAACTCGTCTCAACATCAGCTCGACGTCGTAACCATCGAGAGCGCGGATGTCCGCCGCCGCCCACCCCCGGACCACGTCAGGTGTGGTCTCGATGTGGAACTGGATTCCCCATGCGAGCCGTCCCAGCCGGAATGCCTGCACGTCACATCCGGGCGAGCTGGCCAATACGAGCGCCGCGGGCGGCAAGGCGGTGATCGCATCGAAATGCCACTGGACAACGTCGGGCGTGATTGGCAGCGGACCGAATAACGGATCGCTCGAGGCGACGCCTCGCTTGGCAACCAGCTGCGCGCCGAACTCAGGGCCGCCCGGATTGGGCCCTACCTCGCCGCCGTTGGCCGAGGCCAGCAGCTGCGAGCCAAGGCAGATCCCCAAGGTCGGCAACTCGATCTCGAGCGCGGCGTGCAGCAACCGGCGGACTGCGGGCAGCCACGGTGCGGACCGGTCGTCCTCGGCCGACATTCCGCCGCCGAGAACGAGCAGGCCGGCGAATCCGGCTAGGCGCTCGGGCAGCGGGTCACCAGCCCCGCAGTTGCGCACCGCCAGTTCGATGCCGGCCGCGCGGAGCCACTCCCCCAACCGGCCAACGGGGTCGCTGGCGTCGTGTTGCACGACGAGCAGGATCGGCGCGGGCATGGCGTCAGCCTAGTAAGGCGCGGTGAGCAGCTCGCGGTCCGAGCGCCGATCACAGCATCGGAAGGTAGCGCCTGAGCTCGAATGGGCTTACCTCCGCGCGGTATTCGATCCACTCCTCGCGCTTGTTGCGCAGGAAGAAGTCGAAGACGTGTTCGCCAAGCGTCTCGGCGACGAGTTCCGAACCCTCCATCACCCGCAGTGCGTCGGCGAGATTGTGGGGCATCTCGTCATATCCCAGCGCCATGCGCTCGGTGTCAGACAGCGCCCAGACGTCGTCCTCCGCGCCCGCCGGAAGTTCGTAGCCTTCCTCGATGCCCTTCATTCCTGCGGCGAGAAGAACGGCGAAGGCGAGATAGGGGTTACACGCGGAGTCCAGTGAGCGCATCTCGACCCGCGTCGAGTTGGCCTTGCCCGGCTTGTACATCGGCACCCGGACGAGTGCGGAGCGGTTGGCGTGCCCCCAACAGACGAACGTGGGGGCCTCGACGAGCTGGCCACGCGAGGCGTATCCGAACAGTCGCTTGTAGGAGTTCACCCATTGGTTGGTGACCGCGGTGATCTCCCGCGCGTGGGTCAGCAGTCCCGCGATGAAAGCTCGAGCCGTCTTCGACAGGTTCAACTCGTCGGACGGATCGTGGAAGGCATTGCGGTCGCCCTCGAACAGCGACAGGTGGGTGTGCATTCCACTGCCGGGCTGGTGACGGAACGGCTTGGGCATGAAGGTCGCCTGCGCCCCGTGTGCGATCGCGACTTCCTTGATGACGTACCGGAACGTCATGATGTTGTCGGCCATCGAGAGAGCGTCGGCATAGCGCAGGTCGATCTCCTGCTGTCCGGGCGCCACCTCATGGTGGCTGAACTCCACGGAGATGCCCAGGGCCTCGAGTGCGCCGACCGCCGAACGGCGGAAGTCGTGCGCGGTGTCGTGGCTGGTCATGTCGAAGTACCCACCGTTGTCGATCGGCTCGGGCTCGCTTCCGTCGGACGGGCGATCCTTGAGCAGGAAGAACTCGATCTCGGGATGGGTGTAGAACGTGAAGCCGCGTTCGGCGGCCTTGGATAACGTGCGTCGCAATACATATCGCGGGTCGGCCCAGGACGGCGACCCGTCTGGCATCTGGATGTCGCAGAACATCCGTGCCGAATCAGCCGGGCGGCCGTCAGCCTCCGGAAGCACCTGAAAGGTTCCTGGGTCGGGCCGGGCGATCATGTCGCTTTCGCTGGCGCGGGCGAACCCTTCGATCGCCGACCCGTCGAAGCCGATGCCTTCCTCGAAAGCGCCGTCCAGTTCTGCCGGCGCCACCGCCACGGACTTCAACGTTCCGAGGACATCGGTGAACCAGAGCCGCACGAAGCGGATCTGACGGTCCTCCAGCGTTCGCAGTACGAATTCCTGTTGGCGGTCCACGATGCTCCAGTCTGGCCGGGTCGGGTTACCGCAACGTTACGCGGCTGAACCTCTGACCCAGGTCGACCAGGGCACGCTCCAGTCGCCGTTCTGCCAGACCTGGATCCCGGGGCCGCCAGTGTTGATGACGGTGACAACGTCACCAACCAGCGCGTTCTGGTAGTACCACATCGCGTTGTCGTGGTTCAGGTTGAGGCAGCCGTGGGACACGTCTGTATTGCCCTGCGCCCATACCGTGGTGTCCAGCTCATGTAGGTAGATGCCGTCTACGCTGATTTTCGTTGCCCAGTAGACCGGCTCCGGCGGGTAGCCTTTGGCCGAGTTGGCCGGCAGTCCGTAGCTGTCCGAGGACATGATCGCCGGGTTCTCGTGGGTCAGCACGGTATAGGTGCCTGGCATCGTCCACAGCGCGATCTGCTGGCCGCCGGTGCCGGTGACGTAACCACCCTGACCCATCGACGTCGGCATGATCCGGACCAGCTTGTCGCTGAAGTAAACCTTCACGGTGTGGGTCTTATCGTCGGCGATCGAGACGTGCTTGGCCCCGATCCTGAACGTCACACTCTGGTTGGCCTGCCCGTAGAGACCGGGGCCCACTCGGACGCCGTAGACCTTCGCCGTGACCTGCACCGAAGTGCCCGTCGGGAGGTAGTCCTTAGGCCGCCAGTGCACGTTCTGGCTGTCGATCCAGCTCCACACCCCGTCGACATGGGGCGTCGTATTGACGATCAGAGCCTGCTGGGCAGCCTTACGGTCAGTGATCTGCTCGTCGAAGTGCACGACCGGCACGATGCCCACACCGTAGGTCGCCCCGTTGTCGAGGGTGTATCCGCCCGGTCGCTGCAAGTAGGGCATCGTCATGTTGCCGGGGGTGAGCGTGGTGAACGTCGAGTCTTTGGTGACGGCTTTGCCCGCCGTGTTCACGGCTGCAACCGACAGGCGATAGGTCTTGCTGTAGCCGAGGTCCTCGGTGTTCTGCCAGGAGGTCGCACCGGCACCGAGCGCGCCTGTGACGGCCTTGCCCTCGGAATTGACCAACGTCACCGCGGTGATCGTCCCGTCGGCGACGGAAACAGTGATGGGCGTTACCGGATCCAGGCCCGCCGCCGAGGCCGGCGTGATCGTCACGATCGGATCCGGGACCGGGGCTGACTCGCTGCTGGCAGCAGCAGAAGGCGACGTGGAGTTTCGGCCAGTGTTCGCGACTGCGGAGGCGCCGGACCCATTCGTGGTCTTGCCCGTGCATGCGGCGCACATCAAGACAAGCGCGAGAATCGGCGCGACCAGGGCGAGCAGAATCCGCCTGCTGCGCCCCCTCCCCAGCGCGCGGCGGCGCACCGATGCACCGAAACGGCGCCGCCTTTCGGCACTGTGTGTCACTCGAACCTCCGAGACCACGCATTCCCCTCACCCGACCGGCTCATCCGCGCCGGTCTTCACATTCTCGCTCACGCAATGACGTGCACGCGTCAACCACGCATCACGAATGGCTCACACTTCTAGGACGCGCCAGAGGATGCTGAGGTTGCGTCGAGAGCGCCGCGGACTCCTAAGACTAAGATTGTGCCTTATTCCGGAGCAGCGCCGATCCCCCTGACGGCTACCCGACGGTAGGCAGGCTCAGGACCTGGCTGGTGGAACCAGCGACGGTCACCGCCGTGGAAATCAGGCCGCCGCGGTAGTTCACGTCGCCACCGGCGAGCATGATTTCGATCCGGTGCCCTGGGGCGAACTGATGGGCAACGGCCGGCAGGACGATCTGCACGGGCCGAGTCGCATCGGCTATCCGGGCGGGCGCTACCAGCCCATGGATGAGGCTCGCCTTCCCGTCGGGAGCAACGTCATAGAGCTTCGCGAACAGGACGAGCTGGCCGGCCGGACCCAGGCCGGACGTCGCTGCGGCCGTCGGCGCGCTCACCGTGACCGTGAGCAGCGGCGAACCCACCACATCGAGCGGCCTCAGCAGGGGCGCGCTCTGCCATGACACATAGGTACCGGCGACGTTCACATCCGGCAGGTCGAGTGGGACGGGAAGCGTTCCGCCCAATGCGTCCAGGCCGCCGAGACTCGTCGGTAGGCCCGCCGGCGGGGTGAGCATCGATTGGCTCCCGGCCGAAACCTGACCGCGGGCACCTACCAGCCCCCTGTTGCCGGAGAGATAGAACGTGCGCGCAGAACCGACCGGATAGCTACTCGCTTCGGAGAACGTGCCAGTCCAGTCCTGGTAGTAGGCAAAGGCTGGTCCGGTACTCACTGCCGATCCCATCAGGTAGTGGTCGAACCACGCCTGGATCCGCGCCGCCTCGTATGCCGCGCCCGCGGCCGACGGGATGCCGCCGGAGTGACCCTGTTCGCGCCAAAGCATCGCCACCGGCGTTCCCTGCGCCCTCAGCGCGTTGTACGTCGCGATCGCTTCGTTGAGGTTGAACAGCGTGTCGACCTCGCCCTGGTCGAGCAGGACGGGAATTCGGATCCGGCTCAGGTAGCTAGCAACCGACGCATGCCGCAGACTTGCCACGTCGCCGGGCTGGAGGTAGCCGGTCGTGCCCCCGGTGATGAGCGCCGGGCACACGAAGGTCGCGAAGTTGGGGCACCCGATCAGTCGGGACGGATCGTTCTGCGCGTACTGGACTCCGTCGAATATGCCGATCGCCGAGAAGGCCGCCGCCCAGGTGGACTTGGTGGCACCGGGAGTCGCCGTGCTGACGCCGCTGACCTGACCTGTGTTGTTCGGATCCAACGAGTATGCCAAGTCGTTCCAGGTGATCTGCGGATTGATCGCGTCAATGCGCGGATCCACCGACGCGGCCGCGAACTGGTTCTCGCCGCCGTAGCTGCCGCCCCACATCCCGACCCGGGGGTCGAAGGTCTGGGCAACTCCATTGTGGTCGACCGCGTCGTGAATGACCACGTCGAGGTTCGGCGCCGCAATGCTGTGGGCGGCATCGGTGAAGGCAATACCCGGTGCACCGCCGAGGTAGCTCACCAGTTGGCTCGCAGCGACGCCGTCGTAGTCAGGGTCGTCGAGCGTGATCTTGCACCCCGAGCCGCCGAAACCCAGGCCGGAGTAGGACAGGACGACATAGCCCAATGCCGCTTCACGCTGGGCGAAAGGTGCTTGGTCGGCAGCCGAGCCGCCGAAGCCGTTCGTCGTGAGGATGGCCGGCACCCTGCTGGTGGCCGAGGCTGACGCTGGTACATACACGTCCCCGACAATGTCGCAAGTCGAAGCCAAGCCGGGCCCAACCTTCACCGCGAAGTGCAGCGTGGTCGTGGTGAAGCTGACCGCCGCGACTGCGACAGTCCCCGTCCCCGCGGTTGCGGTGAGGCCCACAGTTGCCAGGGTTGTCAGGGTCGCGGCGGCGGCAACGCCCCTCCGAACGCGGGCACGGCGCATTAATGTCATTCGGCTCTCCTCCAGCTCACCAGGACAACGAGCCAAGGCGGTCCGGGGATGCGGAACACTTACGGGGTGGTCATGATGCGCCTTGCCTTAGCCCAGGTGAACTACACCGTCGGCGATCTCGCGGGCAACGCGGAAATCGTCATCGAACGCACGCGGCAGGCGACCGCCGCGGACGCAGATCTCGTCGCGTTTCCGGAGATGACGCTCACCGGGTATCCGCCCGAAGATCTGGTGCTCCGGGCCTCGTTCCGGACTGCCTCGCGTTCGGCATTGGTCCAGGTGGCCCACGATCTGGACGCGGCCGGGCTGGGGAACACAGCCGTGGTCCTCGGCTACCTCGATGATGCCGGCGGCCCGCGTAATGCCTGCGCCTTCCTTTTCGGCGGCGCAGTGGTTGGGCGCTATTACAAGCATCACCTTCCCAACTACGGAGTATTTGACGAACGTCGTTACTTCGTCCCCGGCGGCGACCTGCTCGTCATACGCCATCTCGGGGTCGATATCGCTCTGACAATCTGCGAAGACGTGTGGCAGGACGGCGGCCCGTTCACAGTCGCCGGGCTCGCGCAGGTCGGACTCGTCGTCAATATCAACGGCTCCCCCTATGAGCGAAGGAAAGGCGATGCCCGGTTGCCGCTGCTCCAACGCCGCGCCGCGGAGGCCCACGCGCCAGTGCTGTACGTGAACACCGTCGGTGGTCAGGACGAGCTCGTCTTCGACGGCGACTCGATGGTCATCGCCCCGGAGGGCTCAACCCTGTTGCGTGCGACCCGCTACGAAGAGGGAGTCTGCCTCGTCGACATCGACCTTGCCCCGGCGCTCCCATCTCCGCCGGAGGTGTCTGGGGCCGAGATGAGCGTGACGAGACTCACCTCCGCGGCGCCAACGGCTCGTCGCGCGGCTGCGGCTGCCCCTGTCAGGACACAGCAGGCGTCCGTCGCCGCGCCGCTGTCGGACGAGGCGGAAGTATGGGGGGCGATAGTCACGGGGTTGCGGGACTACGTTGCCAAGAATGGGTTCCGCTCCGTGGTACTCGGCATGTCAGGAGGTATCGACTCGGCGGTGGTTGCCGCGTTGGCGGCCGACGCGATCGGCGGCGGGAATGTCTTCGGCATATCGATGCCGAGCGCGTACTCCTCCGACCACTCGCGGTCGGATGCCGCCGACCTCGCGCGGCGCCTTGGCGCCCACTACCGGGTCGTGCCCATCGCCGCGATGGTAGACGCGTTCGTGTCGTCGCTGTCGCTTGCGGGTCTGGCGGAAGAGAACGTGCAGGCTCGGGTGCGCGGGACGACGCTGATGGCGCTGTCGAACGCAGAAGGCCACCTCGTGCTCGCTACTGGAAACAAGAGCGAGCTCGCGGTGGGCTACTCGACGATCTACGGCGATGCGGTCGGCGGCTTCGCGCCGATCAAGGACGTTCCCAAGTCACTTGTGTGGGCGATCGCCCGATGGCGAAACGAGTTGGCCCGAGCGCGCGGTGAGACGCCGCCGATCCCCCCTAACTCGATCGCAAAACCGCCATCGGCCGAGCTGCGGCCAGGCCAGCTCGATACCGATTCGCTTCCGGACTATACGCAGCTTGATGCGATCATCGGCCGCTACGTCGACCAGGACGCCGATGTCGAGACGATCGTGGCTGACGGTTTCGATCGCGAGCTGGTCGCCAGGATCGCGGACCTGATCGACGGCGCGGAGTGGAAGCGTCGGCAGTACCCGCCTGGTCCGAAAATCAGTTTCAAGGCGTTCGGGCGGGACCGGCGGTTACCGATCACTAACCGTTGGCGAGCCCCCGAATAGGGGACGCGAATGCCCCTCAGCAGCGGGAAATGAGGCCCATCTCACTTCCCAGGTACAGACAACGGGGTCGAATCGGCGCACCATTGCCCTTGTCCACGTGATGAGCCCGGGTACCGGCGAGCCGGCCCCGAGGAGAGAAGTGAGGCATTAGGCATGACCGACACCACGTTGTACGGCGGCGTCCCGAACCGACGGATCACCGTTCGAGATCTACAAGCGGCCAAGGATCGCGCCGAGCGGTGGGCAATGCTCACGGCCTACGACTACTCGACCGCACGTGTGTTCGACGCCGCGGGAGTACCCGTGTTGCTCGTCGGCGACTCGGCGGCGAACGTCATCTACGGCTACGACACCACCGTCCCGGTGACTGTCGACGAACTGCTGCCGCTCGTGCGCGGCGTGGTACGCGGCACTAAGCGCGCGATGGTCATTGCGGATCTTCCGTTCGGCACCTATCAAGCTTCGGCCCAACAGGCGCTGGAAACCGCGTCGCGCTTCATGAAGGAGGGCGGCGCTCAGGCGGTCAAACTCGAAGGCGGGCTGCGGGTCGCGAACCAGGTCGAGGTACTGGTTTCTGCGGGTATTCCGGTCATGGCGCATATCGGTCTCACGCCGCAGTCGGTCAACGCGTTCGGCGGCTATCGCGTCCAGGGTCGCGGCGACGAGGCCGCCCATCGCCTCGTGCAGGATGCGAAGGCCTTGCAACACGCCGGTGCCTTTGCGGTGGTGCTCGAGGTCGTACCGTCCGAGGTAGCGGCGGACGTGACCCGCGCCCTGAACATTCCGACGGTCGGCATCGGAGCGGGACCGGCGTGTGACGCCCAGGTCCTCGTATGGCAGGACATGGCCGGACTGCGCGGAGAAGGTAAGCCTGCGAAGTTCGTCAAGGAATACGCCAATGTCGCTGAGATCCTGGGCGAGGCCGCCGCCCGCTTCGGCGACGACGTACGTAGCGGTGCCTACCCGTCCGCCGAGCACGAGTACCACTGATCATCAGCGCGGTTAAGGTCGGCGACGATACGCACTTCGTCCGGCGAAGTCTGGGCGAGCACAGAGAAATCGCCGGGCACCTCTAGATTCGCCCCCCAATGCGGCGAGATCGAAAGGTGCACCGGCGACTCTGTGTAGCTATCTGGCGGTTACCGACCCTGGTTGGTCGGCGGTGCTGATCAGCGCGCGCGCTTGGCTGGAGCTCTCTTCGCGCCGGCCTTCTTGGCTGGAGCCTTCTTGGCCGCAACCCGCTTGGCCGGAGCCTTCTTGGCGGCGGCCTTCTTGGCTGGAGCCTTCTTCGCTGCAGCCTTGCGCGCGGGAGCTTTCTTGGCGGCGGCCTTCTTGGCTGGAGCCTTCTTCGCTGCAGCCTTGCGCGCGGGAGCCTTCTTCGCAGCTGCGCGCTTGGCCGGAGCCTTCTTCGCTGCAGCCTTGCGCGCGGGAGCCTTCTTCGCAGCTGCGCGCTTGGCCGGAGCCTTCTTTGCGGCCTTCTTGGCCGGCCTTCTCGGTGCGGTCATTCGTGTGCCTCCTAGGCGGCTGTCAACGAATATTCATTCGTCGCGATCAAGTGGACGATGCCGCACCTACAACCGTCAACACGCCACGCCGTCTATGTTGTGCGAGCCGAACGCGGCTCATAGCGCCGAAGATCTCTGCGATTCCGTTGGACGCGGAACAATACCCTTATGCCATAAGTGTGTTCTCGTTCATTCCACAGGCATCCGGAAGCAGAATCCGGCAACGCCGCGCTGAAAAAGTTTCCGCAAGTTCTGCAATGCAAACGCGCGTCGCGCTTGTGCGCGCACGTGGTGTGCACGCGCGCCACATCTGCGAACGCGCTCGCGAGCAACGAGGGCCAAGCTGCGCGATGAACATCAAGTACGTCTGCGTAGCGTCATGAGACACGAAGCGCGATCTGGTTTGGGCGGCGGACGAGTCGAACATAAGCCGGGTTCTGTTCTCGCAACTCTCGTCGCGAGAGACGGCCATCCATCTCGGCCTGCCGTTGCCGGCAGGCTCTAGCGGTCCACCCGCAGACTCGGGCGGGCCGCCCTCGATCGTCTGCGCGAATCACCTTGTTCCCAAGGTGATTCTTCTCGACCTTGCACCGGGTGGGGTTTACCTAGCCGCTCCGGTCACCCGGAACGCTGGTGGTCTCTTACACCACCGTTTCACCCTTACCAGCACGCATGCGCACTGGCGGTCTGTTTTCTGTGGCACTGGTCCCGCGAGTCGCCCCGGGTTGCCGTTAACAACCACCCTGCCCTGTGGTGCCCGGACTTTCCTCGGCGAGATCTGAAGACCTCGACGCGGCCGTCCGTTCGGCTCGTCCGCCGCGCAGTGAATGCTACGCGGCACAGTCGCTACGCTCGAACTGACGACGACGACCGTGCGGGGGGAACCATGCCACAACCGGTAGGTCCAGAGCTCGACGCGATACGGGCCCACCGCGAGCGACTGCGCGCGACGTACCTGCGCGAATCCGGTGAGCGACCGGCGAGCACCGCGCGAGGTGTGCACCATGCCGCATTCATCTGCAAGGACGTCGAAGAGACGATCCGGTTCTATCAAGGCTTCCTCGGTTTCCCTCTCGTCGAGCTCGTTGAGAACCGCGACTACGCTGGCTCGACCCACTTCTTCTTCGATATCGGCAATGGCAACCTGCTCGGCTTCTTCGACTTTCCCGGTCACGATCACCCGCCGTTCCAGGAGACGATCGGCGCCTTGCAGCACATGGCGATCTCGGTGTCCGCCGATCAATTCAGCCGCGCGAAGCAACGTCTCGACCAAGCGCACATCGAGTATCTCGGCCCTGACCGCGGCGCCGATGACAGCCTTTACTTCCGCGACCCGAACGGGCTCGGCCTGGAGCTCTACAACGAGCAACTGGGTGTCTTCGAGGGCACCGCATTGCTCGGCAGCATAACGGACTACTGACGCGGGCCGCCTGAGGCGCCTAGTGCTGCATGGCGGTTGTCAGGTGAGCGGTGTCGTTGACCAGGCGTACTGAGCAGTTGCCATCACCGAAGTAATCGATGCTGGACAGCGACGCCGTATCGAGGTGGATGCGGAACAGGCTCGCCGCCGGCGCATCCAGGGCCAACCGGATCAGTGTCTTGATCGGGGTCACGTGGGTGACCACAGCCAGCACCTGTCCGGGATGCGCTGCGCGGATGGCATCGCGGGCACGGCTCACGCGGCGAGCGACCGAAGCGAAGGATTCGCCGCCCGGCGGGGCCACGGCGTCGGAGACCAGCCAGGCAGCAATCTCAGCCGGATACGAGCGCTCAACCTCAGCGAAGGTCAACCCTTCCCATGCTCCGAAGTCGACCTCCGCGAGATCGTCGTTGACACCGATATCGAGCCCGAGCCTCGCGGCGACAGCTTCGGCGGTCTGCACGCAGCGCAGCAGCGGTGAGCTCACGATGGCTGAGATCGTGCCTACGGACGCCAGCCGGCTGGCCAACGCAACAGCTTGCCCCCTTCCCAGCTCGCTGAGCGGAAGTTCGTTGCGACCGGAGAACCGCCTCTCGGCAGAATGCTCGGTCGATCCGTGGCGCCCCAACAGCAGGCGCGTAGGTGTCGCGGACGGCGGCATCCACATAGCCTGTTGCGACGGGGCCTTGGGCGCCGCGGAACGGCCTTTGTCCGCCGTCCCGGCGGCGCGATCCATCGCTTGGTTGGCAAGCCGATCAGCACGTGTGTTGCGCGCGCGCGGTATCCATTCGAAGGTGACGTCGTCGAACTTGCTGCGCAAGGCGACGGCCTCACGGGCCAGCGGACGCATCGACGGATGCTTGACCTGCCAGCGCCCGGACATCTGTTCGACGATGAGCTTGGAGTCCAATCGAACCTGGACCGAGCTCGCGCCGAGTTCGGCAGCCGCCTTGAGACCGGCTATCAGCCCGTGATACTCCGCGACGTTGTTGGTGTCCACTCCGATGTACTCGCTGCGCTCAGCGAGTACATCGCCGGTTTCGGCGTCAAGGACGACCGCTCCGTACCCTGCTGGTCCCGGATTGCCGCGCGAGCCACCGTCGGCCTCGACCACGACGCGGGTCACCGGCACCGCAGAATCCGTCGACGCCGCAGACGTCTCACAGCCCGGACTCGTCGGTGCGCACGAGAATTCGACGACAGTTATCGCACCGCACGACCTCGTCGGGCGCCGCGGAGCGGACCGAGGCGAGCTCGCTGCCGGACAGTTCGATATGACAACCTTCGCACCTGCGCTGGCGCAGGACCGCCGCACCCACGCCGCCGCTGTGCTCACGGGCTCGCTCGTAGACATTGAGCAGATCAGCTGGTATCTGAGCCTCTGTCAGCGCGCGTTGTGCAGTGCGCTCACGCGTGGCGGCATCGATCTCCCCGAAGATAAGGTCCCGGGAAACGAGGAAGTCGGCGCGCTCGGACTCCAGTGCCTCGCGCTGTTTGGTGAGTAGGGACACGGCGCCGTCGGCGTCTTCGTGCCTTTCCATGACCTCCAGTAGTTCGTCCTCCAGAGTCGCCTGCCGACGGGCCAGAGTCGTCAGCTCGTGCTGAAGACTTTCGAGTTCCTTCGCCGGAAGGCCACCCGATTGCAAGCGCTGCTCGTCGCGCGAGGCGCGGGAACGGACAGCGTCGACATCACTTTCGAGACGGCGCTGTTCGGCGACGACATCGCTGAGCCGGGTCTCGGCGTCGACGAGCTCGTCGTGCAAGCTCTGCAATCGCGCGTCCCGTTCAGCGATCGCGGCAAGTTCGGGCAGCGTCTTGCGACGGTGGGCGAGTTGGGCGAGCGCTGTATCGGCTGCTTGGAGGTCCAGCAGTCGTAGTTGTGCGGAGTGGTCGGCATTCACGTGCGGATCGGACTCATCTCTCCAGACAGGGCATGCAGCGTCCACGGATCGGTGACACGCCGCGAGACTCGCACCTCAACCGTAGTGCCGAGCTCGCCACGCAATCGAGCCGCTACCGCATCCAGCCACGGGGCTTCGGTGGCCCAGTGGGCAGCATCGACGATGGCCATCCCGCCGATAGCGGCGCCGCTGCGCTCGATCACCGCCTCCAGGGTCGCGTGGTTCTTGAGATCAGACGTGAGGAAGGCGTCTGCCCCGGCGCGCCGAGCCGCTTGCGCGTACTGCCCTCCCGAGCCCCCGCAGACGGCGACGCGACGAATCTCGCGGTCCGGGTTTCCGGCCGCGCGCACTCCCCACGTGGTCGCTGGCAGTACCTGCGCCACGTGCGCAGTGAACTCGGCTAGCGGCATCGGGGCGGACAGTTGCCCCACCCGCCCGATGCCGCGAGTCGTTGGCAGCGGCGCCTGGGAGAGCAAGTCGAACGCCGGCTCCTCATAGGGGTGCGCCGCCCGAAGCGCTGCGACGACCGGGACGCGACGGGCAGCTGGGACGATCATCTCGACGCGCGTCTCGGCAACCGTCTCGATCTCATCGACTCGACCGGTGGCCGGCCTCGCCCCCTCGCGCGCGCGGAACGTGCCTACTCCCTCACCGGACCAGGCACACCGGTCATAGTTGCCGATCGCGCCCGCGCCGGCCGCGGCCAGCGCGTCGATGAGCGCCGCCGCCTCGGGAGCGGGGACAAACACGACAAGCTTCTCCAGAGGCTCGCCGGACTGGATCTCCAGGGGTGTGTACTCCAGCAATCCGATCCGCTCGGCGAGGGCATCGGACACGCCTGGATCGGCGACGTCGGCGTTGGTATGGGCCACGAAATGGGCGACGCCGCTTCGGATCATCTGATGGATGAGCGAACCCCTCGTGTCGTTGGCCGGTACGGCATGCACGGGCGTGAGCAGGAGCGGGTGATGCGTCACCAGAAGCTGAGCTGAGGTCTGGATTGCCTCTGTCACGGTGTCGGGCACCACATCGACGGCCAGCAGGATCCGGTCAACCGGTTCGGCTGGATCGCCGCATACCAGGCCGACGGCGTCCCACGGCTCGGCCCAGCGCGGGTCGAACCAGCCATCGAGGATGGCGATCAGATCGGCGATCCGGGGCACGGTCGCGAGGTTACCGTGCCCGTTGACCCCCCTTGGCCGCAAATGCGCAACACTGGTGCTACGCCCACGGCCGAGGAGACGCTTTCTGATGGTGCTGTTCGACGGATTCGCAGGCCTGATGTTCATCGGGTTGTGGATCTTCTGCATTGTCGACGTGTTGACCACACCGGCCAGCCGGTGCAGAACCCTTCCCAAGGGCATCTGGCTGTTAGTTGTGCTTCTGTTGGTTGATCTCGGTTCGATCGCGTGGCTGGTTGCGGGCCACACCTGGGACGGTGCGGCCGGTCAGCGGGTCGGTCGGATCCCGAACGCACGCGCCAACAGACCTGTGGCCAGCAATCCCGACGACGACGAGGAGTTCCTGTCCACGCTCAGGGCGCGGGCCGAAGAGCAGCGGCGGCAGGCCCGCGACACGCAGCCGCGTCCGGACGACGATTCCGGGTCTCCCTCGACCTGACTGTCCCGGGTTGTCGGCTCTCGCGTGGCGGTGGTCTCTGTGGCGCCGATGCCTTGGATTGATCCTGGCCCCGAGCCTGTGTTGGTTCTGCTGCACGGCCAGCCTGGGGCACGATCGGATCGGGACGCTGTCGTTCGTGCGTTACCGGCGAGGCTCCCGTCGCTGGCATTGGACCGTCCGGGTTACCGGAAAACCCGTTGCCCGCAGGGACGTTCGAGGACAACGCGCGATGGCTCATCGGCGAACTGGACCATGCTCGCATTGCCGAGGCGATTCTGGTCGCCCATTCCTACGCCGGCGGGATGGCCATCACGGCGGCTGTCGCATACCCCGAACGCGTGCGCGGATTGGTGCTTGTCGCCAGCATCGGGCCCGGTTGCCTGGACGGATGGGACAGGCTATTGGCGGCGCCGATAGCGGGGCCCATGTGCGATCGCCGCGTGGTGGCTGACCCCGCGGCTCGCGGCCACCGCGCTGGCCGGCCTCGCACGGCTTCGTCGGCGGCGCATCGACCCGAACGAATTCCTCAACTGGGAAACGTGGGCAAACGCGCGCCACGACCACGGTGCGGCCAGCTCACCGTCGCAACGTTGATCCTCGCCGACGCCGCCGACGCCGCCGACAAGATGATTCCAGTCGCCACGCCGCCACTCTCCAGGCCGGCATCGCGAACTCGACGCTCACCCTGACCAGCGGAGGCGGACACAACCTGCCCCGACGAGCGCCGGCCATCCTGGCGGCCGAGATGACCCGATTCGCGCGCGAACTCCGCCAAGTCCGGTGAGCGCGGCGATCCGGACCACCGTGTCGCCGGCAGGCGAAGTCCCCCCGGGGGTGGCGAAGTCGGGGGTGGGGCAGCCCCTTTGCCGAACCAACGGTGTGTGCGCCGGCGGCATTTTGGGCATGACAGGGCATGGCCATCACGACCGGCGAGTGCGCCGAATTGCTCTCGCCGAGCGCCCCCGACGATCTCAGCGCGCGCATCGCCGAGCTGTATCGGGACACGCAGGCGTGCGCGAGCGCCGCCGGACTGGTGTACGTCACCGACGAAAGCCCCGGCATCCGCCGGCTGCGGAGGGGCCGCGGATTCGGCTATCGGGATTCGAGCAATCGACTGCTGTCTGACGCTGCGGCTAAGGCGCGCATCATGGCCCTCGCCATCCCACCGGCTTGGCGCAACGTCTGGATATGTCCCGACGACAGTGGCCACATCATGGCGGTTGGGGAGGACGACCGAGGACGCAAGCAGTACATCTACCACGCCCGTTGGCGCGAGCTACGCGACTTGCTCAACTTCTACCGTCTCATCACCTTCGGCGAGCAGCTGCCGACAATCCGCCGATATGTGGATTCCCAGTTGCGACGGCGCACCTTGGATCGCGATCAGGTACTAGCCGCAATGGTGCGCATCATCGACACCTGCGCGGTCCGAATAGGCAACGAGGTCTACGCCGAGGAGAACGACAGTTTCGGGCTTTCCACCTTGACTAAGAAGCACGTGAAGGTGAGCCGGGGCCAGGTCCGAATGACCTTCCCGGCCAAGTCGGGCAAGAAGGCAGATCTGGTCATCGACGACCGCCAGATCGCCCGGGTGATCACGAAGTTGGAGCAACATCGCAAGCGAAGGGTGTTCACTATCGACGGCAAGGCGGTCGATTCCGCCGAGGTCAACGCGCTACTGGAAGCGCTGACCGACGAGCACATCACTGCCAAGGACTTCCGGACGTGGCGAGGAACCCATGCGGCATTTCGCTATCTGGAGGACCATCTGAATTCCACCGACGACCCTGAGCGCACCGCCCTGCAAGCCATCGACGTGGCCGCGGAGATCCTGGGCAACACGCGGGATGTGGCGCGAGATCACTATATCCACCCGCACGTCCTGTCGGCGTTCACGGATGGAACCTTCCGCGAACGCCTGCAGGCCAGCGCTCCGCGGCGCCAGCAACTTCTCGACGGCAGCGAACGGCGGTTACTCGCGTTCCTCAAAGTCGCTCTCGATTCCGATCTCGACGCGGCGTCGCTCGGCCTGCGGTAGGTGTCCTCGGTCTCGCCGGTGCCCTCCCGCCGCAGTGCCTCGTACGTGCAGGGGCAAGACTTGCTGGGTGTGTGCAAATGAGCTGCTTGAGCTTGCCTATCGTCCCCTGCTCGCGTTCGCCGAGCAGGTAGATGACGTAGCCGGGTGGACCCCCACACTCCTGCCGGGTTGGACAGCGCGCGATCTGCTGTTCCATCTCGCGTCAGACTGCCAACGCGCGCTCGTCGCGTTCGCGACGCCGGCCTCGAGTCCGGTCGATACCGACGAAATCTCGTACTGGTCGCACTGGAAGCCAGGAACCGCCGGCGCACAGGCCGGTCTGCGGGGTACTCGGATCATGGCCAGTGCGTGGGGATCGGTCCGTGGGCCGGCCGATCTGTACCTGGGGACGGCACGCGCCGTGCTGAGCTGCGCACGCGGGATCGATCCATCCCTCGTGATCACGACGCAGGGCGCGACGATGACCGCCAACGCGCTGATGAGCACCCTGGCAGTAGAGGCTGGCGTTCACCAGCTGGACCTTGAACCCGTTCTTGCCGAGCCGCCGGCGACGCCTGTGCTCGCTGAGATCCGCCGCGTGTTGGACGGATTGCTGGGCGAGCCCATGCCGCTGAGATGGGAGGACGTCCGTTACATCCGGATCGGTACTGGACGGCTGCCGATCGAGGACGCCGAACGCGCCGAACTCGGTGGTCGGGCCGATCGCTTTCCGCTGTTCGGCTGAGTCATCCTTAGGCTGCCGCCACCACGAGCGCCGCTGCCGGTCCCAATCCGCAGCACGCCGATTTTTCGGGCGCCCCGGCGGGGTCGCGATGGGCTCGTACGGAGCTCGAGCGCGCCAACAGCAGGCCGGGTGGCCGAGCCTCCCGCGAGCCGTGCAGGTACCTTGGATGTGGTGGTGAGCGCAGATCAGGAACCGACGCCCGATCAGGTCGAGGCGGTTGCCCACGGGGAAGCGACCCATCCCGGGGAAGCCCATTCGAGTGGTCAGGCCTCCAAGCTCAACTGGCTACGGGCAGGAGTGCTCGGAGCCAACGATGGCATCGTCTCCGTGGCAGGAATCGTCGTCGGCGTGGCCGGTGCCACGCCGGCCCGCGGGCCGATCTTCACGGCTGGCATCGCTGGCCTCGTCGCAGGTGCCGTATCCATGGCGCTGGGCGAATACGTATCCGTCAGCAGTCAGCGCGATAGCGAACACGCCTTGGTCAGCAAGGAGAAGCAGGAGCTGCGCGACACCCCCGACGACGAGCTCGCCGAGCTCACGGCGATCTACGAGGCCAAGGGACTGACCCCGTCCACGGCACGAACGGTCGCGGAGGAACTGACCGCGCACGACCCCCTGGCCGCGCACCTGGACGCCGAACTCAACCTCGACCCCGACGACATCGTCAGCCCCGTACAGGCTGCAGCAGCGTCGGCACTGTCATTCACCCTCGGCGCCCTGCTGCCAATGTTCGCCGTTCTGCTCCCCCCAACCCACCTTCGGATACCCATCACATTCGGGGCCGTCCTCATCGCGCTCGCGATGACCGGGGCGGCGGGAGCGCGCATCGGGGGCAGCTACGTTCTACCTGCCGTGCGACGAGTCGTCATCGGCGGTGCCCTCGGACTCGGCTTCACCTACGCGATCGGTCACCTGTTCGGGACTGCGATCGGCTGACCCTCGGCTTGGAGCGTTCGAGGAAGCCCTCGCCGCGCGCAGCCCCATCGCCTGCGCGCCAGACGGCCCGGTCCGCTACGCCCTTGGTCCCAGAATGTCGGGCCACCGCAGACCGCGCCAATGTCGAATGCCCGGTTAAGATTCTTGTTAGTTGACGAAGGATTTGCGGGCTTCAGCTACCCGGGATCGAAGACGAACGATGCGTCCGCCCTGACTAGATATCCCCCGCCCCTAGTCAGGGC
>JALYIL010000103.1 GCA_030775825.1 Actinomycetota bacterium
GATCGCGCCTGCGGGGGTCCGTCCGGCGGCGGTGACGACGGGCGCGACGCAGTATCAGGCGCCCGGGCTGGTTCCGGTGCCCTCAACGACCTCACGCCCGGGCGCGCGGTTGTACGCGGCCGGCGCGTACGACGGCACGCACAATCTGGATATCTTGTTCGGCGGCCACACCTCGGCCGGCGCGACCGCCGGCGACACGTGGACCTGGGACGGCACCACCTGGACGTTGAAAGCCCCGGCGACGTCGCCGCCGGCTCGCGATGGCGCGACGATGGCGTATGACACCGCGACCGGCACCACGATTCTTTTCGGTGGCTTCGGCACCGGGTATTTGAATGACACGTGGTCGTGGAACGGCACGACCTGGACCCATCTGACTCCGGCGACGTCGCCACCTGCGCGGCGGTGGGCATCTATGGCTTACGACCCGGCGTTGGGCAAGATTGTGCTGTTCGGTGGCTGCTCCACCGGCGGGTACCTGAATGACACCTGGCTGTGGAACGGCACCACCTGGGCCAGCGTCACCACCCCGCCCGCGCTCACCGCTCGTGATGATGTGGGGCTGAGTTATGACCAAACCGCGGGCAACATGGTGCTCTACGGCGGGCTGACCGGCACTAGCACCTACCTGGGCGACACCTGGCTGTATGGGTCAGGCGGCTGGACGCAGGCCTCCCCGGTGCACTACCCCGGCGCCCGGGGCGGGATGGGCTTCGCCTACGACCCGACGCTGGGTCGCAACGTCCTGTTCGGCGGGGTGGACGCGACCTCGACCTACAATGATCAGTGGATGTGGGATGGCAGCGATTGGCGCCAAGGGATCGTGCCCACGGCGTGGGGTCAGGACGCGAACGAGGTGTTTCTTACCGGCGCCGGCAACGGCCAGCTGATGATCCAGGGCGGCTATGACTGGGCGGCCGCGGGCTATTACGACGGGACCGGTCTGTATGACTGGGCCTCCGGCGGTGCCCCGAAATCCAACACGCTGACCACCCATCCGGTCGATGACCGCTCCACGGTGTCCATGAACCCGTTCGCCTCCACCGCCCGAGTCTCGGCCACCGACTACGCCGAATCCAGCGTCGGGCAGGCCCTGAACGTGAGCCGGGACTACAACTTCAACTACGGCGGCTACTACGGCTCGGTCGGGTGGGGCTGGACCCTGACCTCGGGCATCGACACCTACGTTCTGGGCGGCTTCCCCGACTCGTCGCTGATGCTGGTCGGGCTACGCGGCGCCGCGTACGCGAATTACTTCCACTACAACGGCAGCGCCTACGTCTCGCCGCCCGGGCTGAATGCTGATCTTGCCGCGATCAGCGGCGGCTGGACGCTGACTTATCACGCCAGCTCGGAGAAACTCACCTTCAACTCCAGCGGCCTGATGACCAAGGATGTGGACCGTAACGGCAACGGCATCACCGTCGCCTACGACGTCAACAACTTCATTGGTGCTGCCGGAGCCTTCGAAGGCTTCAGCGGCGCACTAGATGTGATCGGAAGCGCTGTGGGGCTGGTCGCGTTTGGGATTGGCGTCGGAGTCGTTGCGTTTGGGGCACTCACGTTGGGCGGCCTAGCACTCGGCGGCTATCTCGCATCTCAGACCTAGGAGCAATCGCGACATGGCAAGGCTTGGCCAACGGCTTGGAGCCGCGTATTTCGTGGCCCTGACCGTAGCGGCCGTCGCCGTCGCGGTATTTGTGCCAGCGCCGAATATCGGCGACCGTTTCCTGCATGCGTTGTTCCTCGTGTGCGCGGTGGGGGTAATTGCAATAATTGGACTATTTGTCGCGATGCTCGTTGGTGGCGTCCGACAATTCGCCAAGTCACGCCACCGCGATTGACGAGGACGTGCGTAACCGCATCATGCTCTCGCCATGGCCACACGGACGGATGCGAGTTTCGCGGCCGGTGCTGCGATACTCGGAGGATCAGCCGATGCCGGGATCAGTGACCTGGTCAAAGCGTTCGGTGGATAACGAAGAATGACCGAAATAATTCTTAAACGGATTGGCCTCTGGTTAGTCATCTTGTTCTTCGCGGACTGTGCCGTCACAGGGGTAGTTTTGGAAGAGGTCCATCGCGGAGCAATAAGCGGCAAGGGTCATATCGTTACCTTCATGCTGCTTGGATTGCTCGTCGCAATGGGACTTGCGACTGTCGGCATATACCTGCGCACCGTCTCGGTTCGTAAGCGAGCCAAGACGGATGAGTAGGCTCGGCTATCAAGGCAGCCCAACAGCTGACACCGAAATTCCAGGGCGGCTCGACGATGCGAAGACCGGATGAAATTTTCAATGAAGCATTGGATCGGGAGCTTGGTCCGCTTCGTGTCGAGTTAGAGAACACCTGTGGACGTTGGAAGCGTCTTCGCCTTCGCATGCGCATGAACATTCGAGCGAACCAGCTTCGCCGCGCGATCTACAAGTCCGCGAAGTGGCTCGCCTAGCCACGGCGGCGACTGGGGACGGCGGCGGGTTACTGCGACGGCACTGGCCCTGTATGAGTGGGCCGCCAGCGACGGCGGGACACCGAAGTCCAATACCTCGATGACCCCATCCGTTCGATGACCGCTCCACGATGCCGATGAACCCGTTCGCCTCGACCGCGGCCATCTGAGTCTCTGAAGACCCGCCCCGTGGCCAGCATAGGTTTTTCCCCCCTCTCGTCGGGCTTTAAGCCTTCCCGGATGGGCTAGCGCTGCTGCGCGTCGATGACCCTGCGGGCCACCCCTGGACACGACCGACCGTGCGGGCGTCCTGTGTTCGCAGGAGCCGCGACACGTGCGATGGCCACCAGCGCGGTGACCCTGCTGGTGTCGGAACCGCGGCAGCGTTCATCGCAGCCGCGATCGCCACCAACGTCCCGCCGGCGGCGCGCAACTCCAGGACTTCGTCGAGGACCTCATCAGGGCACGAGCGTGGGCGGCCGATTCGTTCACCCCTGGCGGCTTTGGCCATCATCGCCGCGCGGGTGCGCTCGCTGGCCAGCGTCGACTCCAGCTCCGCGGCGGCGGCGAGCACAGTGAGCCCGAACCAGCCGGTGGCCGACGTGGTGTCGATCGAAGGGTTGAGGCAGATGAGGCCGGCGCCCAGCTGGCGGACGAGTTGCAGCGCGTCCTCGACGCGGCGAGCAAGACGGTCCAGACGCGCGATCGCCACCGCATCGGCCCCGCCCGTCCCGACGAGCCGCACCGCGGCCGCCAGACCCGGACGCTCGATCCAGGGGACCCGACCCGAGATGCCTTCGTCAACGAACTCGGCGATCAGATCCCAACCCGCGCGCTCGGCGGCCAGTACCAACCCTGCTCGTTGAGCTTCCATGCCGAGACCGGACCGCACCTGATCACCCGTCGATACCCGCAGGTATGTCGCTACTCGCATGGGTCCAGCTTGGCGGGCAACCCTGACGGTTTCCGGTAACGCGACCCATGCCGGAAACCCGTCGAGTCTGGGACAGCACACCCTCAACGTTCAAGAACTCATCGAGGGTCCACCGGCGTGGCGCGCAGGTAGTGCGGTACCGCGACGGCAGGATCGGTCGCATGAGGCTGAAGACGACACCGCACAGCTTCAACTTGCGGATGGATGACGAGCAGCACGCGGAACTTGGCCAGCTGGCGGCGGCCGCTGGCCTACCGGTTCAGCAGTACATCGAGCTGCAACTGTTCGGTCGGATCCGGCCGCGTTTCGACCCGCGGGCGCCACGGAAAAACCGAGACCAACTGACCCTGCCGACCGAAGACGAGGAGAGGCCACTCGACAGGAGCGCCTAAACGCAGCGGCGGCGGCACCCGCGAGGGTCACCGCCGCCTGTTGCCACATCTGATGCCGGCTCGGTGCTGATAACACCTACCCCGGCGAACACATCTCCCTGACTGCCCATCAGGAGGCTTTGTGCTGCCTGCTCACTGTACGACGACGGACCGACATCTGGAAACCAGAACCGCCTCTGACACGCCGAAATCCGGATTGCCCCATTTCCCGGCCGGCCCGGCTGGGGTAGTCACGTCAGCGGTTCCCGCTGGCGCCGCGGTGGCTGGTTCGCAGGGTGCGTTTCTGCGCGCGGTTGATGAGCATCCGGACACCTCGGTGTTGCGCGTGGACGCGTTAGAGCATGTGCGGGCGGTGGCGTGGGTGGTGGCATCGACGGCGTCGTGGTCGACGCTGACGGCGCGGCCGACCTGGCCGGTACTTCAGGAGCGCACGGGCCTGTCGCGGGCGTCGGTGGCCCGTTGGCTGCGCTGGTTACGGCTGCGGGGCCTGCTCGGTGTGGTCGAGTCTGGGACGACGCCGAGGTTCGCGCCGATGGCGCTCGACGCCGACGCCGGCAACCGGGCAGCGCTGTACGTGCTGTGCGTGCCGGCGCCACCCGCGGCCGCAGTGGAGGCCTCGACCGGCCTGCAGCCGCTGGAGTCTGTGGAAGAAAGTGAGACCCCTACGTTCTTAGCTTTTGATCTTAAGAAAAACCCCTACGCGGGCGCGCGCGCGACCCAGCCCACCACGCTCGCCGATCTGGTCGCCGAACAAAGACGCAGCGACAAGCGGGGCAGACCACAGTGGCCGCGGACCGCCGTCGCCGGCTCACGGTTCGAGCGCCTGGCCCTCGTGGAGACCCTGCAAGCGGCCGCGCCGGCACTACGTCCGGCGTCCGCGCTGGCGTTGCGCAGCGAGCTACGACCGTGGCTAGCCCGCACCGAGCTCGGCTGGAACGTGCGCTGGCTGCTGCACGCACTCGACCACACCCCAGACGGCCAGCCGCATCCGCACACCGCCCAGGTACGGATGCCGGTGCGGTGGCTTAGATACCGGATGAGCTTCTGGGTTGACGAGCACGGCCAGCCCTCGCCATCGCCAGGTGCGCACCATGTCGCTGTGCGATCCGGGCAGCGAGCCGATGCGGCGGCCAAGGCCGACGAGCGGCGTGCCCAGGCGCAGCAGATCGAGGACGAGCAGGTGTTCGGGGACCTCGTGCGTGACGTCGCAGGCTCACGCTACCCAGCGCTGGTCGCCGCCGTGCGCGCGCGCGATCTCCCCATCTGCCGGCTGCTGCCCGCTGCCGCGGTCGACGCCCTGACCCGCGAGGCGGTCCGCGCGCTCATCGACCCCGGCGGTGCCCACGGCATGACGGACTGCCGTGGTGCCGTCACCACGGCAGTCCGGCACCTGCTCGGCGACGAAGACAGCGCCACTACGCCGTGACGTCGACCAGGTCGTCGACGAGATGGCGCCAGGCCAACGCCACTGGACCGGCCACCTATTGATTCAGATGACTCTCGTTGGCTGCCTTGTTTTGCTCGCGGAGAAGTCTGCGCTGCCGAGGGCTAAGAACGTAGGTAGCGCGCGACCGATCGAAGCAGATTCAGCCAATGCGTGGGCTTTCGACGCCGGCGCATGCTTCGCCATTCGCTCTCAGTTAAAAAGCGAGTCTCTACGCCGGGCGCGGTGCCCGGCGGCTGGCGGTCGCGGTCGTCAGGAACACTCACTGCACTCGCGCCGTGACATCGACCGGGTCGGCGACGAGATGGCCCCAGCGCTGCTGGGCGCCTTGCTTGCTCAGGCCTGCGGCCCGGCCGACTTGGCTCCAGGAGGCGCCGCCGGCGCGGGCCAGGCGCACCTTGTCTTCGATGGTGGTCTCGACGTCGCGGAGCTGGTCGACGAGCTGCTCGAGGTCGGCCAGCGCAGCGAACGGGGCGACGTGGTCGTCCCACTCCGGGGCGGCCCAGAAGTCTTCGAGGGACTCGGGGCAGTCGCGGGTGCCGTACTTGGTGTCGGTGACAGCGGGCCGCTCCGAGCCGGTCCACCCGCACTGGCAGGTGACCCGCCACATGGCGACCTGGTCCCATGGCACCACGATGTCGACGTGCTCGGTGTTGGGGTAGCGGCGTACCTCGCGGCCGACGACGTCGTCGCCGGCCAACTCGTGCACGATCACCCCGCCGCCGGTGCTGCTACCGGCGACCCGGCCGTCCGCGAGCACGTTGGCGACCCAGCCCTCATGGTCGTAGGCGCCGTCTCTGATCCAGCCCATCACCAGCCTCCTTACCTAGGTACCTCAGCAGCGTCAACAATAGTTGACGCACTGGGTTGAGGTCAATAGTTGTTGACGACGTAGGTTTACCTGGGTAAACTTCTGGGGTGGGTTTCGAGGTTGACTGGCGGCACGGCGCCGAGCACATGTGGTCGCAGCATGAGGTCAGCGTCGAGCAAGCGAGCCAGGCGCTAGCCGATGACGGGTTGGTGTTCGTCGATCCGGACCCGGCAAGCACGTCGGGTAGGAGCGCCCGCGTGCTCGGCTATTCGCCGGGTGCGGTGGCGGTCCTGGTTGTGATCCTCGTGCACCGCGAAGACAAGCCAGGGGCGTGGTGGGGCGCGAACGGGTGGCGGGCTAACGCCAGTGGCCTGCGGATCTATCGAGAACATCAACGGGCGAGCAAGGAGGACAGCGATGAGTGAGAGCACGCAGGACGCGAAGCAGCTCGTGGAGCAGATCGCGGCCGAGGCCGAGGCCACCATGAACGACCCGATGCCGGCGGGCACAGTGTGGACTCAGCCGAACAAGCTCGTCACCGTGGCTACCCGGCTCTCGCCCGAGCATCTGGCCCAGCTCGAGGCGCTGGCCGAGCAGGGTGGGATTCCGGTCTCGGCGTTGATCCGCGGATGGGTGATCGCCGGCCTGAACGCCCGCAACGAGGAGACTGTGCAGCACGCGATCGAGCGATTGTCGGCCGACGTACAGCGGCTGCGCGAGCTCGTCGCCTGACAGCTTCGCCCCTATTCCTGCCGCGCCGCAGCAGGCTCGTATACCGCAGCGACCAGCCACGTCTCGTCGCGGACGAATGGGCGGGCCGCGAATCGGCCGGTCGCCGTGGGTACGAGTCGTGCGGGTTTGGCCCGCTGGTAGGAGCGAGCCATCCGCCGCGCCGCCGCCTCACTCAGTTTCACCCGGGCGTTGAGCACCACCCACTGGCCCGGCTCGCGAATCAACGCACGCCGCGCCTTGTCATGCGTCGATTCACGCCCGGTCGGTGCGGCGTCCGGGGGAGTGTCGAGCCGTTCGCCGAACAGTTCGTCGGCGAGCTCGATCACTGCCGCACGTTTCGCGCTGCGGCCGGTCTTACCTGTCTTCGTCGCCGCCATGACACCACCATCCCATCCACCCGCCTGCCACCCACTACAGATCATTAATTCAGCACCACCACACGCAGCCTTTCACCCACATCCGACCACCCCTACTTCTTACCGCAATTTCTAACAGCACGTATGCTACCAATGGTAGATCGCCGGTCGTGTCAGCGGAGTGACCTCACTACTGGTCTGTGGGGCGGCCAGGGGCGACGAACGACTAGCGGGGTAGGGCGGGACGTTGCGCGGTGGGGTGAAGTTCTACAGGGGCTCGGCCCGCGCTGCCCGCGACTACGTTGAGGCCGAACGCGGCCGGGCTGATGACTACTATCTCGCTGAGGGGACCAGCTTCGCGCAGCGGTACAGCGCGACCGCAGATGGACAGGTCCGGGCGATGCCTCAGATGGACGGCGACGCCTACGAAGCATGGGTGTCCGGGGTCGACCCGGAGACCGGCGAACTGCGCGGGCGGGTCCGCCAAGACGAGCAGGCGCTGCGGTTCGCCGAGGTCGTGGTGAACGGCCCGAAGTCGTGGTCGATCGCGGCCGAGTTGCACCCCGACGTCGCCGCCGCCTACGAGGCCGCTCAGAACCGGGCCGCGACCGAGATTGTGCGCTGGATAGCGCAGAACGCCACCACCCGAGTCGGGCCGCGCGGCGCCCAGGTCGCCACCCCGGTTGAGCGGCTCGAAGCGGTCTCGGTGCGGCACTACACCAGCCGCGCCGGCGATCCGCACCGCCACCTGCACTTGCAGATCAACGCCCGCGTGCAGGCCGCCGGCAAGTGGCGCGGCATCGACTCGGTCGCCGTGCGCGATTCGATCGGCGCCGTGCAAGGCATTGGGCACGCCACGGTGATGGCCGACCCGGCCTTCCGGCAGGCGCTGGCCGCGCACGGCTTCACCCTCGACCCGGAGACCGGTGAGGTGCGCCAACTGGCCGGCTACGTCGAGGCGTTCAGCAAACGCGCCGAGCAGATCTCCGGACAGGTCGAGGGGTATGAGGCCGAGTGGCGGGCGGCTAACCCCGACCGCGAACCTGGGCCGGCGGTGCGCCGCTCGTGGGACGCCCGCGCGTGGGCCGAGCAGCGCCCCGGCAAGGCGCACCTCGAACCGGCCAACGTCGCCCATGACCGGTGGCTCGACGAGCTGGCAGATCTCGGCTACCAGCCCCTGACCCGGCCGGCCGCAATTGGCCAACAGCCTGTTGGACAATTCGACCGAGACGCCGCCGCGGTCGAGGTGCTGGCCCGGCTCACCGCCACCCGGTCAGCGTGGAACCAGCACGACGTCCGCGGCGAGGCCGAACTCCTGCTGACCCGCGCCGGCGTCGTTGTCGAGGTCGAGGTGCGGCGCGAGCTCGCCGAGGACATCACCGCCCGCGCCAACGCCGCCAGTGTGCCGTTCGGGTTCGTCACCCCCAGCACACCGGTCCACATCCGGGCC
>JALYIL010000104.1 GCA_030775825.1 Actinomycetota bacterium
GGTGAGCGCTCACCTCGTCTCGACGGTGACCGACGACGACCACGGTGTTCTCGGCACCGAGTGGCTCCGCGGCCGCCAGGACATGAGCGAGCAGCGTGCGCCCCGCGAAACCGTGGAGCACCTTGGCGGTGCCGGCAGACTTCATCCGAGTGCCCTCGCCGGCGGCGAGAACGACGACCGTGAGGGGGGACTCAGCCACGGGTGAGAGGACCTCTTTCGGACGTAGCGGCGCTGCTGGTGGATCAGCGGCACTGCTGGTGGATCAGCGGCACCGAGTGTGGCTCGGGGACTCGGACTCGAACCGAGACTGCAAGGCTCCAAAGGCCTGCGGGCTGCCGATTACCCCATCCCCGATGGACCGAGGCCAGCCTACCGATCGCACCGGCGCGGCCCGACATCGCGCGGTCGGGCAACTCAGGGCACGTGGCGGCATAACCCGAGGCACTTGGCGGCTACGCCTACGTAAGTTACGCTCGGGTAACCAGCATGATGGAATCTGCTGGACCCATCCGGCACGAACATTCCCATGGACGCCGCACCAATTCCACTAGATACCACCCGTGGATCGCGCCGCACGAGGAAGACGCCAACAAATGACCCTGCTGGACGAACGCCCCGACACCGCCGGTACCAAGCCGGTATTCGAGGGCACGAAAAGGCGCGGCGAGCAGTTCGCTCTGTACCTCGTCGTGATCGTGCCCTTCCTCGCCTTTGCCGCCGCAGTTCCGGTTGCGTGGGGGTGGGGCCTGGGTTGGACCGACATCGTTCTGTTCCTTGCCTTCTACATCCCCACCGGCCTGGGTATCACCGTCGGCTACCACCGGTTTTTCACGCACGGGTCATTCAAGGCGAATCGGGGCCTGCGCATCGCGCTCGCGATCGCCGGCAGCATGGCGATCGAGGGCCCCGTGATCCGCTGGGTCGCCGACCACCGACGCCACCACGCGTTCAGTGACCGCGACGGCGACCCGCATTCGCCATGGCGCTACGGCGAGAGTGTGCCCGCCGTGCTCAAAGGCTTCGGCTACGCGCATATCGGGTGGATGTTCGACGTCGAGCACACCAACCGCGACAAGTACACGCCGGATCTGATGCAGGACTCCGACATCGCGCGGGTCGACCGGCTCTTCCCGCTGTGGTTCGCCGTGTCCCTACTAGCACCCCCGCTGCTCGGTGGCCTGATCACCTGGTCGTGGACGGGTGCGCTGTCGGCATTCTTCTGGGCGTCACTGGTACGCGTCTTCGTGCTGCACCACGTCACCTGGTCGATCAACTCGGTGTGCCACACCATCGGTGACAAGCCGTTTGCCGCGCGGGACAGGAGCACGAACTTCTGGCCGCTGGCCATCCTCAGCTTCGGCGAGAGCTGGCACAACATGCACCACGCCGACCCGACCGCAGCCCGCCACGGCGTGCTCCGCGGCCAGATCGACGAGTCGGCGCGCGTGATCTGGTTCTTCGAGAAGCTTGGCTGGGCCACCCACGTCCGCTGGCCCAAGGCCGACCGCGTCGAGAAGCTGCGCGCCTGCGGATAGGACCGCGCCGCCCCAGGTCACCCGTCCACATACATCAGGTGCTGTATCCAGCCACCCTCCCCGGAGTGGATCGGTGAGCCGGAATCGTCCTCGTCGTCGATGGCCGCGGAGCAGTCAACCGTGATGGAGATTGCCCGCCGGCCGTCGACCTCGCCCTCGTCCTCCTCGACCGCGAACTCGAAATCCCACTCGCCACCGCACTGCGGGCAGTGGGGGTGCTTAGTGAGCAACTCGTCGCGCAGCCGTCCCCAGTCGGCATCGGTGACGTCGCCGTCAGCGGCGGATGTCCCGGCAGCAGATGGCCCGCTGGCGGGGCTTTCGGCGCAACAGGGCTCGGAGCGCGGGCCGAAAGCGTGGCTGAAGATGGCTTCGATGCGGGGGCCGTCGGCGTTCAGCGAGGTCCAGAAGACCTTGTGCGGCGGGTCGCCAGGTACTCGCAGCCGGTGCAACGTCCCGCCTTCGGTGGTGATGTCGTCGGACAGCACACAAGCCTCGGCCGGTAGGGCGACCACGAGGTGGCAGGACTCCAGCACCGGCTCGAACTGACGGGCTCCGGTCCTGGCCTGCAGAGCGTCGAGCTGATCGACGGCTAGCTGCGAGTAGTTGCCACTGCCCCCGCGCCGAACCGTCTCCGAGTGCGAGGCCCGTCGCAGCAATTCGCGAAGCACCTCGGTGGTCTCGTATTCGTATTGCGCTTCAGTCATAGACACGGGGTACCTCGGTTCAGGCGGGTGACTGGTACGACAGGGACCCTGCCAGCGGCGCGACGCGGGCGCACGACAAACGAGCAAGCTGTGGACAGCCGCAGCGTCGTCCTCAGGTGACGGCGGCGCCCGGGCTGCGGATGTATGCGAGATCGTCGAAGGCCGCAGTCGCCAACACCTCGCGCAACTGCTCCATCGCGTCCCAGACTTCGGTGAACGTCACGTACAGCGCGGCGAATCCGAGGCGCAGCAGGTCCGGAGCACGGAAGTCGCCGACCACGCCGCGCGAGATCATCGCCTGGGTTACCTCGTAGGCGTGGGGCATGCGCAGCGCCACTTGCGAGCCGCGACGTGCGTGTTCGCGCGGGGTCACGACCTCGATGTCGAAGGCGCTCAGGTGGCTGTCGGCGTAGGCGATGGCGAGATCGGTCAGCGCCAGCGACTTCGCCCGCACATCCGCGATGTCGAACTCGTCCCAGATGTCGAGGGCCGCATCCAGCGCGAGCATCCCGAGCACTGGCGGCGTGCCGATTCGAGCGCGGGCGATGCCCTGCGCAGGGACATACTCCGGCGCGAGCCCGAATGGATCCGCATGTCCGTGCCACCCGGTCAGGGGCAGAACCGCGGCCTGGTTGCGTGCCGGAAGATACAACCAGGCGGGTGCGCCAGGGCCGCCGTTGAGATATTTGTAGGAGCAGCCGACCGCCGCGTCCGCACCGACAGCATCCAGCGCGAAGGGCACTGCCCCGGCGACATGGCAGAGATCCCACATCATCAACGCCCCCGCATCGTGAACTGCGGAGGTCACCGACCGCGCATCCCAGAGCTCTCCGGTGCGGTAGTCGACGGCGCTGAAGGACACCACCGCCGTGTGGTCGTCGAGCACGTCGCTCAGGCGAGCCGGCGACGTTCGCACCAGCGTCAGCCCAAGCAGGTTCGCCACGGACTCGGCGATGTATTGATCGGTGGGGAAGTTATCGCCGTCGGTGACGAGCACCGTGCGATCGGCTCGCATGCGCGCGAGGGCAGTCAGCGCCTGGAACAACTGGACGCTCGTCGAGTCGCCACAGATCACCCGACCGGGAGCCGCGCCGACGAGGGCGCCGATCCGGTCGCCGGTGCGCGTCGGCAACGTCCACCAGCCGTTGCCGTTCCAGGACGAGATGAGGTCATTGCCCCACTGGCGCTCGACGGCATCCGCGACAGCGGCCGGGACGTGTCTGGGCAGCGCGCCCAGGGAGTTGCCGTCCAGGTAGATCACCTTCTCCGGCAACCGGAAGCGCTCTCGTGCTAAGGCCAGCGGGTCGTGTTGATCGGCCGCCTGGGCAGCAGCTCTCGACGAGGGGGGATCAGACACTGCCGGCGGTCTGGGCACTTCAGACACCCCGCACCGCCCACAAGGCTGGGAACGCCGGCCGGAACAGCGTCGAGCGCAGGTAATCCGCCCCCGCTGAACCGCCGGTCCCAATCCTGGCTCCGATGATCCGCTCGACCATCTTCACGTGCCGGTAGCGCCACTCCTGAATGCCTTCGTCGATGTCGATGAGCGCTTCGCAGATCTCGGCCGCGGGCGACTGCTCGTCGGCGTAGACCGCGACCAGGATCTCGTCGACCTCCGGATCAGGGCGCCACTCGGTGCTCGGGTCGCGATCGATCGCCCTTGTCGGAACCGCATGTCCGGCTGTCGCCAGATACCGAAGCAACGAGTCGAACACCGAGCGCCGCCGGGCCGCCGCAGCCACGCGCTCGTCGGCTTCGTAGTCCTGCAGGTCGCGCCGGCCGAGCACGGCCTCGATCTCCCGGAACTGGTTCGATTGGAACCCGCTGGCCGAGCCGAGTTCCGGCCGGAAGGACGCGAACTGCCGCGGTGTCATCGTCTCGAGCACGTCGAGCTGGCCGACAATTGTCTTGAGTATCTTCGCGATCCGCCGCGCGGTTTGAAGCGCGCCGGCACTGTTCCCAGACTCGAGACGGCGCTGCAGCAGGTTGGCTTCGTGCAGGATCTGCTTGAACCACAGCTCGTAAACCTGATGAATGATCACGAACAGCAACTCGTCGTGCTGATCGGTCGCCGGCGACTGGCAGGCGAGCAAATCGTCCAGGCGCAGATACGTGCCATAGGTGACCGGGGCTGGCCGAGCGGGCTCTGACAACGTCGTCATGTCACCATCATGGATGATGACTGATTCACCAGGGCGCCCACGGGTTCGGATGACCGGGCGCGAACGCCGCGAGCAACTCCTCGATGTCGGGCGCTCCCTGTTCGCCGAGAAGGGCTTCGAGGCCACCTCGATCGAGGAGATCGCCGCGCGGGCCGGCGTCAGCAAACCGGTGGTCTACGAGCACTTCGGCGGCAAGGAAGGGCTCTACGCCGTCGTCGTCGACCGCGAGATGAGTGATCTGCTGAACCGGCTTACCGCCGCGCTGTCGGCCGGACATCCCCGAAAGCTCGTCGAGCAGTCGGCGCTCGCGCTGCTGACCTACATCGAGGAGCAGACCGACGGCTTTCGCATCCTGTCCCGCGATTCCCCGGTCGCCGGCGCGAGCGGGTCGTTCTCCTCCCTGCTCAGCGACATCGCCAGCCAGGTCGAACACATCCTGGCGCGCGAGTTCTCCTCGCGCGGCATTTCGACGGAACTTGCGCCCATGTATGCGCAGATGCTCGTCGGCATGGTGGCCTTGACGGGACAGTGGTGGCTGGAGGTACGCAGGCCCAAGCGGGAGGAGGTCGCATCCCACCTGGTGAACCTCGCGTGGAACGGCCTGGCCCATCTGGAGGCGAAGCCCAAGCAGATCGGGCTGGCCCATCTGGAGGCGAAGCGCAAGCAGATCGGTCTGGGCGACGCCGAGTAGTGGCGCTAGCCGGCGCGGAGCTGCCAGGACCACCGGTGCGCGAGCGCGGGTCGAATCCGGGCCCGGAGGCCGTCGAGGTCCTGGTCCGTCGGGTTGATCGCACTGACGTGCGGTCCTTCGTCGGCGTGATACATGGTTGATGCCCCCGGCGGTCGCCGTCATGTGGACGCGGCGAGGTGATCCTCCCGGGTCGTGGTCTTTCCCCCCTCGGACCTATGTGAAGGGTCGCTTCGCTAGCCGGCCGGTCGGCGCGCACCCGACATGTCAGGCCCCAGCGCCTTCCAATACTTCACCGGCTCTCACGCTGTGGAGTGCACGCGGCGCCGGGTGCAGGCGCCCAGACCGTGTGCGCCGACAAAAGCGATGTCGCCCGACTCCAATACCGTGTCCCGCAGAACCTGTGGAGTGCCGGACACCGACGGCGGCCGAACGGCGACTGACGACGCCCTGCAAGTCAGTCGTCGCTGAGCTCGAGCCACGAATGCTCCGCGGCCTCGCGCTCGGCGACCACCGAACGCAGCTCCGCGTCGAGGGTGGCGACCTGAGAAAAATCCGTGGCGTTGCGGGCCAGTTCGTCAAGCAATGACGCCTCGCGCTTGGAAAGCGTTGCGATCTGCCGTTCAAGGCGTGTCAATTCCTTGCGGGCCGCACGAGAATCGCCGCGACGTTCGCGGCGGCTGTCGGAATCGGCTCGCGCGGAGGCGGCGCGTCGCGTGAGGTATTCCTCCACGCCGCCCGGCAGCGCGGCCACCGAACCATCACCCATGAGTGCGACCGAGGAATCGCAGATCCGCTCGAGGAAGTACCGATCGTGGCTGACCACGATCAGGGTGCCCGCCCACGAATCGAGCAGATCCTCCAATGCGGCAAGGGTATCGGTGTCCAGATCGTTCGTCGGCTCGTCGAGCAGCAATACGTTGGGTTGCCCGAGCAGCAGTCGAAGAAGCTGCAACCTGCGCCGCTCCCCACCGGAGAGATCGGCCACCGGAGTCCACTGCCGATCGTTCGCGAATCCGAACCGCTCGGCCAACTGCGTCGCAGACATCTCGGTTCCGTCGATGGTGGCACTCATGCGGACCTCTTGGACCGCTTCGATCACCCGGACGTTCTGCGGAAGTTCCACCACGTCCTGCGACAGGTAACCGACCTGGACCGTCTGGCCGATCTTCACCGTGCCTTGCGTAGGTTGTATCTCGCCGGCGAGCAAACGCAACACGTGGGTCTTGCCCGAGCCATTCACGCCTATCACGCCGATGCGATCTCCCGGCCCGACGTGCCACGTGACGTGATCGAGCAGGGTTCGCGACCCCGCCCGCATCGTGACGTCCTCGACGTCGTACACGCTTCGGCCCAGTCGCTTCTGGGCGAGCGAGCGCAGCTCGATCGTCGAACGCGGCGCGGGAACATCGGCGATGAGCGCCTCGGCGGCGTCGATGCGAAACCTCGGCTTGGAGGTCCGGGCCGGCGGTCCGCGTCGCAGCCAGGCCAGCTCCTTGCGCATCAAGTTCTGCCGGCGCGCCTCGGTGGCATCGGCCTGCCGCGAACGCTCCATCCGCGCCAGCACGTAGGCGGCGTAACCGCCGTCGAACTGCCGCACGCCGGCGTCGACAACCTCCCACGTCCGGTCACACACGGCGTCGAGGAACCAGCGGTCGTGGGTGACGACCAGTACCGCTGCCTTGCGGGCGATGAGGTAGTTCGCCAGCCAGGTGATGGCTTCGACGTCCAGGTGGTTCGTCGGCTCGTCGAGCACCAGAAGCTCAGCCTGGCGCACGAGAGCCGCCGACAGCGCCACCCGCCTGCGCTCGCCGCCGGAGAGCCTGCCTACGTCGGCGTCCAAGCCCACCGTGGCCAGCCCCAGGCCGTGCAGCACCTCGCGCACCGCCGCGTCTCCGGCCCACTCGTGCTCGGCGCCGTCACCGACGACGACCGATCGCACCGATAACCCGGCAGGCAGGTGTCCTCGTTGATCCACTTGGGCGATCTCGGTACCGCCGGTGCGCGTCACCCGGCCGGAATCGGGAGGCTCGGCACCGGTGATCATCCGCAGCAGCGTCGACTTGCCGCCGCCGTTTCGCCCGACGATGCCGATCCGTTCGGACTCGGCCACCCCCAGGGAGACGCCGTGCAGGACCGTCGTCGTGCCATAGGCCTTGGCGACGTTCTCGAGATTGACGAGGTTCGCCATCAGGTCGCCGTCACGAAACCGCTCGGGCGCCGGCTACCGGGCCGGTGACCACGCGCGTCGTCCGGCAGACCCCTTCGGCCGGCAGCGCCGCGGCCAGGCGCGTCGCTGCTTGCGCGTCGGTGCAGAGGAAGGCGCAGGTCGGACCGGATCCCGAGACGATCCCGGCGATCGCGCCCAGGTCGCGTCCGGCCGCGAGGGTGCGCCGAAGCAACGGGGCGATGGTGAGCGCCGCGGACTGCAGATCGTTGCCGAGCGTGGCACCGAGCAGATGCGGGTCACCGGCCCGCAGCGCGTCGAACATGCCGTCGGGGACCTCCGGCGCCTGGCGCACAGGCGAGCTGTCGTGCTGTCGATCGAAGGCGCGGTAGGCCTCGGCGGTCGAGATCCCGAACGCCGCAATCGCGAGGACCCAGTGGAACGCTCCGGTCGTCAGCGCCGGCGTCAGCAACTCGCCCCGGCCGGTACCCAGCGCCGTGCCACCCGTGAGGGTGAAGGGCACATCGCTGCCCAGCTCGCCGCCGAGCTCGATCAGGTCGCGGCGTGAGGATCCGGTCTGCCACAGCGCCGAGCACGCCACAAGGGTGGCGGCGGCGTCGGCCGACCCGCCCGCGAGGCCACCGCCGACGGGGATGGCCTTGGTGAGCTCGATGAGCACGTGCGGAGGGACCTGGTGCCGCTCGGCCAGCAACGATGCCGCGCGCCAGGCCAGGTTGCCCGGCCCGGTAGGAAGGTCGGCCGCCCCCTCGCCGGTGATCCTGATCTCGAGGTCGGGCGCGGTCGTTGCCCTGATCTCGTCGTGCAGGTCGACGGCATGGAAAACGGTGACGAGCTCGTGGAAGCCGTCTGCGCGAACGCCTCCGACGCCGAGGTAAAGATTGATCTTTGCCGGTACCCGGACGCGCACGCTGCGAACGGCATCGGCGGTAGGCACTTGTCCGATGTTAGTGAGCACGCGCGCAGTGGCTGAGGGTTGGCGCGCCGAGCGGCTGAGGGTTGCCCAGAAAGGCATTCCTCTGTGTCGGTGTTCGCCCCTATGGTCACAGGTGCGACGTCGCCCGGGGTCGCGCAAGCGCATGCGGGAGGTATCGCGATGGCCGACGTGATCCGGGCGACCGGACTCGTCAAGACGTACGGCCAGGTTCGAGCGCTCGACGGGCTCGACCTGGCGGTACCCGAAGGGACGGTTCTGGGGCTGCTCGGCCCCAACGGCGCCGGGAAGACGACGGCTGTGCGGATCTTGACCACGCTCCTGGACGCCGACGGCGGCTCGGCGGAGGTCGCCGGCTTCGATGTCGCCGCCCACCCGGGCAAGGTGCGCTCTCGCATCGGCCTGTCCGGCCAGTACGCGGCGGTCGATGAGTACCTCACCGGATACGAAAACCTGGACATGGTGGGTCGGCTCTACGGCTTGGGTGGGCGCAGGTCACGCGAACGGGCCCGGGAACTGCTGGAGGTGTTCAACCTGGTCGAGTCCGGTGATCGTCCGGTGAAGACATACTCCGGCGGCATGCGCCGTCGCCTCGACCTCGCCGGCGCGCTCGTCGCGAAACCCGAGGTGCTCTTCCTCGACGAGCCGACGACCGGACTCGATCCCCGTAGCCGCACCGACATGTGGGACGTCATCGTCGACCTGGTGAAGGCGGGCACGACCCTTCTGTTGACCACCCAATATCTCGAGGAGGCTGACCGCCTCGCCGACGACATCGTCGTGATCGACCATGGCAGGGCGATTGCCCACGGCACGGCCGACGAGCTGAAGGCGCAGGTCGGCGGCGAGCGCGTCGAGATCGTGCTCGCGCAATCCTCGGACCTGGCATCCGCCGAGGCGGTGCTCGGCGCGCTCAGCGATGGCGCGGTCGCTGTCGAGGAGCACAACCGCCGCCTCACCGCTCCGGTCAAAGGCGGCGCGGGAGTCCTGATCGAAGCGCTGCGCAACCTCGACGCGCAGGGCATCGGGGTTCTCGACGTCGCCCTGCGCCGCCCTACGCTCGACGACGTGTTCCTGACCCTCACCGGGCATGCGGCGCAATCGGATGCGGCCGAGGGCGTCGAGGACGGCACGGACGGCTCGGGCAAGGCTAGTGGTCGCTCGGGCAAGGCCGATAAGCGCTCAGGCAGCGCAAGTGGGCGCTCGGGCGAGGAACGTAAGAAGGAGACGACCAAATGACCGCGACGAAGGCGCTGGCGGACGGGGCGATCGTCGCAAAGCGCAATCTGATCAAGATCAAGCGGGTGCCTGATCTGCTCGTGTTCTCCACGATCTCGCCGATTATGTTCATCCTGCTGTTCGCATACGTGTTCGGTAGCTCAATCCACGTGCCAGGGTTGAGTTACCGGGAGTTCCTGATCCCTGGGATCTTCGCGCAGACGGTGATCTTCGGGGCGACGATCACCGGCGCCGGCCTCGCCGACGACATCCAGAAAGGCATCATCGACCGGTTTCGCTCGCTGCCGATGTCGCGGTCGGCGGTTCTCGTCGGTCGCACGGGCAGCGACGTGCTCAACAACGTCCTGGTCATCCTCGTCATGTCGCTGACCGGGCTCGCGATCGGATGGCGAATCCGCACCGACGTGCCCCACGCCGCGGTCGGGTTCCTCCTGTTGCTGGCCTTCGCGTATGCGATGTCGTGGATCATGGCATGCGTCGGCCTGGTGGTGCCCAGCCCCGAGGTCGTGAACAACGCCTCGTTCATCGTGATATTTCCGCTGACCTTCGTGGCGAACACCTTCGTCCCGACGAACGGGTTCCCCAGCGGCCTACGGGCAATCGCGAACTGGAATCCGGTCTCGTCAGTCACCCAGGCCGCCCGAGTGGAGTTCGGCAACACGAACGCCAAGTTCCCGGCGCCGCACTACTGGTCCCTGCAACACCCCGTGGCCTACACGCTGATCTGGGTGCTCGGTCTCCTGCTGGTCTTCGTTCCGCTGTCAGTCCGCCTGTACAAGCGGGCCGCCAGCCGCTGAGACGAAGGGCTGCGTTCGTCGACCGCGTGTTCGGCCTTGGCAACCGCCATCACCACCCACTGCCGACGCACGTCGCCGAACGTCCACTTGTCAACCCAGCCGCTCTTACAGCTGCCGCCGGTTAGTCCTCGAGGGTCCATGGGTGCACCACCAAACTGACCGCCCTACCTCCGTGCAGGGATCCAGCCTGATCGAGCCAACTGAATGACCCCCCGAAATTCGGAAAGGAGTTCCGGATCGACTTCACTATCCCAGAATTGAGCCATGATCTTGGCGCCAATCAGTTCGCCGGTGCCGCGCACATTACGACGGCCGTGCGCTCACGTTAAGCGCGATTGGCGCGTCTCCCGGACGCTTGTCGGGTAATTGACTGCCCGCTCCTTTAAGTTTAGCTCGCGTTAATGAGAGGTAGAACCGTGCTAATTAAGGCAGGTCAGAGTTCAGGGCCGACAGTTGACGAACGTCGAGGTGGCGTCCGGCGCTGTCAGCGGCCCAAACGGACGCCCGCGAACCACGGTCGACGCAGGATCGGATAATCCATCCGCGTGATGAACCGATCCGAACCGCCCTGGTCGCCCCACCGGCCCCGATCCGACTACCACGGGCCACGCTGACGTACGCGCTGAATCCAAGCGCAGTTGACTCACGCCGGACCGGCCCAAGCGATCTCGGCCTGAAACCTCGGCACGGCCCGCGGATCTCGCTCTAATCACCGACGGTGCGCGATCCCGCCCCTGACGGGCAGGCCGCTGCGACCATGCGTTGGCCGATGTAACTCCAGGCCGCGGCAGCGGGTAGTCTGGTGGGGTTGCCCCGGCGAGGGAGCCGCTTACAGCGGAATCCGTGATCGACGCGGTGTCGCTCGTCGACGCGCGTCCAGCGTCCGAGGCACCGCGTGGTCCAGACAGCGAGTTTTGCCGGTGAATTCTTAAGGAGTACGTCATGGCTGAGGTCCGCCTTCCCGCGGAGTCACGCACGGAGTTCGGCAAGGGTGGCGCGCGCCGCACCCGCCGGGCTGGGAAGATCCCGGCCGTTATCTACGGGCACGGAGCCGACCCGCGCCACGTGTCCTTACCGGCGCGGGAGTTCACCAACGCGATCCGCCACGGTGGTGCGAACGTCCTGCTCACGCTCGAACTCGAGGGCGACGAGCAGCTCGCCATCCCGAAGGCAATCCAGCGTCACGCCATCAAGGGCATCTTCGAGCACGTCGACCTGCTGGCCGTTCGGCGTGGTGAGAAGGTCACGATCGACGTGCCACTGCACATCGTCGGCGAAGTCGTCTCCGGCGGCCTGCTCTCGACGGAGAGCACCAGTGTCAGCATCGAAGCCGAGGCCACCCACCTGCCGACCGGCATCGAGGTCAGCATCGACGGCTTGGAGATCGGTACCCAGGTCACCGCGGGCGACCTTGTCCTGCCAGCCGGTTCGGCGTTGGCCATCGATCCTGAACACGTACTGCTGATCGTGCAGGAAGCGCCCACGGCTGAGCAGATGGAAGCCGAGACCGCGGCAGCGGCCAGCGAACTGGGCATCGTCGAAGACCAGCCGGCCGGCGCCGACGGCGGCGGCTCCGGCCAGACCTCGGGCGAGTAGCGTTCCCGCTCCGATCATCACCAAGCACCGACCAGCTCCGGAACCCCCGGGTGAAACGGTGGCCGACGACAGGGCGACGCGGTGGCCGACGACAGGCAACTGATCGTCGGCCTCGGCAACCCCGGGCCTCGCTACACCGGTACCCGGCACAACGCGGGATTCTTCGTGGTAGACCTGCTCGCAGAGCGGCTCGGTGCCAAGTTCAAAGCCCACAAGGGCCGAGCGGACATTGTTGAGGGACGCCTGGCTGGTGCGTCGATCGTGCTCGCCAAGCCGAAGTCGTACATGAACGAGTCCGGCGGCCCCGTCGTCTCGATCTCGCGCTTCTACAAGGTGCCGGTCGAGCAGATCACCGTCGTGCATGACGAACTGGACCTGCCCTTCGGCGCGTTGCGGCTCAAGCGCGGGGGAGGCGACGGCGGCCACAACGGGCTGCGGTCGCTATCGTCGGCCCTGGGTAATCGTGAATTCACCCGCGTGCGGTTCGGTATCGGTCGGCCGCCCGGCCGCCAGGAGCCCGCCGACTACGTGTTGCGGGAATTCGCTCCAGCCGAGCGCAAGGAACTCGACTTCCTCGTCGACCGTGCCGCGGACGCCGTCGAGCTATTGATCGTCCAAGGCCTCGAAGTCGCACAGAACCAATACAACGAGTGAGCGCCGAAGGATCGGCTTCTCGCAACGCATATCGCCTCTCAAGAGGGGTGGACCGCTAGAGCGGGAGGGTCGCCCCGGAGTACGTGGCCTCGTGTGCGAGCAACCAGCGCTTCGCGTCCAGGCCGCCGCCGTAGCCGGTCAGCGATCCATTTGCGCCTACCACTCGGTGGCAAGGAACGATGATCGATATCGGGTTCTGGCCGTTCGCCAACCCCACTGCCCGGGCCGCCTCGGGCAGCCCGAGGGCCGCCGCGGTCCTGCCGTAGCTGGTGGTCTGCCCGTACGGGATCTCGAGCAGGGCTGCCCATACGCGTTTCTGGAAGCTGGTTCCGATCGCGTGCAAGGGCAGCTCGAACGCCTCACGGGTCCCGGCGAAATACTCCCCCAGTTGCACGCGAACGTCGCCGAAGGCGCCGTTGTCCCGCTCCCACTCCGGCCGCGGCGAGACCGGATGCTTGCCGGTTGGCAGGTGCAGCCCGCCCAGGCCGAGCTCGTCGCGCACCGCGAGCAGCGGGCCGAGCGGCGAGTCGATGAAGGTGAATATCACGGCACAGTCCTTATCTTTGTCCGGTGATCGGTGGGTTGCGGCGGGGACGGTCGGTGCCTGCATCAGGGTCGCCACGAGCGGCCCACAGGTGGTGGGTGGCATACGAGCGCCACGGCGCCCACTCAGGCCACCTGCCCCCCGGTGGTGCCTCGTCCTGTCGAAGGCCCAGCGCGGTAGCTGACTTGCGGACACCGAGGTCCGCGACGAGCGCCACGTCGGGATCACCCAGCGCGCGCATCCGCAGGTAATCCGCGGTCCAGGCCCCGACTCCGGCCACCGCCAACAGCGAGCGGCGTGTGTCGTCGCGATCGGCTCCCGGATCCAGGACGAGGTCACCGTTCGCGATCTGCTCGGCGAGCCGGATCAGCGTCATCGCGCGCGCCGCCGGCATCGGAAGATGTGCTGGGTCCAGAGCCGCGAACTCCACCGCGTCCGGGAACAACATCCACGGTTCACCCTCGAACGCCCGCGTCCCATGGGCTGCGCAGATGCGGGCGAGCACCTTGGCGGCAGCGGCGAGCGAGATCTGCTGGCCGACGACAGCGCGCACCGCCATTTCGAAGCCGTCCACGGCGCCGGGGGACCGCAGGCCGGGACGCTTGGCGACCAGCGGCGCGAGGGCAGTGTCGGCGCCGAGGAGCTCGTCGACCGATTCCGGGTCCGCGTCCAAGTCGAGAACGTGCCGGACCCGCGACACCACCGCCACGAGGTCTCGCTGATCTGTGCACCGCACCTTGCAAATGATGGCTCCGGCCGCCGGGGTGAACGAAACCAGTGCCGGCCCGCACGGCGCGCGGAGGACACGCGAATACGTCACGCCGGCGTAGGACTCAACCCCGGCAATTGCGCGGCGCCCGAGAAAATCGAGCGTCGCTCCCACGTCCATCGGCGCGCGATAGGGCAGGCGCAGCCTGATCAGTCCGGGCTCGCCGACGACACCCCGGGCGCGTTTCGCGTGCAAGCCGGTGGGGGTAGAGGCAAAGATCGCCTGGATCGTCTCGTTGAATTGCCGGACACTGGCGAAACCCGCCGCGAAAGCCACGTCGGCGCTGGGCAGGTTCGTGGTCTCGAGCAGGATGCGGGCGGTCTGCGCCCGCTGCGCACGAGCCAGGGCCAACGGTCCCGCGCCGACCTCGGCGACGAGCGTGCGGTTGACCTGCCGCTCGGAGTAGCCCAGCCGGCGCGCCAAGCCTGGCACCCCATCGCGGTCGATCACGCCGTCGGCGATCAGCCGCAACGCACGCCCGGCGAGGTCACCACGGGCATCCCATTCCGGCGAGCCTGGCGAGGCGTCGGGACGGCAGCGCTTGCACGCCCGGAACCCCGCGCGCTGAGCCGATGCGGCGCTCGGGTGGAATTCGACGTTGCGCCGAAGCGGCGTGATCGCCGGGCACGACGGGCGGCAGTAGATGCCGGTTGTGCGGACGGCCGTGAAGAACCAGCCGTCGAAGCGAGCGTCTCGCCCGCTCACCGCTCGGTAGCAGGTCTCGAATTCCGGCAGGATCACTCAGCCAGTCTGCACCGTCGCGGGGACAAGGACTGGCGGTTTTCGGACAGCACTATTCCGGTCCGTCACCCGGTGTTGCGCAAGCCGGCAGCGACCCCGTTCATGGTCAGCAGCAGGGCACGCCGCAACTCGGCGGAGGCGTCGGCATCCTCGTCCCGGACACGCCGCAGCAGGTCCACCTGAAGGTAGGAGATGGGGTCGAGGTAGGCGTCGCGGACGCTGAAGGTCCGCTGCAACACCGGCGAGTCGTCCAGCAGCCGCGCCTCGCCGGTGATCCGCAGTAGCTCCTGCACCGTGCGTGCGTGTTCGGCCCGGACCGCCTCGAACAACCGATGAAGCGAACCGGGCACCAGGGTCGACACGTAGTGCGCCGAGATCTCGAGATCGGTCTTGGCCAGTGTCATTTCGACGTTGGACAGGAAGGTACGAAAGAAATGCCACTGCTCATGCATCTCGGCCAAGGTGTCGCCCAGACCAGCGGCTCGCGCCGCGGCCAGGCCGGAGCCGACGCCGAACCACCCGGGCACGATCTGGCGTGATTGGGTCCAGCCGAATACCCACGGGATCGCGCGCAGACCCTCGATACCCCCGCCGGATGAGGGTCGGCGGGCCGGCCGCGAGCCGATGTTCAGCGATCCGAGCTGTTCCACCGGGGTCGAGGCCAGGAAGTAGTCTGGCAGCTGCGGATCTGCGACGAATTCCCGGTAGGCCGCGAAGGCCGCATCGCTGACGCAGGTCATGCACCGGTCCCACTCGGCCAGTTGCTGCGCGGACTGGCGCGGAGCGCGGTGCAGGGCCGAGGCCTGCAAGACGGCAGCGACGGTGAGTTCGAGGTTCTCCCGCGCCAGCGCCGGCAACGCGTACTTGTCGCTGATCACCTCGCCCTGTTCGGTGAACTTGATCTCGCCGTCCAGCACCCCCCACGGTTGGGCCAGGATCGAGTCATAGGTAGGCCCGCCGCCGCGGCCGACGGTGCCGCCACGGCCGTGAAACAGGCGCAGCCGAACACCGTGCCGGGCGCCGACGTCGCGCAGAGTCCGTTGCGCCTTGTGGATCTCCCATTGCGACGTCGTGATTCCGGCCTCCTTGTTGGAGTCGGAGTAGCCGAGCATGACCTCCTGCACGTCGCCGCGCAGGCTGACGATCCGGCGATAGGTCGGGTCGCGCAACAGGTCGTCGAGGACTTCACCGCTTCGCCGCAGCTCCTGCACCGTCTCCAGCAGCGGCACGAAGCCGATGTGCGCGAACGGTTCGCGGGTGCCCCCGGCGCCGGCTCCGTGCACGTCGATCAGGCCGGCCTCCCGAGCCAGAACGACCGCGGCCAGCACATCGTCGGCCCCCTTTGTCATCGACACGATGTAGCTCTCGATGACCTCCGGCCCGTAGGTGTCCAGCGCGTCGCGGATCGCGCCGAACACGGCGAAGGTCTTCGTCGCCGCCTCATCCAGCGGGGGAGGCATGCTCGCCAAGGGGCGGCGTGAGGTGAGCTCCTTCGACAGCAACCGCAGCCGGTAATCGCGCGGCACGTCGTTGTAGAGCCAGGTCTCCTCGACCAGCCGGTCAACGAGCTGCGCCATCACGTGATGATGCGCCTCGGCATGCTCGCGGATATCCAACGTCGCCAGGTGCAGCCCGAAGACGGCGACCGTGCGTTGCACCCTCGCCAGCAACCCGTCGGCGATGAGAGCGCCGCGATTCTCGCGGAGCGACGCGCCGATGAGGGCCAACTCGGCCAGCAACTGCGTGCGTCCGTGATAGTCGCGGCCCGGGATGTGGGGCGAGCCTTCATCGACGCGCCGTCTGGTGTTGGCGATCTTCGTATTGATGCAGGTCAACTTGAGCCGGTACGGCTCGGTGGCGTTGAGCGTGATCAGGCGCGGGTCGACGTCCAGGACGGCGAGGTCGGCCTCGATCGACGCACTGAGCTCCGCGGAGGCAGCGACGACCGTGGTCGAGCAAGAAAGCTCGGCGATCAAGACGTCGATAGCCCGGGTGATCGCGCGCGCCGCGAGGTGGTGCTGCATCCGCAGGACGTCGCGGGTTACCGCGGCGGTGACATTCGGGTTGCCGTCGCGATCACCCCCGATCCAAGTTCCAAAGGTGAGCTGGTGCGAATCCGCGGCGACTCCGGCGCCGTGCTCGGCTGCGGTCGCGGCGAGATCGGCTGCCAACCCGGGGACGGTGTCGTCCACCAGATCCTGCAGGTAATAAAGGACATTGCGCGCCTCGTCCTGCGGTGTCGGCCGCTGCTGGCGCAGCTCGTCGGTCTGCCAGATCAAATCAACGATCTCGGCCAAGGCCCGGTCCTGGCGGGCCCGGGCCAGCGTCTCCGGCTCGGTCTCGAGCGCGAGAATGTCGGCCACGCGGCGCAATTTGGTCAGCACCGAACGGCGACTGGCCTCGGTGGGGTGGGCGGTGAAGACCGGCCGCACCGCGAGGGTCCGCAGCTGCTCGGTGAGCTCGTCCGGGCCCAAGTCGGTGGCGACATTGGCGACCGCTCTGGCCAACCAGCCCGCATCGGCACGACGCTCCCGCAAGCCCCGGACCCGGTGGACCTGCTCGGCGACGTTGGCCAGATGGAAGTAGTCGGCAAAGGCCCGCGCCAGCACGGAGGCAGTGTCGATCGGCAATCCCGCCAGCAGCGCCTGCACCTGCTCGCGCGCCGCCGACCCGCCGGGCTCCTTGCTCTGCTTGGTCAGCATGCGGACCTGCTCGACGAGATCGAGGGCCGCGGGCCCCTGTTGCCGGACCAGGGACTCACCGAGCAGCGCGGCCACCCGGCGCACGTCGGCCCGCAGCTCAGCGTCGTCCTCGGCAGCGTCGGCCCGCAGCTCAGCGTCGTCCTCGGCAGTGTCTCGCATTGAGTCAGTCTCACATCCGCAGGCGCCCGGCGGGTGTCCGACCAGCCGCGTAAGCTGAATGCATCCCCTCCCGGTTCGGGTTGGGGACGTTTGTGCTGCATTGGAAGGGCTTTTCATCCCCATGACGCGCCTAGCCGGCCTGCTCGATGCCGCGCTGGCCGATCCTTCGCTGGCGACGGCGCTCGAGTCGGTCGGAGCCCCAACCCAGATGATCAGCGGCCCGTCGGCGCTGCAGCCGCTGGCGATAGCTGCCGTGGCGGGACGGGCCGCTCGCCTGGTGCTTGCCGTCACCAGCACCGGCCGGGAGGCCGAAGACCTGGTGGACGCGCTGCGGTGCCTGTTGCCGCCCGACACGGTAGCGCTGTACCCGGGCTGGGAGACCCTGCCGCACGAACGGCTCTCACCGCGTGCCGACACGGTCGGACAGCGCCTCGCGGTACTGCGTCGCCTGACCCACCCCAGCCAGGACGATGTCTCCAGCGGGCCGCTGTCGGTCGTCGTCGCGCCGGTGCGAGCGCTCCTGCAACCGCAGGTGCCCGGGCTCGGTGATCTGGAGCCGGTGGTGCTGCGGGCCGGCGACGCCGGCTTGGAGCTCACCGAGATCGTCGAGCGGCTCGTGGCCGCCGGCTACGCGCGTGCCGACCTCGTGGAGCGGCGCGGAGACTTTGCCGTGCGGGGTGGCATTCTCGATGTCTTCCCGCCGACCGAGGAACACCCGCTGCGGGTGGAGTTCTGGGGCGACGAGGTCGAGGAGATCCGATACTTCAAGGTTGTCGACCAGCGCTCGCTGGAGATCGCGCCGCACGGTCTGTGGGCTCCGCCGTGTCGCGAGCTCCTGCTCACCGACGACGTGCAGCGCCGAGCCGGCACCCTGCTGGCTGAGCATCCGGAGCTCGCCGAGCTCCTCGACCCGATCAGCCGCGGGGAAGCTGTCGAAGGCTTGGAGGCGCTGGCCCCAGTGCTCGTGGACAGGCTGGAACTGGTCCTGCACGAGCTGCCCGCCGGCGCCCATGTCATGCTGTGCGATCCCGAGCGCGTCACCTCGCGCGCCGCGGACCTCGTGCGCACGTCCCAGGAGTTCCTGGACGCCTCGTGGGCGGTGGCGGCGGGCGGCGGAAAGGCACCGGTCGACCTGGCCTCGGCATCGCTTCGGCACATCGAGGACGTCCAGGCCGAGGCCCTCGAGCTCGGTCTTTCGTGGTGGGGCGTCACCCAGCTCCGCACCCATTCCAGCGCGGTGAGCGCATTCGAATCAGCCCCGACCTACCGCGGCGACACCGATTCGGCGATGACCGACCTGCGGCGATGGACCTACGAGGGCTGGCGGGTGGCCCTCGTCTTCGACGGTCACGGCTCGGCCGAGCGAGCCGTCGAGCGCCTGCGTGCCGCGGAGGTGCCGGCCCGCTTTGGCGGCCGTGCCAATCAAGGCGATCACGTTGACCTGACTGCGGGCATCGTCGAAGTGACCACTGGGCGCCTTGACGGCGGGTTGATCTCCCCTGGGCTTAAGCTCGCCTTCCTCACCGAGGCCGACCTGACCGGCCAGCGCGGCACGCTGACGAAGGACGGCCGGCTCGCGGTCCGGCGACGCAACGCCATCGATCCCATCCAGCTCAAGGCCGGCGACTACGTCGTACACGAGCAACACGGGGTCGGCAAGTACGTCGAGATGGTCAGGCGCACGATCAACGGCGGGGAGCGCGAATACCTGATCATCGAGTACGCGCCGGCCAGGCGCGGCCAACCAGGCGACCGGCTCTTCGTCCCGACCGATGCCCTGGATCAGGTCACCAAGTACGTAGGGGGCGAGGCGCCCACCCTCAACCGCCTCGGTGGCTCGGACTGGGCGAAGACGAAGGGCCGGGCCCGCAAGGCCGTCAAGGAGATCGCCGCTGCGCTGATCCGCCTCTACAGCGCCCGGATGGCGACGAAGGGACACGCCTTCGCGCCCGACACTCCCTGGCAGCGCGAACTCGAGGATGCATTCGCCTACGTGGAGACGCCGGACCAGCTGGCGGCCATCGACGAGGTCAAGGCCGACATGGAGAAACCGCTGCCGATGGACCGGGTCATCTGTGGCGACGTCGGATACGGCAAGACCGAGGTGGCAGTCCGAGCTGCGTTCAAGGCAGTCCAGGACGGCAAGCAGGTCGCAGTGCTGGTGCCCACCACACTGCTCGGCCATCAACACGTTCAGACCTTCGGCGAGCGGATGGCCCAGTTCCCGGTCGTCATCCGCGAGCTGTCACGGTTCACGCCGCCATCGGACGTGGAAGCGATCATGGCGGGGATCGTGGACGGCAGCGTGGACATCGTCATCGGCACCCACCGCCTACTGCAGCAGACCGTCCGCTTCAAGGACCTGGGTCTGGTGATCATCGACGAGGAGCAGCGCTTCGGCGTCGAGCACAAGGAGTACCTGAAATCGCTGCGCACGGCGGTCGACGTGCTGACGATGTCGGCCACCCCGATACCGCGCACGCTCGAGATGTCGCTGACCGGGATCCGGGAAATGACCACGATCCTGACCCCGCCCGAGGAGCGCCACCCAATCCTCACGTTCGTAGGCGCCTATGACCAGCGGCAGATCGCCGCGGCGATACACCGCGAACTGCTGCGCGACGGTCAGGTGTTCTACATCCACAACCGGGTGGAGTCGATCAACCGGGCGGCGGCCAAACTTGCCGAGATCGTGCCGGAGGCCCGGATCGCCGTGGCGCACGGCCAGATGGGCGAAGGCGCTCTCGAGCAGATCATGCTGGGATTCTGGGAGAAGACCTACGACGTCCTGGTCGCCACGACGATCGTCGAGTCCGGGCTGGACATCCCCAATGCGAACACGCTGATCGTCGACCGCGCCGACATGTTCGGGCTGTCGCAGCTGCATCAGCTGCGCGGGCGGGTGGGCCGTGGCCGTGAGCGTGGCTACGCCTACTTCACCTACCCGCCCGAGCGTCCCCTCACCGAGACGGCCTATGACCGCCTCGCGACGATAGCCCAGCACACCGAGATGGGTGCCGGGATGGCGGTGGCGATGAAGGATCTGGAGATCCGCGGCGCCGGAAACCTGCTCGGCGGCGAGCAATCCGGCCACATCGCCGGCGTCGGCTTCGACCTCTACGTCCGCCTCGTCGGCGAAGCCGTCGCCGACTTCAGGGATCCCTCGGGCAAGGCCGCCGAAGCCGAGTACGCCGACGTCAAGGTTGATCTGCCGGTGAACGCGAACCTGCCGGTGGAATACCTGCCCGGGGAACGCCTGCGCCTGGAGGCCTACCGTGCCCTCGCCGGCGCAAGCACCGACGAGGCCGTCGACGCGGTGCGCGCGGAGCTGATCGACCGGTTCGGCCCCGTTCCCGAACCGGTGGACAACCTCCTCGCCGTCGCCCGCTTCAAGGTCCTGTGCCGGCGCTACGGCGTGACGGAGGTGTCCTTGCAGGCGCAGTCGGTGCGCTTCACCCCGCTCGCGCTGCCGGAATCGGCACAACTCCGCCTGACTCGGATCTATGACAAGGCGGTCTACAAGAACGCGGTCTCGACGGTGTCGGTCCCTCGGCCGAAGGGGGTGACGAAGCCGGACGGATCCTTCGCGCTCGCCTCGTTCGGCGGCGAGGCGCTGCGTGACGTCGCACTGCTGAACTGGTGCGCCGAGGTGATCGCCACCCTCGCCCCTGCCGAGAAGATCGCCGGGTAGCGCAGGACCTCGCGCCTGCCCACAGCGGGCCGCATGAGATTCTGAACCGACACAGCCGACGTACCGGGAGAGCCGATCCTCGTGAGAGCCCGCAAGCTGACCGCACTCGCCGCTGTCGCGCTCGCCGTCGCCGGCCTGAGCGCCTGCCGTAGCAACGTCGGCGCCGCCGCGGTGATCGACGGCCACCGCATCTCCGAATCGGACGTGCACACCTACCTGACTCCACAAGGGCCCAGTGCCGCTGGGTTGGCGAACTTTCCGACCCTGAATCCCCAGTCCGTCGCCCTCAACACCATCGTCCAGGAGCGGGTATTCACCCTTACCCTCACCCACACCGCGGGCGGGTTGCCGAGCGACACCGAGCTACGGGCAAATCATGATCAGGCGGCGGCCACCCTCATCGGCTCGTCGGTCACCGGCGCTCAATACGACTCCCAGGTAGCGGCCACCCTGACCAGCTACGGGTTGAACCAGAAGCTGCTGTCCTTCGTCGTGCGCGACCTGGACCTGGAGTACGCACTGATCACCCGGACGAAGGCGACAACCGTCGCCGATGTTGCCAAGGCCATCGCCCAGCAGCACATCACCGTCAGTGTCAATCCCGCTTACGGCACGTGGAGTGCGAGCGACTTCAGGCTCGCGCCGCCGACGACGGCGGCAGGCTCCACCGCGCCGTGCCCAGCCGTCTCTGCGGCCTGCCCGTCAGGCTTCCTGATCCTGCCCAGCGCTGCCCCCTCGGCCGCGCCCTCGGCTGCCCCCACCGGCTGAGGTTGCCGATGTCGCAACTCGAACGCGCGGTCGAGATCATGGATCGCTTGCGCTCTCCCGGCGGTTGCCCGTGGGATGCCGCGCAGACGCACGCCTCGCTGGCCAGGTACCTGCTCGAAGAGACCTACGAATTGCTCGAGGCGATCGAGACGGGCGAGCGGGAACTGTTACGGGAGGAGCTCGGCGACCTGCTGCTGCAGGTGCTGTTCCACGCCCGGTTGGCGCAGGAACTTCCGGCGGGGCAGGCCTTCGGCATCGAAGATGTCGCCGCAGACCTGGCGGACAAGCTGGTGCGGCGCCACCCCCACGTGTTTGCGGGCGCGCACGCCGGCGATGCCGGCGAACTCAACGAGACGTGGGAGCGACAGAAGGTCGCGGAAAAAGGCCGCACCTCGGTGACCGACGGGGTTCCCATCGGGCAACCCTCGCTCGCCCTGACCGCCAAGCTGATGGCCCGCGCCGATCGGGCCGGCCTCGACGTCAGCCCGCCAGCCACGTCCGAACTCGGCGCGGAACTTTTCGCGCTCGTGCGCCGCGCCGTCGACGCCGGCCAGGACCCGGAGTCGGCCCTGCGGGAGACCGCCCGGGCCTACCGTGCCGCGCTGCTGGCGGCCGAAGGCGCCAGGACGCCGTGACCGCTGACCGCCCAAGGCCGCCAAGGGTCGGCGACGAACGCGCCACCCTCACTGGCTTCCTCGACTACTACCGGGCCACGCTGGCCGTCAAATGCGACGGCCTCTCGCCGAAGCAGCTGGCCGCACGCGCTGTGGAGCCCTCACCGCTTTCCCTGCTGGGGCTCGTCCGGCACATGGCCGACGTGGAGCGCGGCTGGTTCCGCGGCTTCAACGGCGAGGACACCCACCCGCGCTACTACAGCGGTGAGGACCCAGACGGGGACTTCGACAATGTCGCCGGTGATCAGGCACAGGTTGCCGAGGCGTTCGGGTACTGGCAGGCCGAGATCGAGCATGCGCGCGAGGTCGTTGCCGCGGCCCACCTTGACGCCACGTACGTCCGCCGCCGTGACGAGCGGACGTTCTCACTGAGGTGGGTCCTCGTCCACATGATCGAGGAGTACGCGCGCCACGCCGGCCACGCCGACTTTCTTCGCGAACGCATCGACGGGGCCGTCGGCGACTGACCGCGGCCAGCTGCGACCCGGCGGGGCTCGCGGGGCCTCGCCGGCATCCCAGCTAGGGTTGGTGGTCCGTGCTGCACCGTTGAGAGGACCACTGTGGCGAGCATCGAGGCCGTCGGCGCCCGCGAGATCTTGGACTCGCGCGGCAACCCCACCGTCGAGGTCGAGATCGCTCTCGACGACGGCACCTTGAGCCGCGCCGCGGTCCCCAGCGGGGCGTCCACCGGCGCGTACGAGGCGGTCGAGCTGCGCGACGGCGGCGCGCGATACGGCGGCAGGGGCGTTCAGAAGGCGGTCAACGCCGTCCTGGACACCATTGGCCCGGAACTCGTCGGCATCGACGCCAGCGAGCAGCGCCTCATCGACGCGGCCCTGATTGACCTGGACGCGACGCCGGACAAGAGCCGGCTGGGTGCCAACGCGATCCTGGGCGTATCCCTGGCGGTTGCGAAGGCTGCCGCCTCCTCCGCCGAACTGCCCCTGTTCCGCTACCTCGGCGGCCCGAACGCCTACCTGCTTCCCGTGCCGATGATGAACATCCTCAACGGCGGCGCGCACGCCGACTCCAACGTCGACGTTCAGGAATTCATGATCGCCCCGGTCGGAGCCGCCACGTTCGCCGACGGGCTGCGCTACGGGGCGGAGGTCTACCACGCCTTGAAGGCCGTCCTGAAGAAGAAGGGGCTCTCGACCGGGCTCGGCGACGAAGGCGGGTTCGCCCCCGATCTCGAGTCCAACCGAGCCGCGCTGGACCTCATCGTCGAAGCGATCGGAACGACCGGGCTGAAGGCGGGCACAGACATCACCCTGGCGCTCGACGTCGCGGCCACCGAATTCCACTCCGACGGGCATTACCAGTTCGAGGGAAAGGCCCGATCCAGCGCCGAGATGATCGAGTACTACACCACTCTGGTGAACGGCTACCCGATCGTCTCCATCGAGGACCCTCTCTCCGAGGACGACTGGGAGGGCTGGATCGCGCTGACCAATGAGCTCGACCAGCGGGTGCAGATCGTGGGCGACGACCTGTTCGTCACGAACCCGGCGCGGCTCGCCCGGGGCATCGAGGCCGGCGCCGCGAACGCCCTGCTCGTGAAGGTGAACCAGATCGGCACGCTCACCGAAACCTTCGACGCCGTCGAGCTCGCGCACCGTCATGGCTACCGATGCATGATGAGCCACCGCTCCGGAGAGACCGAGGACACCACCATCGCGGACTTGGCGGTCGCCACGAATTGCGGTCAGATCAAGACCGGCGCTCCGGCCCGCAGTGAGCGCGTCGCGAAATACAACCAGCTGCTGCGCATCGAAGAGGAACTCGACGACGCCGCGCGTTACGCCGGCGCTGCCGCCTTCCCGCGCTATGACCCGAGCGCAGTCCAAGCCTCCGACGGCGAGGACTGAGCTCGATGCCACCGGCAGCCCAGGCGCCCCTGCGCCGCGCGATCACGGGCCGGGCGCTCGTGCTGGGCACGCTCGTCGTCCTCCTGCTCGTCCTGCTGGCATCCCCGCTGCACCGCTACTTCGGCAGCCGCAGCGACGTGAGCCACGCCGCCCAGCAGTTGCGTGATGATCAGAGCCAGCTGGCAACGCTGCAACAGCAGCAGCGCCAGTGGTCTGACCCCGGCTACATCCAGCAGCAGGCCAGATTGGGCCTGCTCTACGCGATGCCAGGTGACACCGTCTACGTCGTGGTGAACCCGGGCCAGAAGTCCGACATCGAGAAGTCCGCCGGGAAGGCCCCTGCGAACCAGGCGAGCACGTGGAACCAGCGGCTGTGGCACAGCGTGCAGGCCGCCGGATCTTGAGCCTGCAGGGCGCCGACCGAGCGGTGGTTGCCACGCAGCTCGGCCGCTCGCCTCGAGCGATCCGCGCCGTCGCCCACCGCTGCCCATGCGGCAACCCCGACGTCATCGAGACCTCGCCGCGCCTGCCCGACGGGACACCGTTCCCCACCCTCTACTACGTGACCTGCCCGCGCCTGGCCTCGGCCATCGGCACCCTCGAGGCGTCCGGGCTGATGCGCGAGATGACCGAACGCCTCGACACTGACCGGGAGCTCGCCGACAGGTACCGAGCGGCCCATGCGGCCTACCTGGCGCGCCGCGAGCAGCTTGGGCAAGTCGAGGAGATTGCCGGGATCAGTGCCGGAGGCATGCCGACGCGCGTGAAGTGCCTGCATGTCCTCGTCGGCCACGCGCTCGCTGCGGGCACCGGCACCAATCCGCTGGGCGACGAGGCCCTCGCGAAGCTGCCCCAGTGGTGGGCGAGCGGGGCTTGTGCGCACCGGGAGGCCGGATGAGGGTTGCCGGGATCGACTGCGGCACCAACTCCATTCGCTTGCTCATCGCCGACACGGCGGGCCCCTCCAGCGCGGACCCGGACGGGGGGAACCGTGGCGGCCTGGTCGACGTGGTGCGCGAGATGCGCGTCGTCCGGCTCGGACAGGGCGTGGATCGCACGGGCCGGCTGGCACCGGAGGCGATCGAGCGAACCCGCGCGGCGCTCACCGACTACGCCGAGATGATTGCCGAATGCGGTGCGCAGCGGGTGCGGATGGTTGCCACCAGCGCGACCCGCGATGCCGCCAACCGCGACGATTTCGTCCGGATGGTCCGCAGCGTGATCGGCGCCGACCCCGAAGTCATCAGCGGTGACCAGGAGGCAGCGCTGTCCTTTGCCGGCGCCGTCGGCAGCCTGCCCGGGCTTCGGGCGCCCGTGCTCGTGGCCGACATCGGCGGTGGTTCGACAGAGCTGGTGATGGGATCGCCGGACGAAACGGCGGGGGCGCGCGGGGGAGAGTTGCGCGCGCCTAACTTGCTCGCCCACAGCATGGACGTCGGGTGCGTACGCATGACCGAGCGGCACTTGCACGACGACCCCCCCACCGCGGACCAGATCGAAGGGGCCCTGGGCGACGTGCGCGCGGCGATCGCGCGGGCCCAGCGCGATGTCCCGACACACGAGGCGCGTGCCTTCGTCGGAGTCGCGGGAACGGTCACGACGATCGCGGCCATCGCGCTGGGTCTCGACCGTTATGACGCCGGGCTCATCCACGCTTCGGTGATCACCGCCGAACAGGTCGAGGAGGTAACGGCGAAATTGCTGGCGATGACCCATGAAGAGCGGGCCGCGTTGCCCGTCATGCACCCCGGGCGCGTTGACGTCATCGGCGGTGGCGCGCTCGTCCTGCGCGCGCTTGTCGAGGCCACGAATGCCGCTGAGGTCATCGCGAGTGAACACGACATCCTCGACGGTATCGCGCTGAGCCTGCTCGGTTGAGGTCGCGGCTGCGCTGTTCAGCTCGCTGCGTGGTCTGGCGGAGTTGGTCGCGCTCGCTGAGCGCACCTGCGGTCCTTGTGCCGCGGGCATAGCCGAGTCTTCCCCGCTGGGACGGTCCAAGAAATGCCCGAATTAGGACGGTTCTGGCGGGGAAGAGCCTGGCAGCACCGAGCGTAGGGGCGTCGTGGAAGACCTGGGCCACCCGGGAACCTCAATCCCTCCGCTCAGGTGGTCGCGTTCAGGTCCTCGTGCGCGCCCTCGAGCTTCTTCTGGGCCTTGGAGGTCTTTGGTTGTGGCGGCTCGGTGCCCAGCACGAGGCGCCATGCCTCCCGCGCGCCCTTGCGGGTGAGCAGGTCAGCGAGGACCACCCCAGCCGAGGAGAGTGCGGCCCAGCCGATGGCGTCACTCCAGCGCACGCCAGGCTGCGAGGGCTTGCGCGGGGGGTTGTCCGGCCGAGCGGTAGCCCAGGTGCGTTCCACCGCCTTCTTCGTCACGATGCCGACCGGGATCCTCACGACGATGGTCGCGACCTTCATACCGATCCTGCCGGCGATGTTGGCCATCGAACCTCCGTTGTCACTGGTGCCTGCGAATCGGGTGCCTACGACTCGAACCCTACCCATCCGCCCTCGAGCGTCCTCGTGTCACGCTCTACCAATGGTGGCGCGTCCTGGCTCCGGCTGGCCGGGAGATCTGGCCACGGCCCGGACCCCGATCGCTCGTAGCGCCGCCGAGGTCGCCGACCTGGCGGCGTCGGCCAGGAACTTGGCGGTGCTGTCGGCGCGCAGCACGGTCTGCCGAGCTTGTCCTCGGCTGGTCGAGTGGCGCGAGCTCGTGGCCCGCGATAAGCGCAGGGCGTTCGCGGACCAGGACTACTGGGGTCGCCCGGTCGCCGGCTTCGGCGACGCCGAGCCCCGCATCGCCGTCGTCGGCTTGGCCCCGGCCGCGCACGGAGCGAACCGCACCGGTCGGATGTTCACCGGCGACCGCAGCGGAGACTGGCTCTACGCCGCGCTCTATCGCGCTGGCCTGGCCAGCCAACCCACGGCGACGGCCGCCGGAGACGGGCTGGTACTGCGGGGCGTTCGGCTCTTGGCGCCGGTGCGCTGCGCGCCCCCAGCGAACCTGCCGACGACGGGCGAACGGGATGCCTGCCGTCCGTGGTTGTCCCGCGAGATCGAACTCTGCTGGCCGATGCTGCGGGTCGTCGTGGTGCTGGGCGGCTTCGGGTGGGCGGCAGTGTGGCCGTCGCTGGCGCGGGCCGGCGTCGAGATTTCCGAGCGAGTACCCCGGTTCGCTCACGGCGTGGAAGCGAAGGTCGAGGGCCGCACGGTGATCGGCTGCTATCACGTCAGCCAGCAGAATACGCAGACGGGGCGGTTGACCCAACCGATGCTGGACGCCGTCCTCGGGCGAGCGGCCCGACTGGCTGGACCTGACAGAGCCGAGGCCACGCCCGCGAGCCCAGTGATCGCTGCGCAGGACGCGCCGTGACTGGCGGCCCGGTGCTTCGCTAGCGTCGAGGGATGGCAACCGTCAACCAACCCGTACGTATCTTGATTGTGGGCGGCGGTTACGTCGGCATGTACACCGCTCTCGGATTGCGGCGCAAGCTCTCGCGCGGGGCCGCGGACATCACCGTCGTCGAGCCCCAATCGAACATGACCTACCAGCCGTTCCTGGCCGAAGCCGCCGCCGGAAGCGTCGAACCGCGTCACGTCGTGGTCCCCCTGCGCAAGGTGCTGCGCAAGTGCACGGTCATCACCGCTGCGGTCACCGGTATCGAGCACGCCCGCAAGGTGGCGAAGATTCAGCCCGCCGAAGGTGAGCGGTATGAGTTCGCCTACGACCTGCTCGTCGTGTGCCCGGGTTCGATATCGCGCCTGCTGCCCATCCCCGGTCTGGCCGAGCACGGCATCGGCTTCAAAACGATCGGCGAGGCGATCTACCTGCGCAATCACGTTCTCTCCCGCCTCGACCTCGCCGCGTCGACCGTGGACCCGGCCGCCCGGCGCAAGGCGCTGACCTTCGTGTTCGTGGGCGGCGGCTACGCGGGGGTCGAGGCAATGGCCGAGCTCGAGGACATGGCCCGTTACGCCACGCGCTACCTGCCGAACGTCGATCCGGGCGACATGCGCTGGATGCTCGTCGAGGCTGCGAGCCGGATCATGCCGGAGGTGTCCGTGCGGCTGTCGGCGTACACCGTCGACCGGCTCGCCGAACGCGGCATCGACGTGCGCCTCAACACCCGCCTCGAGTCAGCTGTCGATGGACGGATCAAGCTGTCGGACGGCGACGATTTCTACGCCGAGACGCTCGTCTGGACCGCCGGCGTGAAGGCGAACCCGATGTTGACCAACACCGACCTGCCGCGCGATGACGCCGGTCGGTTGTCCTGCGCGGCTAACCTCACCGTCAAAGGCGTCACCGGCGTGTTCGCTGCCGGGGACTGCGCCGCGGTGCCGGATCTGACCAAGGACGACCCGCACGCCCTGTGCGGGCCGAGCGCCCAGCACGCCGTCCGCCAGTCGAAGACGCTCGCGGCCAATGTGGCATCGGCGGTGCGCCACGGCGGCCTTCGCGACTACAGACACGCCTATGCCGGGTCGGTGGCCTCTCTCGGCCTCTACCGCGGAGTGGCCGAGATCTACGGCGTCAGGTTGCGCGGTTTCCCGGCGTGGTTCATGCACCGCACGTATCACGTGATGCGGATGCCGACATTCAACCGCAAGGTGCGGGTACTCACTGACTGGACCGCGGCCCTGTTCTTCCGCCGCGAAATCGTCTCGCTCGGTCAGTTGCAGCGACCCCGGACGGAGTTCGAGCAGGCCGCTGGAGAACGCCGCCTTCCGGACGTGTCCTGAACAGCTCGTGCGACTTGTTGCGATCCGCTTGGGCCTGGCCTGCTTAGGTGAAGGCCGCGGGGGTTGCACAATCGACACGCGCCCCCGTAGCCCAACAGGCAGAGGCAGACCCCTTAAAAGGGTCCAAGTGTCGGTTCGAATCCGACCGGGGGTACCACGTTGACCTAGACCCCGTTTGGTGGACCACGGGTTATGTCAACGTGGCTTGGGGT
>JALYIL010000105.1 GCA_030775825.1 Actinomycetota bacterium
TCGCTGGCCGGGTTGAGCGCCGCCGAGACGCTACGGAAGGACGGCTACGACGGGCAGCTGGTCGTCGTAGGGCAGGAACACGTCCGTCCGTACGACCGCCCGCCCCTGTCCAAACAGATCCTCCGCGGCGAGTGGGAGCCGCACCATCTGTTCCTTCGCGACGATGCTCACCTTGACAAGCTCGATGTCGATTGGAAGCTGGGGCAGCGGGCGGCTGGTCTCGACCTTGATGCGCGGGCCGTGATCCTGGACAACGGTGAGACCGTCCCCTTCGATGGCCTAGTCGTGGCCACTGGCGCCACTCCCCGGCGGCTTCCTGGCAGCGCCGACCTCGAGGGGGTCCACGTCTTGCGGACCCTGGACGATGCGCTGGCCATCCGGGTGCAGCTCGAAGGCCGACCGCGCGTCTGCGTAGTTGGTGGTGGCTTCATCGGCGCCGAGGTCGCCGCCGCATGCCGCGCCAGGGGCCTCGACGTGACGGTTGTCGAGGCCCTGGCCGCTCCGCTGGCCCACGTTCTCCCCACCGAGCTCGCCTCGGCTTGTAGTGCGCTGCACCTCGACCACGGGGTTGACCTGCGCTGTGGAACAACGGTCGCGGGCTTCGAGGGCAACCGCCGCGTGGAGGCAGTGCGCCTCGACGGGGGCGAGACAGTGCCCGCCGACGTCGTTGTGGTCGGAATCGGAGTGATCCCGGAAACCGCATGGTTGGCGTCCTCCGGGCTGGCAATCGACAACGGGGTCCTGTGCGACGCAACGCTGGCCACGACTGCCCCCGGCGTCGTGGCCGCGGGTGACGTCGCGCGATGGCCCAATGTGCTCTTCGGGGAGATGATGCGGATCGAGCATTGGACGAACGCCATCGACCAGGGCGCGGCGGCTGCCCGCCGGCTGCTACTCGGCGAGGACAAGGCGCAGCCGTTCGCACCCGTCCCCTACGTGTGGTCCGACCAGTACGACACGAAGATCCAGATGCTGGGGCGGATCAAGGCCGGTGACGATGTGCGGGTGGTGAACGGCTCATATGCGGAGGGACAGTTCGTAGCACTGACGGGCCGCGCGGGCCGGCTCGTGGGCGCGTTGGGCTTCAACGAGCCGCGCAAACTGATGGTCTGGCGACAGGCGATCAAGGCCCGTGCTACCTGGGACGAGGCGCTGGCCCAAGCCGCGACCCAGGAGCCTCATTGATCGAACGACCATTACTCCTATGCCATGCGGTACCCACGCTCGGCGACAGCCGCGATAATCAATGCGAGCCGATGCAGCGGCGCGGTTCAACAGGATGCCAATCTACGAGGGGCGCCAGGATGTCGACTCAGACGAGTAAGAGTGAAGCGATGCCGATGCGGCGCCGCGAATTGGCGGAGTGGCGTCGACAACAGATCCTCGACGCCGCGCTGCTGGTGTTCGGTAGCAAGGGCGTGGACGCGGCCAGCATGAAGGATGTCGCCGCCGCCGCCGGGGTCACGTCCGGCCTGCTCTATCACTACTTCACCAGCAAAGAGGCGTTGTCGTTGGCGGTGACCGTCGAGCGTGGGTTTCTGTCCGACCTGCGCGAACTGCTCAGCGGCGCCGGAGAGCGCCCGGCTCTCGTCGTCCTGCCCGAGGTGACGGCTGGCTTTGACCGGATGCTGAGCCAGCGCGCGGCTCTGGTGGGGCTCTTCATGTCCGGAGCCGCCAACCCGAAAATCAGGCAAGGGTTGGAGGAGGTCCTGAACGAAACCCACCGCTTGCTCGGGAAGTATTTGTCCGATCGGGTTACCGCTGGCGAGCTACGCCCACATGACTCCCGCGCCGTGGTCCAGGCGTTGTTCAGCTCCTGCGCGTTTGGACACATCATTGGCCAGCCAGTCGATCCCGCCGCTGTGGCCCAGATCGTGCTGGACGGCATCACCGCCGCACCGCGGGCCGGTGACGCGCACCGCAAACGGACAGCGGTGGGTGCCTCCAGTTCCCAACCGACGGGCAGCGACGTGAAGCCTCGGAGGACGAATGCTGTGACCAACACGGGCTCGCCCGCCAGCCGCAGGAACGGGAGACGGCTCACCAGCTCTGGCTGAGATCCGTCTGCGGGGGCCCGAGCGAGGTTCGAAACCCGCGCTGAGCTGCCGGCCCCGGGTGCACACAAGGGGAAGGCGCTGTCGGGCGTGGCAGCTGTGAATCGGCCGGCACGCGCGGGCCGCGGTCCTAACATCAAGGCGCGCCAGGCAGCGCGGTGTCCAGGCGTTCAACCGTCCCGCTTCATGCGGCTGGCGTTCGCGCGGATGCGGAGCGTTCGCCGAGTGGCGAGGACGTTGGTGATGTACTCGTTAGCGGCAGACGCGATGCGAGGTGCCAGTCAGTACGTCGCGCGGCCACCCGAGAGATCGAAGACTGCGCCAGTACTGAATGAACACTCATCTGATGCAAGCCACGCGACAAGCGCGGCGACTTCTTCGAGTCGACCCGCGCGGCCCATCGGCACACGCTCGAGCATGTACCGGACCGCTTCAGGCGAGAGCTCGCGCAGAAGCTCCGTTTCGATAACCGCTGGTGTCACGCAATTGACGAGAATGCCAGTTGTGGCCAGCTCCTTGCCGAGTGACTTCGTGAGTCCGATCACTCCCGCTTTCGCGGCGGAGTACGCGCACATGTTGGGATTACCCTCTTTGCCAGCAACGGAGGCCATATTTATGATGCGACCCTTACCCTGTTTCTGCATCTGCGGCAACACCGCTTTACAGCAGTAGAAAACGCCATCCAGATCGACGGACTGGACACGCCGCCATTCTTCATCGGGATAACTGGAAAGCGGGGCGGAGGGTCCGGTAATACCCGCGTTGTTCACCAACACGTCGACACGTCCAAAGTGGCTGAGTGTACTGTCAACCATGTCGCGCACGCTGGCGGGTTGGCTTACATCAACGTGACAGCTGATCGCACTTGGTAGGGCTAGTGCTGGCTGCTCGGCGACCGCCGTATCAGTGTCGGCCACGACCACACTGAAGCCGTCGCTACTCAGCCGCGTGGCGATGGCGAGTCCGATGCCGCGCGCTGCGCCCGTGACGATTGCGACTCGATCGCTCATACAAACGCGACGCTGACGGAACCCAGGAGCGTGAAATCGGCGCGGAACATTTCGCCGGACTGGCCGAATACCGATGCGCACATCGCGCCAGGGAGCACCACATCTCCGGCCTGTAAAGCATCGCCGAAATCTGCAAGCCGATTTGCAAGCCAGGCGACAGCTTCCGCCGGATGACCCAGCACATCGGCACCAGTGCCAGTGCCGACCTCAACGTCATTCCTGAACAGATGCACGGCTTCGGCCGCGAGATCCAGGTCCGAAACAAGTACCAGGCGCTCGCTAATGACCGCGCGCGCCGAGGAGCCGTTGTCCGCGATGGTATCCGCCAGTTTGATCTTCCAATTGGCAATGCGGCTATCAACGATCTCGAGTGCAGCCGAGACCCCCCGCGTAGCGGCGAGCACCTGCCCGCGCGTGACGCCGGGTCCGCGCAGGTCGGCATTCAACCAGAAGGCGATCTCTGGCTCGACGCGAGGCTGGAGGAGATCGGCCCGCGCGAGGCTGCCGCCTGATGGCACGATCATGGACGCCAGCAGGAACCCAAAGTCGGGCT
>JALYIL010000106.1 GCA_030775825.1 Actinomycetota bacterium
CGGTAGATCCGTTCGGCAGGCATCCGGACGGAACGGCACCATCGGATCGATGCTCCCGCCTGCGACCCTAGTTTGGCGTGGCTACCTGGAAGCACTCGACGTCGGCAACGCCGCACACCATCTGCGGCATGATCGGCCGGGTCAACCGACTCGTGCGGGCGGGCGTACGTTCCGATCTGTGCAGCGGCTTTCGCGCGGGCTTAAGCGCGGGAATGACGGATACTCGCGCTCGTGCAGAAGTCGTCAACGGCTTGGGGGCAGACGCAGTGCGACTACGCGCTGGCGAGGGGATGGATGTGGTCTAGGACGCCATCGAGGCGGTCGCGCTCGATTTCGAGGTCGTAGCGTCCCTGGAGGTTCATCCAGAAGCGTTCAGAGGTACCGAAGTAGCGGGACAGTCGTAGGGCGGTGTCGGCGCTGATGCGCCGGGTGCCGTGCACGATCTCGTTGATTCGACGGGGCGGCACGCTGATCGCGACGGCCAGTTTGTGCTGGGTGATGCCGAGGGGGGCGAGGAACTCCTCGGCGAGGACCTCGCCTGGGTGGATCGGCGCCATGGGCGTGGTGGCATTCACGTGTCTGCCCTCCTTGTCAGTGGTAGTCGACGATCTCGGTGTCTTCTGGTCCTGCGGGTGTCCAGCGGAAGCAGATCCGCCACTGCTGGTTGATCCGGATGCTGTACTGCCCGGCTCGGTCAACGCGCAATTTCTCCAGTCGGTTGCCGGGCGGGATCCTGGCGTCGTCGAGTGTCTCCGCGGCGTCCAGGATCAATAGTTTGCGTAGCGCCGCGCGTTGAGTTGTCTGGTCAAGCCGACGTGAGCGCTCGCGACGCCAGACTCGTTCGGTGTCCTTGTTGGCAAACGAGCGCAACACTCGACCAGTGTAACGCGTCGCGTTATTAACGCGCTACGGTATGCGGCGCCCTGTTGTATCTCCAGACACGAACGGTGGCTCGCGCCAGGTCCGAATCGGTCTGGGCCGCACTCTGAGTCACCCGACTATCGTGCCCGGCGTGTTCACGCTCATCAAGCAGATCCGCGCCCGGACGGCGCCATGTCCGGTAGAGCCGCTCCGCAACGGCAGATGCGGATGTCGCGTTGAACCCTCAGCCCTAGGCAGCGATGGTTAGTTCGATCGGCTGAGGGTCATGAAGCCGGGCGGGATCGCTCCGATGGGCTGGGAAATATGCCGATTCCAAGGCATCAGGATGTTCCTCGCAACCAGCGCGCTAGCCGCACCAAAGTCCAGCGTGAACCGCACCTCGTCTGTCTGCGCGAGGTCTAGATGCTGCGCCGGAGTCTTGTTGCCGTTGTACTCAACCAGGACACTGTGCGGTCCCGCATCGACGTTCGCACGCACGCTCTTGGCCCGTCGACCAAGCCGCCCGACTTCCCGGCCGTCCACGCGCACGGAGTACTTCGATCCGAGGCCAAGCCACCGGTCACAGGAGACAACTATTGCGCTCATGCCAGCCAACGTCCCACGCAGGGGCCGTCATCCTCAATTCGACAAAGCCGGTCGTTTGATCATGTCCCGGAAGACATGTAGGCCGCGAGGATGTAGTTGGGGTGTCGGTCGAGATTGGTGCGGGCACGGTCGTAGCGCATCGTGGTGCGGGGATCGGCGTGGCGGGCGGCGATCTGGGTGTCACGTAGGTCGACGCCGGCGTTGCATGGTGGTGACGAAGGTGTGCCTGAGCATGTGCGGGTGCATCCGAGCGATCTTCTCTCCCGAGGCGTCCTGGAGCCGGTGAAGCCGCCGAGTTGCTGCATGTCGGTCCATACGGCCGCCGTTGCGGTTGAGCAGGATCGGACCGACGTCCCGACCGGCGACCGCGCCGTCGACAGCGCGCGCCACTGCTGGCGGCATCGGTACGAGCACGATCTTGTGTCCTTTGCCGACGACCCGTACAACCCGGTGCCCGTGTTCTTCGCCGAGGTCGCTGATGTCCAAGCTGGTGGCCTCGAAGATCCGCAATCCGAGCAGGCCCAGCAGACACACCAACGCGAAGTCGTTGGTGTTCGTCGAGTCGCGGGCCGCGGCCAGCATCGCCTCGAACTGAAGGTGCGTTAGCCCCAGAGTCGGCGACTGGGGTGAAACCGTCGGGCGACGCACGTAGTCCGCCGGCGAGTGCTCAAGAACCCCGTCGATCACGCACGTCCGGTAGAACCCCACGACAACCGAGAGGCGGCGGGACACCGTGCTGGGGGGGCAAAGCCGCGTTGTTCCTGCATCCATCGCACGTAAAGCTCGATGTGCGGCCGACTCGTTGCCAACGGGTCGAGCCCGCGCTCGGCGCACCAGTACAGGAAGCAGCGAAGATCAGACTCAGTGTGGACGCGGGTGCGGCCCTTGAACCGGGCAAGGTACGCCGCGGCAGCCAACCTGACCGGGTCGATGCGTGCGGGCGGGAGGATCTCAAAGCTCGTGGAAGTAGTCATGGATCGACGGTCGTCCCGAACCGCGTCGCAGTCCAGGGCAGCAGACCTTGATCAAGTAACCGGCTCTGTCGAATTGAGCGCGCGGACCTGCCGATGAGCGTGTCGGCAAGGCGCATGGCGAAGCTGCAGGTTGCTGCTACTACCGCCCCGAGCGATTCCGGCGAGATTGGTCTGTCCACGAAATGTCGGGACGCATCCCGAGGCCTCCGCCCGGCATGCCATCGATCGCCCGTGCGTCACGCTTGGCGTCGCGCAGACGGGTCATGTCCGGTGCACCATGCTTTGTACGGCGACCACGGCGACGAACATGGGGCCATCTCATAACTCGACTATGGACCCGATGTCAAGGGGCGGCGCGCCCTCCGCGTGATGTCCAGATCCGCACTCTCAAGCCGCTGGTCGGGCGCGGTGGAGATAGCGTCCGACTCTGCCGCGAGTCGACCCGTTCCATCATGCCGGCGGCCGGTGCCAGCCTTGTCGTTCGTTGAGGGCGTGTGATTCAGGCGCGACCTCGTAGAAGAAGCACGATCGCAACGATGACCAGAATCAGGACAACGGTCCCTATACCTATATACATATGACGAGGCTTCCCCCATCACGCCGCTCTTACACACGATGCGGAAGAGCTGTCGCACAATGTCGTCGGAACGTCCGGACATGGCGCGAATCGGCACCATCCCGCTTGCCGCGGGCGTTCAGATGCTGACGATGTCGGTGCCGGGCTCATCGTGCAGACGTCGGTCGGTCGTCACGAGCGGACAATCAAGCTGGGCGGCGAGTTCGATATAGAGCGCATCGGCCAGGCGTAGTCGATGACGTCGAGCCCACGCGCCTAGAAGCAGGCCATGCACCGCGTGCCGAGTGATGGGCGCGGCCGCCAAAGCGTTGAGCTTCATCTCGACCATGTCTGCTTCGAGTTCACCGGCGCGATGCAACCGACCGAAGGCGGACAGCACTTCGGCGTCGACGTGGGCGGGGGCGTGCAGGCCTGTCCCTGCCAGACGTTTCCCGACCGCCCCACCGAGGTCGTTAGCGAGAAGGAGATCGACGAGCGCCGACGCATCGGCTACGACCTCAGCCATGCCGCGTCGGCGCCTCGTCACGCACTTCGTCGATCGCTGCCAGCGCACGCTCGTGTGTCACCGGGCTCGTCGACACCGATTGGAGAGCTAACGAGAGCCAAGCGTCGGTCGAGCGGGCAGCGAGGGTTTGCCGTACCGCCTCTTGGGTGACGGCGGAGAGGTTGAGGCCGGCCTCCTTGGCTTGGGCCGCGAGGTCGTCGGGAAGATAGACGTTCAACCGAGTCACGACACACACTATACACAC
>JALYIL010000107.1 GCA_030775825.1 Actinomycetota bacterium
GTAACAGCCCGCCCACCGAGCAATCCCAATGCCAAGCCGACGGCGACGGTCGCAGCGAAGAGTCCGAACCGGAGGTCCACGCCGGCGGCGAGCGCGGCGAGCGCGCCGGCGTAGGCGACATGGGACAGCGCGTCGCCGGCGAACACTTGCCCGCGCAGCACGACGAAGTAGCCGACCAGCCCTGACAGCATGGCGATTGCGGTTCCCGCCAAGAGGGCGTTCTGGATGAACGGGTGGCTGAGCATATGGCCCACCCCGGTGAAGGGGTCAGCGCTGAGGGGTCCGGTACGGCCTTGCGCGGACAGATAAGCCGTTGCTGCAGAGAGACTCATGCCGTACCACGCTGGGCCGCTGCCGAATCGGTGTGCTGAGCAACCCAGTCGAGCATGGCGCGGTAGCCGTTCGCAGCCAGAAACACTCCGAAGGCGAGGGTGGTAACCCAGAATCCGATCGGGTACGGAGAGAAGAATGCGATCGCCTCGCCCGCCCAGGTGATGGCGAGTGCGATGATCACGGACAGTAACAAGCCGATCGCCGGTCGGGCGGTGAGCCGACTCGCGGCAGTAGCCGGCGCGACGAGCAGAGCAAACACAAGCAAGCTTCCCGTGACTTGACTCGCACCCGCGGCGGCGACGCCGAGGAGGACCAAAAAGGCCGTACCGACCATTCGCACCGGGACCCCAGCAGCTCGGGCCACGTCGGGGTCGACGGTGGCCAACAGCAGAGGACGGGCGAGGGTGGCGAGCACGAGCAGACACCCCGCGCCCGCGAGCGCCAGCACAACAACCTGGGTGTCCGATACGCCGATAATGGTGCCGAACAGCAGGTTGTTCAGCCCGGACAGAAACCCCTTGTAGAGACTGACGAACAGGAAGCCACACGCCAGGGCGAAACCCTGGACCGTCCCGATGACGGCGGACTCCTCGGTATAGCCGCCCTGCCCACTTCCGGCCCGACCGCTACCCGGCAGGGCGGCGATCATCAACGCGCCGGCGATGCAGAATCCGAAGTACCCGAAGCCGGCGCTCACCCCGAGCCAGGTCGCTCCCGCAGCGCCTGGAAAGCCGATCACGGCCAGCGTGTGGCCCACGAAGCTCTGCCGACGAAGCACCATGAAGTAGCCGATCGCGGCGGAGACAACAGCGACGATCGTTCCCGCGCGCAGCGCGTTCAGCATGAAGTGGTAGCTCAACAGCTGCCGGGCGTCATCGAGGAGATTCCAGGTGAGGCCGCCGTTCATGGCCGGTGTGCCGCGTGGGCATCCGGCTGGCCCACCACTACGAGGCGACCGGCCCGATCGCGCAACACGTCGATCGGCGTGCCGTAAAGCATGCTGAGCGTGTCCGCGGTGATGACCTTCTCCGGAGCTCCCATCACAGCCCCGCCATGAGCAAGATAGATCACTTGGTCCAGGTGGCTGAGGATCGGGTTCACATCGTGTGCGACGAGCAGCACGGCAACGTTCTGGCTGCGACAAACGTCGCGGATCAAGGCGCTGACTGATGCCTGGTTGGTGACGTCCAGGCTATCGAGAGGTTCGTCGAGGATGAGCAGTTTCGGCCTGCGGACCAGAGCCTGCGCTATCAGCAATCGCTGCTGCTCACCGCCGGAGGTCTGTCCGATCGGGCGGTGTGCGTAGCTGTCGGCGCCGACGAGACCGATCACGTCGGCAACTCGATCGCGCGCGGCCCGTGAACGTCTGCCACGCCAAAGCCCGCTCAGCGGCAGGCCCCAACGGTCACCGTCGAGCCCGAGCCGGACGATGTCGATGCCGCGGATGCGGGTCGACGGATCGAAGGCTCGCCGCTGCGGCAAGTAGCCGATGCTGCCGTTGTACTGCCCCGGCCGGCCCCCGAGGACCCTCACCTCGCCTCGGCTCGTCGGGGTGAGTCCCAGCACGACCTTCAGTAGCGTCGACTTGCCGACGCCATTCGGACCCAGGATCGCGACGAACTCGCCGGTCCCGACTTCGATGCTCACGTCGCTCCAAATTCTGCGACCGCCGACCGTCACTGCGGCATGCTGCAAGATCACGACCACGTCCGATGCTCCCTCGGGAGCGCCCTCAGCCCGCGCCCTCATCGGCCGGTGGCCTGCTTCAGCGCCACTTGCAGCGCGGTAAGTTGCGTGACCTGCCAAGCCTGAAAGCTGGTGTTGGCGGGCGAGAGGGTTTCAGTCACACCCGTGACCGCAATACCCTGCTTCCTGGCCGCGGAGGCTTGTGCAGCCACATCAGGGGTGGAGTTCTGGGTGTTGACGACGTACACCTTGATCCTCTTTTGAGCAATCTGGGCATCGATCGCCGCCTTGTCCGCCGCGGACGGATCGGTGCCCTCACTGATCGCCTTCAAGAAGCTGGCCGGGGTGAGCAGGTTGAGGCCCAGCGCGTCGGACATCGGTGCGAAGATCGATTCGCTGGCCCCCACCGGGGTGCCGGCGTAGCTGGCACGGATGGCGTTCATCAGGTGGTGATATTCGGCCAGGCCAGTGTTCTCGAAGACCTGTCGCTGACTGTCGAAGTAGCCCGCGCTTGCCGGATCCAGCCTCTTCAGGTCGTTCGTGATGGTGTCGGCAACCGTTTCGACGTTCGCCGGGGAGTACCAGCGATGCGGGTTCCCGCCGGCCGGGATCGCCAGAAGGTCGCCGACGTTGAGAACGACTCGACTCGAGTCGGGACTGCTCGCCAAGGCCTTGGCCGCCCACGGGTCATACCCGATTCCGTTCTCGAGGAAGAGCCGGGAGTCGGCAATCGTGCGACCATCGCCCGGCGTCGGCTCGTAGACGTGCGGGTCGGTAGCCGGATTCGTGATGATCGACGTCTCGTGAACGTGAGTGCCGCCGAGTTGGGCCAGGATGCTTCCCCACGCGTTGATGCTCGCGGCCACACTCAGCACAGCGCCGGGGCCGGTGTGCGCGCCAGCCCCAGCGCCTGTCGACGCCGTGCTACACCCCGCCACCCCGTATGCGACGGCCGCCACCGTAATGACGGCCGCGACCCCGCGCCTTGCGATCACGTCGGTCTCCAGTCCGAGCTCGGTCAGTTCCTCACCCCGTTGGCCCTAGCGTAACCTGATAATGACATTGGTTGTCAATTGCATTAAGCCCCCGCGTCCGGCGGACACTACGATCCCGTCCGGCAGACGATCAGTGTGCTGGCGGGAACCGCCGCTTCGCATCGCTGGATCATGACCGCCGGTCTGTACGTGCTCGGCAGCTGCCAGATCCTGACGGCGATCGACCTGTCGGTCGGCCTGCCCCGCGCGCGGGTACGGCTTGCAGTGGGAGGTCTCACCGGACTCGGGGTGGCGATCTTTCCTCAACCCCCGCACGGCTCGGCCGTAACCCACCTGGTATCGCCACCGTAAGCGTCAGCCTGCTCGCGCTGTGGCCCGCGACGATCGGATCACGTGAATCCTCGCGTCCGCTCGTGCTCACCATCCGGGGGTCGATAGCGGTGACCATCGTATTTCTCGGCCGTGCTTGCCTGGCTCTATGGCGCCGCGCACGGAGGTGGAGCACTCGGGATAGCCGAGCGCGTCGACACCGCCATCGAGAATTCCTGGCCGCTGGTCATCGTCACCGCAATCTGGCGCAGCGCCGCGCGCGACATGAAGACCGTTGTGACGAGCGTGGGAAAGACGTGGCTCGCCCAGCCGTAGACGTACCAGCCTCTGCGCTGTGGATCCACACCCTCGTCTACCAGCGTTGGTAAGCAATTCGGCGTTTCGGTCGGGGTAATGATGACCGGGTACGCTTTGTTGGAGGCGAACGTGGACACCTTGTGGCGCAGACTTGCCGATGGCGTAGCCGGTGTGCATTACGCCTACATGGCCTACATGCTCGTCGGCGGCTTCATCGCCTGGCGGTGGCCGAAAACCATCTGGGCCCATCGCGTGGCGGTCTTGTGGGCAGCGCTGATTGTCACGACAAAAGTTCCGTGCCCACTGACGGCGATGCAGAACCGGCTGCGCGAGAGTGCAGGGCAACGGCCACTGTCGGACAGCTTCATCAACCTCTACATCCGCGGGACGTTCTATCCGGCCGACGAGCAGACCGTCGCGAGAGCGGCAACCGCCGCCGCTGTGATCGCATCCTGGGTCGGATTCGCCCGCCTGCAACACCGCAAGCACCCTGAACCGCAGCGCGTCGATTCTGCCCACCTGTGACCCAACTGCCCAGCCCACTTGTGACCCGCAGCCGGGTTGACCCCGCGGCCCAGTTGAGGCGGCCCAGTTGAGCCAGGCCACTTACCACGGCTCAGTTGACCCCAATTGACGCGGAGGCCGCCGAGGCTACGGGCGGACAGCTCGCAGGCCCGACGGCCGACCCTAGAACGAATGGCGCACCGGGAACGTCTGGCGCACCCTCACCGCACGGTTGTCTCAGTACCAGTGGCGCCGTCCGCCGATCTCGCGGCCTGCCGTGCCTGCGATGGCGAGTACAGCGCCGACCACCAGCACAATAATGCCCAGGGTCCAGACAATTGCAATCTTGGCAACAAAGCCGATCAACAGCAGGATTGCGCCGAGGATGACCATGACAACCTCCGTATACCGTGGCTGCCGCCGTGACAGCACAGTGTGGTTACCCGCGCCGAGGGCTACACCAAACAAACCGTCGCCACACAGACGCCAACTTTGCCCAGGTTAGAAACGTGGTTTCTCCGGGTAAAGCTGTGCTGGCTTCTCGTCGGAGATGAATCGCAGATGGCTGGGATTGGCCTCTCGAAAATTGTCCACCACCTCACGAGCTGTCCGTCGTGCGGCAAAGCCGCCGCGGCGCACGTTGCCTTGGAACAGGACGAGCCTGTCCTCATCCGCTTGGTCTGCGCGGACGGGTGTATCGACAATGACACCGTGCGGGTCGCCGTTATCGACGCGCTCTACGCACCCACGGGCGCACCCCTGAACGCCCTCGCCGATGAGGCCGAGGACGCACCGCCGACTGGTGCCATAGCACTCGCCTCTTGAGCCTGCTGAACCTTGCCGGTTGAGGCTTGGCAGTTCGGCCTGGCGAGTATCAACCAACGCCCCGCGTTAGTCAGCCCCGCCGCCACCCCCGCCGTCGCCTCCGCTGTGCTTAACCTTGACGTGCGTCGGCGGTCCGGGGGCGTCAAGCTGCTAGGCGTCGGGTGCTCGGGATCGCGCTCGTCGACGTGATCGACGCCGGGGGTCGGTGACGGAGGCGTCGGTCCCGGCGTCGTAGACCGCGACGAGGCCGGGATGATTGAGACTGGCGAGTAGACGGCCTCATAACCAAAGCGGTCGACGGCATGCCGGTCGGACTGGCCGGACCCCGTGAGGTCGGTTCTGAACACCTTTACGGCTACGGGCCGGTCCAGGACGACATCGCGGGCGAGATACACCGTGCCGACACCGCCGTGCCCGAGGACGCTATCCAGTTCATAGCGCCCCGCCAGCGCGGCCTGGTCCCGATTCGGTAGCTCACCGGCCGCAAGTGGCGTACTCGGCTCGCCGTCGGTGGATGCCGGCGTGGTCTCGGGGGCTCATCGATCCCAGTCTCTCCGCTATCGATCGAACCGAAACAAACGGCGCGGCGCGACGACACCGCCGATACCCAACAAGGGCGGTTCGAGTCACTTTCCTAACTGGCACGAACCGGCGGTGGCGACGGTGCCCGAAGGCCTCAGTAATGCTTCGGCCTGGAAACGGACCGGCGGGACAAGACCAGAAGCAGGCACCCGACAAGCAGCGCCAGAGCGCCTGCGACGCTCGGGCCAATGAGTGCAGAGCCCGTCTGTGACAGTGGCGGGGTCGGCGTCGAAGGCGTCCCGGCACCGGGACTTGGCCCCGTGATCGTCGTGAGAAGCGGCGCGGTGGTGGTGTGAGCGGCGCTCGTCGATGTCCTGGTTACGGGCGTCACCACATCCGGACTCGTGAGGACGTCGGTCGTCCTCGCTCCTGGCGACGTCACCTGCGGGGAGGTGGCCGCGGGTGAGGTTGCCGGCGGCGTGGTCACCGCGGGTGAGGTCACCGGCGGCGTAGTCACCGGCGGCGTAGTCACCGGCGGCGTCGTCGACGGTGCACCGCTGGAACTCGTTGGGGGGGTAGCCGTGCACGCAGGCGATTGGATGAGATTGTCGTCCAATGTGACGGCTGCGGTCTGGGCCAGGAGGCGGCCGGTTATCGTCGCGCTGGTATTGGCAGTGATCGACGTCAAGGCCATAGCGGTCCCGACGAAGGTCGAACCAGTTCCCAATGTCACCGAGCTACCGACCTGCCAGAAGACGTTGCAGGGATCGCCCCCGTTGATCATGGCAACTGAGCTTGACGAGGCAGTTATCAGCGTGTCCGCTGACTTGAATACGAACACGGCAGCTGGATTGTTCTGCGCGTCGAGCGTCAGCGTCCCGGTGATCGCGAGTGTCGCTCCCACATACACGCCCGCCACCAGGGTCTGCCCGCCGAGGTCGGCAGACACGGTTGCCGTGAGCGCCCGGCCGGCGGCAACGTTGTATGCGCTTGTCAAGTCTGCCTTCGCCTGGAGCGCCTCTGCATCGGCGATGTGCTGAGTGCCGTTTGGCTGACTCCCGGGCCCGAACCCCGTGACAGACGTACCCGGGCTCAAGCCGATGTCGCCGTGCACCACGGATAGGCCGGTGTTTGTGATGGTGGAGCCGGCGAGTATGGCGTAGGTGGCCGCGGTCTGCAGATCGATGGGGGAATCCGTGGCTGCGGCCCCAGTTTCGAAGCCAATCGTCAAGCCAGCTATTCCCGCGACCAGGAAAAGGACGGTGGCCCCGCGCAGAATGGCGATACCGCGTTTCGATGAGACTCGGAATTCGGTGTCCATTCAGACACAGCCTGTCTAGTTATAGATCGCGATCGGGTCGACCAAATTTGAAGCCGCGCAATTTCAAGCTAGCAAGCCCTCTCCCCATCCAGGCCCAACGCGCACGGACTGGACCGAAGGGCGCAGTGATATGAGCCAAAGGTCGCAGTAACGTCAAGATCTTCGGCTGATGCACACCGTGATTCCATCGAAAACAGTGACTACATGGTCACTTTGGTACTACCAACCTCCCAGCGCCTGGCCCGAACAGCACATCTGTCCACCACGATCCCTCGTGCTGTCTTCGCGGAATCGCGCCCCGCCGTACAGCTGATCTTCTTGATGCGCTCAACCGTGGCGTCGGGCATTGTTTTCCACCCCTCGTTCCGTTCCCTTACCGGCATCTTCGCGTGGGCTCTGATAACAATCTCGATCTACGTATTCAACGGAGTCACTGACCTGACTACCGACAGTGCTAACCATTCCGCGAGACCGATCGCCTCCGGGCTGCTCGGTAGGAGCACCGCGATCACTTGGTGCGTCGCGCTGTCGGCAATCGGCCTCGGGATGTGCTGGTACGTGAGTTTGGCCGAGTTCGGATTGGGCGTTGCGATGCTGACGCTCGGCTGGGCGTATTCGGCAGGCCCGTCGCTCAAGACCAGCGCGACCGGCTTTGCGATCGTGATCGGATTGGGAGCCGCCCTCACCTACGCCGCTGGTTGGGCCGCCGGCGGCCGGGTGACCGTGCACGATCTCGTGCTAGCCCTGTCGATTTCCCTGTGGGTAGGAGTGTGCTGCGCCGCCAAGGACTTCTCTGATATCGACGGTGACCGCGTTGCGGGACGACGCACGTGGCCAGTGGTACTCGGACCGCGCAGGGCCGCGCACCTGCTGTCCGTGCTTGCAGTGGCAGCGTCGGTGATCGCGTTGTGGGCCGCGGTTCAGCTCGACGCAACCCCGCTACCCGCGCTCGCCCTAGTCGTTGGTTCGCTGACCTTGGCTCGCGTCGCCTCAAAATCTGCGAATGCTCCCGACCGTATCGCCCGTCGGCGCCCATATCGGTACTTTGTGGTCGCGCAGTACGCGACCAATGGTGCAATGCTTATCGCGGGGGCGATCTGATCGTGGGGGACGGCCGCGTGCCGGAGACTCAAGTTCGCAGTTCCCGCCGTTGCCGTGTCGTCGACGGGCTCAGCCAGACTGAGAACGGGGCCGCGAGGCCCAGAGGGGACTTCCGATCGTGGTCGCGGCATCGAAGGCCGACGGTCCGACCATCCGTACCTGGCGCCGTGACCGAAAACAGATCTTGGATCGCTATCGCGAGCTTCTCCATCAAGCCGGCAGCCCCCTGCTGGCTCATGAGGCCATCATGAAGCAAGTCGAGGCGCAGCTTTACAGCGTGGTCGACGACGTAGCTGCGGCCTTTGGAATGGTCGCTGAAGCTGTAGACGATGAAGAGCCTGAGGATCCGCTAAGCGAATCGATCGGCCGAAGCCGGGCCGAAGCTGGGATTCACCCCGCCCAGTCGTTGCAAGCTGCGTCCCTGATCTTCGAAGCGGCGCTGCCCACTATCGCGCGAATGTTGGCCGAACTCGGCGACCAGACTCCCGAGTTGACCGCCGGCCGGCTGTTGAACGCCGCAATCCTGGAACGCATGGCGCTGGCCGCTCGCGCCTACGTTGACCTGCTCCTTGACAAGGCGCATGGTTCCAACCGCGATGAGCGCCGCCGGCTCTCGCGCGAACTGCATGATGTGGCAGCGCCCTCGGTCGCAATGGGTCTGCAGAATCTGGAACTGTACGAGGTATATGCAGACTCAGACCCCGCGAGGGCTGCAGTGAAGCTGGCGGCTGCCAGACAGTCGATGCTCGATGCGCTGGCAACGATCCGCAACCTCTCGGCTCAGTCTCGAGAAAACGTGGGCGTCAGCGGCTTGCAGGAGGCGATCCGAAGCTATCTCGGAACGGTCCCAACCGACATCGGCACCGAACTCAACGTCCAAGGCAACCTGGGTCACATCTCGCTGGCATATTCCGAGGAGCTGTATCTCATTCTCCGCGAGGCGGTCCGCAACGCCGTCGATCACGGTCGGCCACGGCACATCAAGATTGAGATCCGGTCCGGGTCTGGCGAGCTGTTCGCTCAGGTCCGAAATGACGGACCCGGGTTCTCACTGAAGCGAACGCTGGGCTCAGGACACCACGTCGGCCTCGATTCGATGCGGGAACGCGCTGAGCTGTTGGGCGCCCAGCTGACGATCAAGAGCGAGGCCCGAACGGGAACCACCATATCGGTGTCGATCTCTCTCCCGGATTCCGAAACAGCGATCGCGCGCCGAGAATGATGCACCTCCCGATCCGCATCGTTGTTGTCGACGACCACAACCTATTTCGAGCAGGCGTGATCGAATTACTCCAGTCGGTCCCTGACTTCGAGATCGTCACTGAAGGAGCGTCAGGCATCGACGCGATCACGATCGCCCTCGACGTGAAGCCGGACATCATCATTTTGGATGTCGAGATGCCCGGTCCCGGGGCAAAAGCCACCATTCACAAAGTGCTCGAGGTGAGTCCGACCACTAAGATCATAATCCTGACCATGCACGACGATCCCGAACTCGTTCGGGAACTGTTCGAGGCCGGCGCCGCCGGGTACCTGCTCAAAAGCGCGGGGCGTACCGAATTGATCGCAGCCATCAGCGCCGCCTCCAGGGCGGAAGACTCCGTGCTGGTGTCAGTATCCAGGGCCACAGTTATCAGCCTCGGGCGTTCGGCGCAGCCGCATTCCGATCTGCTTTCGCCACGCGAACTCGAGGTGTTGCTGCTCCTGGCGGACGGGCGCAGCAATCGCGACATTGCCGCGTCGCTCTACATCAGCAGCGGAACGGTGAAGCGGCACCTCACCAATATTTACGGCAAGCTCGGGGCGTCGTCTCGTCTGGATGCGGTTCGCAAGGCCGACCAGCTCGGCATCTCTGCCAGGCGCCCGGCGGGCGTGGATGAACCCGCCAGGTGATGTGCGACTTCACCGGCGTTTGACCGGGCCATCGAATCGGGTATCGCATTCGCGTGACGACGACGGCACTCAGGGCTCGGCGGGTAGCCCGCGGGCCGGTTATCGCGACCGCTGCCCGCGTTGGCCTTGCCGCCCGCGCGATCATATACCTGATCATCGCGTGGCTGGCTGTGCAGATCGCGCGTGGACACACCACTCAGCAGGCCAACCAAAAGGGGGCTGTGGCGGCGCTCGCCGGCCATCGCGGGGGGACCTTCGCCTTGTGGGTGTTGGGAATCGGCCTTGCCGGTTACGCGTTGTGGCGGCTAAGCGAGGCCGCCGTCGGAACCGCTGCCGATGGGCGCAAGATCGGTCCCCGGATCCAGTCACTCGCCCGAGGCATCGTCTACGCGGGCTTCGCGGTAGTCGCCCTGAGCTTCGTCGCGGGTACGCGGGGTCAAGGACAGGACCAGCAACAAGAATCGGCTACTGCGCGTCTGATCAAGCACCTCCCCGGACGGATCGCCGTGGCGGTGATTGGCACGGTGGTCATCGTCGTCGGCGTCGGGATGATCGTCGAGGGCGCACGCAGGAAATTCGAGCGACAGCTTCGGATGGACCAGCTGACCGGCTTGGCCCGCTCTGTCGTCGTGCGCCTCGGCATCGTAGGTAACATCGCCCGCGGAGCCGTATTCGCACTCGCTGGCGCGTTCACGATCGACGCCGCAGTAACCCGTCAACCGAGCAAGTCGACCGGACTCGACGGTGCTCTGCGGACGCTGTCGAACCGGCCGTACGGGCCTTGGCTGCTCACGGGCGTGGCGCTCGGGCTGTTCGCCTTCGGTCTGTACGGGCTCGCGGTCGCACGATGGGCCAAGACCAGGCCCTCGGGTTCTGGGTGAGTCACGTTCGTTGTGTCGAGGTCGTCCACAGTACAACGGTGAGCAGGCCGATCGCGCAGAGGTGAACGGCCGTGCACCACAGGCAGATGGCGTTGATGCGAAAGAGTTCGACCCACCCGAGGTAGAGCTCCGTCAGTACGCCCACGAAGGCCGCCCCGACCCGCAGGCGGTCAAGTCCCGTGCGGCGCCAGGCCATCGGTGCGCAGAGAGCTGTCATCGCCGCGAAATAGGCCATGCCGAGCACCGCCACGGGAACGGCGCCGACATGAGACCAGGCGCTTGTAGTGAACTTCTGGCAGTTGATCGTTGCCGACTCCGGGCAGGCAAGCACGGCGGAGGTCGTGTAGTGCTCGATCGTGAGGTAGACCGAGATCAGCAACCCGGCGATGGCGAAGACGAGTGAGCCGATCCCCACGCGTCCCACCCGGACTGGCGTCGTATCGGTCACTAAGGGAGTTTGGCCGCGGCGGCACGCACGCCGGGTGAACATACCGAACTCGGAACGCCGCCGGTGATGGCGCATACCGCCGCGGTGATGACTTTGGCAGCGCCATCGCCGCCTTTGGCAATTGCCGAGGTGAGGTCGCCCAGGGCCGCGGCGATCTGCGCCTGGGTCAGGCCTGTAGAACAGCCGGACTGTAGGAGGCGCCGGAGATGACGTACTTGCCACCAATGTCGATAAAGGGGATGCCATTGCCGGTGTCGTACTTGCTCACGAGCGCCTGGTCGGCGGCGCTGAGCGTGTCCAGCGTCGCGTAGCTGCCATTGACGACTTGATTGCTCTGAGTCTCCGTGAGGGTGAATGCCAAAACGTTGCTTACGTAGGTCGCGCCGTGAAACGTGGGCGTTGCCGTGCTGGGATAGACATCACTTGGCGACGACGTCGTCTGGCCCAGATTGGCGAATGTCCCGAACCTCGACAACGCGACGACCACTGCCCACCGTTCGGCGGCGCAGAACGGGCAGTACTCGGCGCCGACATACAGAATCCGAGGCATGCCGTTCACGGTCAGCGCAGTGCCGGAGATGGCCGTGGGAAGGGTCGTGACCGACCCCACGCCGACGGCGTTCAACACGCTCACCGGTACCGAACTGACCTCGCCAACGACAGTGGCGCTTGCGGCGGCAGCGGATTGACCTGACTTGGGACTCGCCGCGCCCGATCCTGCCCGCACCGCGACGAGCACAGCGATGGCGAGCACGACCGTCACGAGGGGGGCAACCGTGATGAACACCCGCCGTCGCTTCGCTGAGCGCTTCCCGCTGGCTGCCGCGAGAGCACGCTGGACCGCGACCCGCTGGCTGCCGCGCTCTATGTCTCGGGCGAGCGAGACCGGCTTGCCGACGAAATATTCTTAGCCACAGTCCCATGGTCGGCGCGAGCAGCGTGGCCGTGCCACCCGTCGTGGGGGTCTGAGCAGATCGCTCGGCGACACCCAACTCATCTCGGGCGCAGGAGGTGGGTCATTGAAGTCCGCGCTCAATGACGGCGAGAGCGACCGTGATCGCGTGTTCCACCTCAGGTTCGGGCAGATCCCGAAGCGGCCCGTCGAGCAACAAACTCGACAGCCCGTGTACCGCCGACCACGCCGCATACTCCGCGCCGCGGCGGCGCTCGGGCGTCAGCGCACCCACCTCCACCAGTTCGTCCAGCCGTGCGCTGAGCAGCAGGTAGGGATCGGCGGCCTCGTCGGCGCCCTCGACGGCGGTGGCGATACGCCGATCTCGAGCCTGCCCACTCTCGGCATGGGGTCGCGCTGAAGTGAAGGCGGTGCGGAACCAGCCCGGCTCCGTCCGGGCGAAGTCGATGTACGAACGCCCGATTGCCTGCAGCCGCGCACGAGCCCGGACAATGGGATCACCCACGGAGACGAGCTTTGAGCGCTCGATCATGAGCAGACCGAGTTGTGCCATGCACCGCTTCGCCACGGCGGCGAGCAAGTCCTCCTGGTTCGCAAAGTGCCGGTAGGCGGCATTGTGGGAGACGCCGGCCTGACGTGAGGCCGCGCGCAGCACAACGGCGTTCGGGCCGCCGGTCCGGGCAAGTTCGAGGCCGGCATCGACGAGAGCCTCGCGCAGGTTGCCATGGTGGTAGCCGCGGGCGCCACTACCGTGACCAGGCGAATTCCGAACCATGTTGACAGTGTCCACAACATGTGGCACTGTCGTCAACTAAATGTTGTCATCGTCAACTTATGTGGTCTGGAGTTTGCCATGACCGAATTGACCTCTCGTCGCCGGTTGCTGATCCTGGCGACCGTGTGCCTGGCTGCCTTTGCCATAAATCTCGATACCACGATCGTGAACGTTGCGCTGCCGGATCTCGGGCGCCAACTCGGCGCGACGACGCGCGACCTGCAGTGGATCGTCGATGGCTACAACCTGGCCTTCGCCGGGCTCGTCCTGACGGCCGGCTCCCTGGGCGACCGGTTCGGCCGCAGACCCGCTCTACTCGTCGGGCTTGCGGGTTTCGCGCTGTCTAGCGCCATCGGAGCGACCGTGACCTCGGCGTCGGCCCTGGTGGCCGTCCGTTTCGTGATGGGCGCAAGCGCCGCCATCATCTTCCCGACGACGCTGTCGATCATCACTAATGCATTTCCCGACCGTGGCGAGCGTGCGAAGGCGATCGGCCTGTGGGGCGCGGTCACGGGTCTCGGCGTCGCGGTCGGTCCGGTTACCGGAGGCCTGCTGCTCTCACACTTCGGATGGCCCTCGGTATTCGTTGCCCTCGTCCCGGTCGCCCTGCTGGCACTGCTAGCGACCATCGCGTGGGTTCCGGAATCCAGCGCCCCCGCGCAAGCACGCCTCGACCTGCCCGGCCTGATCCTGTCGTCTGCGGCCATCGGCGTACTCGTCTACACGGTCATCGAGGCACCGGGGCGAGGGTGGAGCAGCAGGGCCAGCCTTGCTGGGTTCGCAGCAGCCAGCACCCTGGTCGCAGCCTTCGTCGCAGTCGAGCGGCACCGCGAGCGACCGATGATCGACGTTGCACTCTTCCGCACGCCGGCCTTCTCCGCCGCCAGCGCATCGGTGACCGTGGCCTTCTTCGCGCTCTTCGGATTCATCTTCCTCGTCACGCAGTACTTCCAGTTCATGCGCGGCTTCGGCACGCTGTCGACCGGTGTACGGATCCTTCCAGTGGCAGTGACGCTTGCCATCGGTTCGGTCGGCGGCATCGCATTGGCTGGCCGCTTCGGCACCCGCGCCGTGGTGAGCACTGGGCTGGTCCTGCTGGGTTCAGCTTTCGGATGGATCGCGCTGTCATCGACCTTCATGCCCTACGACCGCATCGTAGGCCAAATGGTGCTGATGGGATTGGGCCTTGGGCTCACCACCGCGCCGGCGACCGAGTCCATCCTCAGCGTACTGCCGCCCGCCAAAGCCGGGGTCGGGTCGGCGGTGAACGACGCGACCCGCGAGGCCGGCGGCACGCTCGGCGTCGCGGTGCTCGGCAGCATCTTTACCAGTCTCTACGCTAGCCACCTCACCTCGACCGCGTTCGGCCCTCTGCCGCGTCGTGTCATCTCAGGTGCACAGAACTCGGTCGCCGCTGCTCTCGCCGCTGTCCACGCCCACAGCGGTCCAGGGCAACAAGCACTCTTGGATGGGGTGCACACCTCGTTCATGGCGGGCTTTCATACTGCGTGCGTAGTCGGCGCCGGGATCTGCGTGGCTGGTGCGGCCGGGGCACTGCTACTGCCCGGACGTAACCGGCAGTATGGCGAGGGACCGGCTGCTCGCCCGTCAGAACTCATTCTCGCCTGATGGAACTACGTCATCGCCACGACGGCAGCGAGCTGCGCGGGTCACGGCGTTGCGCTGTTGACGGGTGCCGTACTACCCGGCGCAGGGGAGATAGCGGCGGTCGGCGCCGGCGCTGTTGAGGAACCGGGGGGGCCGACATCGCTGGTCGAGCCGACCGGCGCAGTGGGCACCGGCGACCCGCCGCTCTGGCTCGATCTCACGTCGGTCGGGTGAGCACTTCCAGACACGCCCACACTCGGGGTGACAATGCCGGGCGCGACGCCGGAGTCTTTCGTGATGATCGCGATCATCTGCCGTTCATAGGATGTCAGACGTGCGTGGATCACGTCGAAGGGCAAGCCGCGTAGATGCTGCGCGAAGAGCTGGATCTGACGCCAAAGCGCATTGATGTCACGAGTCTCCTGCGCGCTGGGTGGCCCGGGCAAGGTGAGCACCAGCTGCACGGCGAGCGCCTGGGTTAGACAGACGATGCAGTTGTAATTCACCGCCGCAGAAATGTTCTGCGGCACGATCACGTTTGCGTGCCCGATAATCAGCACGATCTGGAAGCTGATTGCTTCAGCTCGGCAGTGACTGCACCTGGCGAATGCATACGCCTCGTTCTTGTTCAGCACCGTGGCCTTACTCGCCCACACCAAAGCGAATGCCACGTCGTACACCGCGGTGCCGTTGTGAGTGTTCACGGCCAGCGTCTGGTTGTCTCCGGCGCCGGGTGGCAAGGGCCGGTTGAAGGGAAACACCCACGTCATTCCGTTGCCCGAACGGGGGATGAGGATGAGCGCCAACTCGGGATGTGCGGCGGTCGGCAACGCCCCTGCGTCGGCGGGCCACACGGTCGTTGCTGATTGGCCGGCATTCAGGCCGGTGTTGAACGCGGCCGGGACGATATCTTGAATGGCGCCGCGCTCATAGGCCTGAATTTGGCGGTAGTCACCGCGCGGCCACCAGGCGTAGGCCAGAGCGATCACCAGCGCGGCGGCCAGGACCGCGGCGACGCCTCGGCGAACGGGATGCCCCTCGGTCGCCCGGAGCGTGCCACGGACGAGTTGGCGTACCGAGCGACCGAGCATGTACGCGACACCGAGGAGCGGCAGGCCGACTGCGATGACCCCGAGCAGGTTCGCGAGTCCGGCGAGAACGTGGCTCTGACCGAAGTTACCCGCCATGAGATGCCATTGGTGTGCGACGCTCGCCGACGCTGTCGCCACGATTCGCGGCAGCGTCAACACAGTGACCAGCACGGTCAACAACATGAGTGGCACGACAAAGGCCACCCACGCTGCTACGACGATCTTTGCCCACGGCTTGAGCGCCTTTGACTCCGGCCGCCCCCACCGCGTCGGCAACAAGCCGAGCAGGGTGGGCTTGATCTGGTGAAACAGATCGGGCACGCCCGTGATGTCGGCAAGCAAGTGGTAGCCGTCGAAGCGCAGCAGAGGGGGCAATTGCCGGAGCATCTGGATCAGTTGCGTGGCAATCACGAGCAACAGCGCGTCCCACCCGGTGAGTTCCCAGATTCCGAACACGACGACGGATAACACCGCGTTGAAATACAGGCCGCCGAGATCGGTGCGAATTCGACCGCCGCGGCCAAGCCGGTAGCTGTCGGTGACATCGGTGTAGAAGGCGGGCCAGACCAGGTAGAGGCCGGCGCCCATGACCCCCGGCGTTGCGCCTCCGTAGCGGGCGGCCGAAGCATGACCGAATTCGTGGAAACCCGCTGACACAAGAGTGATCAGGAAGATGGTCAAGATGAGGCCAGGATTCGCGAAGGCTTGATGCGCCGCGAACCCCAGCCCGCGCTGGAACAGCACCCACCAACAAATGGCCACGAACGCGACGACGATCCCCAGGGCGAGCACCGGATTGAACAGGCGGGCGAACGGCGCCGTGATCCGCCGCGTCGTCTCTGGATTCGACACCACCCACCGAAACCGCAACGCGAGCAGCGGATTCGCCTTTCTTACTGCGGGCTCGGAACCGTCGGCCGAGCGAGCTAAGCCAAGCGGCCGCAGGCGCGAGTCGACAAGCGTTCGAACTGCGGCCGCATCGACGGCGCGCCCCGCCATCTCGGTGACGTGCGTCGCCACGTCAGCGTAGCTACGCCGACCGTCGAGAGAATCCAGAACGAGATAGAGCAACGGCGTGAGCTGCAGGACTTGGCCGTCGTGGCGGCGGACCAGCGAGGGGGGCTTGCGATACCCGGTGCCAGCCATCTGGCCGAGCAGCTCGAGTCCCGCCGCTTGCGCGGGAATGTCGTCGGACGCCGACGTGCCCGGGGGCAACGCAGCAGCGCCACCCCCGGCAGCCTGCGGGGCAGTCAGGGCCACTTCGGATCGGACTACTGATTGATGGTCGACTGCTGATCGCCCACAGCAGTGGCATTGCCATGGATGCTCTGGTCGATCAGGGCCGATTGATGTGCGACAGCCTCAGCACTGGAGCCGACAGAACCGATATTCGCCGATACCGACGCGTCGATCGGCGCAGCGACGTTTGCGTTTGCCGCCACAGCCCCGTCGATGGGCGCCGCCAGATGCAGGTTGCCGTTGAGATTGACGTTGACGTTGAGCAGGTTGCCATCCAGTGCACCCGCAGCCGTCGTCGGTGTGGGGGTCGTCGTGGAGCCCACGGGAGTGCCCGGCGTAGTCGGCTGGGTCTGGCTCAGGCCGCTGTTCTGCATCGCCGTCGCGTGAGCATCACCCGTAACCCCCTGATGGATCTCAGCCGCCTGCGCCGCACCTCCGCCGACCACCGAACCCGCGGAAAGAATGTTTGCGCCGACCGCGGCGTTGATCGGCGCGGCAATGTTCGCGTTCGCACCTACTGCGAGGTCGATTGGAGCGGCCACATCCAGGCCGAGATCCAAGTTCGCATTCAGATCAAGCAGCGACATAACCTCCTTTGCCGGCAACGCGGTTCCACCTTCGGCGGCCAGCTCGTCGGCCGTGAACGATTCGAAGCTCGAGTCCGTCATGATCGCCTCCTCTTTAGGCGCGGATCGCCGCAGTGACGACGCAATACCCAGGTTGCCCCGCATCGAAACCTCCGACGCGTCACGGCCTCACGCGAGCCAAACGTCACGAGCGAACGGCTCGAGCACCTCGTGCAGTAAGGTGGCGCTCGACCTCAATCATCGGCCGCTCATCCCCGCTCTCGCTGCCCGCTCGAATGCGCTACCGATGGCCGCCTCGATGACAGCCCGACTTCTGATCGCGTTGCTGGGCTCTTTACCGCGGCAACGCTGATAGCGAGCCCTGCGTCGGCGGTCGCGCACGGCACGCTCGCCACTGCGGGGCAGGACCGCTTCGCGGTCAAGCTCACGATGACCCACATCCCGCGTCCGGACGGCACCTTCTACGACAGCGCCTGTTCCGGTGCCTGCCTCTACGATTCAGGCGCTCCCTACTTCACCCGACCCACTTCAGGTGCCGCCCTGCTCGTATCGGTGGAGAGCAACGGACCTAACTGCCCGCATACCAGCCCGGAGACGACGGCACGGATCGACAACATCGTCAGTTGGATCAAGTCCGTCGTCACCGACCTCCCGTAACGGGGTTCACCGGTCTGTCCGGGTGTTCGTCACGATTGTGATGATCACTGGAGCACGTGGTCGGCGCAGGGCCGTTGGCGGACACTCAATTCGTGGGTACGTTGCGACGGACGACGCCGTTTGCGTCTGAACGATCGCCGACTAAAGGGGAACCAAGTCGATGACACAACCACAACCCAACCTCCGCGCCATCGAGACGAAGAACCAGCAGAACCTGAAGGCTCTTCCCAACAATAATAAGATCGACTACATGTTCGCCGTGCTTGCCGGCGGCGGACACACGGATTACGTGCTCCTGATTGGCAAAGGCCACGACCCGGCGATCACCAAGCGCGTCGCGGCAGCCGGGCCACAGAAGGGAACGATTGACATCGGCAAGGGCGGCCTTGTCAGTGCTGGCGAGCTGACCGTCACCGGGGTGCACGGTGCCACCGAACAAGCCAATTTCAAGAAGCTCATCGCTGCATTTTCGAAGAAGAAGGTGATCTTCCGGTAGGCCCTGGACTGGCTGACGTCTGCGCGGCGTGCCCGAGGCAAGCACTTTTCCGCCTACCACCGATCGAAGATCGAGTACCGCAGGCCACCAAGCAGCGCGGTCGATGGGGTGGTTCACGCCGCTAGCCAAATCATTGACGCCGTTCAGATAAGCGAGTACAGCTACTCCCACATTCGACTCCGACTCCCACAGGAGTTCACCATGGCTGACCTGGTTGTGCTCGAATTCTCGGCTCCCAACGCAGTGAATATCTACCGCTCGGTCAATAAGCTGTTGGGATGGGACGGCGTGCCGGCTCCTGAGGATCGGCCAGCCGGGATGATCAGTCACGTCGCCGGCGAATCGGGTGACAAACTGATCGTCGTCGAGGTGTGGGAATCGCAAGCGGACCAGAGCGAGTTCATGAACTCGAGGCTCGGCCCGGCGTTCGCCGAAGCGAACGTTCCGCAGCCCACGCGCGTCGAGTGGTTCACAAATATCTCGTGACGGGCGAGCACGAATACGAAGATCGGTCGCACGTCGTGCGCGGATCTGCCGACTGCATGCGGCGGGGCTGACTTCAAAGCTCAAATTTGCCAGACTGCTCGTATGACCGCCGCCGAGATCGATCGCTACCTCGCCGACCTCGATGAAGCTAGGCGCGCCGCACTCGAACAGCTCCGCCGCAAGGTTTTGAGTGTGGTGCCCGAGGCGGAGCAATCCATCTCTTACGGGTTACCGGCCTTCCGGGTCAACGGCAAGATCGTCGCGGGCTTTGCGGCATTCAAAAAACACCTCACCTATCTTCCCCACAGCGGTTCCACCCTCAACTCCCTCGAGGGGGATCTGGACGGATACGACCGTACGAAGGGTTCGCTCCACTTTCCCGTCGATCAGCCACTCCCACTAGCGCTAGTGACCAAGTTGGTCATGACGCGACTGAACGAGCTTGGGCCTGCGGCCTAAACGGACACACTCACCTACCGCGATCCGTCTCGTCGCGCCGGCAAGGCGAGCTCTGCCAGAACGCCGTAGGGCGCTCCGCGACGGGGATACGATGCCCCGTCGCCAACGTAGGGAGGATGATCGATGGGAGCGGGCAGCTTAGTTCGATTGGAGGACGTCGCACGGCACGCTTCGGTGTCGCTCGCCAGTGCATCGCGCGTGGCGGAGGCACGCGCAGGGTTCGTGCAGACCTGAGCGCCCGTGTCGTGGCATCTGCGGTCGGACTCGGGTACGTGCCCAACCCGCACGCGCGAGCGCTCGCCAGCGCGACCTCGGACACCATTGGGCTCGTCGTACACGACGTGCGCGATCCCTACTTCGCCGCCATCGCGGGCGGAGCGATCGAGGTCGCCGACAGCGCAGGTCTGCTCGTCGCGATGGTGTGCAAGTTCTGGTAGCGCGCATGTCAAGGAACCGACCGCGCCGGCTCCGGCAGCTATCCCGTGGAGGTGGGCGTTTGCCGCAGACATCGTCGGTGCCTGCAAATCCACGAATCGTTGTGGCTCCGGACAAGTACAAAGGGTGCCTGAGCGCGCTCGAGGTTGCGCAGGACGTTGGCCGAGGCCTCACTGCCGAACTACCAGACGCCGCGATAGACCTGTTGCCGATCGCCGACGGCGGCGACGGCACCGTCGACGCAGCCGTCCTCGCCGGGATGCACAGCACCACGATCGCCGTCGCCGGACCGCTCGGGGACCCGCTCACCGCGAGGATCGCTGTTCAAGGACAACGCTGCATACTCGAGCTTGCCGAGCTGTGCGGGCTGCGCCGCCTTCCCGGAGGCATTCTGCGGCCTCTGGACTGTGACACTCGCGGACTCGGCGAGGCGATCGCAACTGCGCTCGACCTGGGTGCTCTCGACATCGTCATCGGGGTCGGCGGCAGCGCATCGCAGGATGCCGGCCTGGGTGCCCTGAGTGGGTTGGGTGTGCGCGTCCTGGATGCGCGTGGCCACCCGATCGAACGCCTAGGTGCCCGAAACCTGGCGCGCGTGGCAGACCTCGACCTCGCGACGATGCATCCGCGCGTTCCCCTCGGGACCTTCCGGCTGGCCGCGGACGTCGACGCCCCGCTACTCGGTCCGACCGGAGCGGTAGCGGTCTACGGCGCGCAGAAGGGCCTGACGCCGGATCTGGCCCCGCAGGTCGAAGACGGCTTGGCACACGTTGCCGACGTTCTCGAGCGAGTGACCGGCCGGCGAGTTCGCGACGTTGCCGGGATGGGCGCGGCGGGTGGGGTGCCCACAGGGCTCGCATCGGTTACCGGTGCGAGCCTTGTCTCAGGTGGGGACTTCATGATCGACATGCTTGAGCTGCCCTCACGGATCGCCGGCGCTGACCTGGTCGTGACCGGTGAAGGCAGCTTCGACGAACAGACGCTGCAGGGTAAGGGGCCTGCAGCGGTCATCGCGCTCGCGCAACGATCCGGCGTCCCGGCCGCTGTCGTCGCCGGACGAATCCTGCTGGACGAGGCAGCACTGAGCGCCCTGCCGGTCCTGCGCGCCTGGTCACTCGTCGAGTTGGCCGGACCCGAAGAGGATCCGATGCGCGACGCGTCGATCCTGCTCGTCCGCGCTGGGCGCCAGGTCGCGCAGGTGCTCGCCACCTGAGGCGTTGAGAGACGGTGCATCCGGCCTCCTGGGTGGTGCTGTGATGGGCGCCGCCGCTCTGGGACCGCCGCCTCTACCGCCGCCACCCTCCGATGCGGACAGACGCGGCTGACGCGACAGATCCCGAGCTCCTCGAGCCGAGTGTCACCTGCGAGTGGGTCAGGTGATGAATGCGCGGACCGCTTCGACGATCACGGGCGGCTTGCGGATGGGGGTGGGGAGGGCGCACGGGACGTCGCTGTGAGTTTCGTCGCCTAAGACCCCTCGACGGGGACGGCGATGGCTCTGGTGTCTAGCGTCTGACTTCACCGGGAGCCGTTCCGATACCGGCACCGCGGTCGCTGCTCCCCCCGTCGTCGAGCTCCCCCGATAGCAGGCTCGCGGAGATCGACACACTGTGGAGGGGCCGTGCGCTCACCCGTAAAGGCGGGACCAAAACGCCCTACCACGGTGCGCCTGCTTCGATCTAGACTCTGGCTTCATCTGATCTTCACGGCGATCAGCAGGCGACAGGGGGTTCCAGAATGCCGATCAAGAGCAAAAAGAACGGCAGCCAGAAGGGCACGTTCGTCGGGGTTCCGTCCGCGGTGCATATTCACCTCGTCAGCGATAACACGCACGTTCAGGTCGGCAATAAGCGGCACAACTTCGACCCGGACAACGACAGGTCGGCCGCCGAAGCGCGGACCTGGCTCGAACAAAGCGGCGGTTCTGGCCGACCCGGCTACGCCGACTGCCACGAATGGCTCGGGTACGCAAACGCCAAACGCGTCTAAACGTCGCGCCCAGCGCGCCTGGCACTACCGGGCAGAACGCCAAGGCGCGGAATTGAACCATTACCCCGGACCTTCCGATTGAGGACGTACGTCGCGGCTGTTTGACTGGCAGGCCGAGGCCCGCCGGATCGGTGTCGAGGTGTGCGCCGATATGAAGACCATGACGTCGTCGCCAACATTCTCGATGACGACCTGTCGATCAGCTCCGCATGCCTGCTCCGCAAGGGCGCGATCGCCTGGGTCGAGGTCAGCATGCCCGACTCGATCCCACACCGGACGGGGTGATATCCCGGCCGGATGGTGACCACATCGTTCGACGGAAGCATCGCGACAACGTTCAAGCGCACCGTCACCGACACCGTCTGCGCCAACACCCGGGAACTCGCCCCGTCAGACACCGGTCAGCAGTACAAGGTCAAACATTCCCGATACTCGCAGATGCGCCTCGCCGACGCCGGAGCTTCGTTGCGATGGTGTTCACCCTCGCTGACGAGTTCGCGGCCGAGGTCGCCAAGCTCTGCGCGACGCGGGTGAGCACCAGCCAATAGCACAAGTATCTGGCGGCATCGTCCACGCCGATTACGGGACGCAAGGCGGATTCAACTGCCCGTCGCAACACCTCGATCGAGAGGTGGAGCAGTGGGTATTGGTTGAAGCAAGCGCGGGCTCGCGCTTATCGCGGGCAGATTCCGTCGCCGGGAAGCCCGACAGTTGCCTGGCGCGAGGACCGGGTCAGGTTCTGGGCGGCGATCGCTCGTGGTGATAGGACCGAGCAGGCGTGCAGCGACGCGCGCGTGTCGGGCCCCGTGGGGTTTCGGTAGTTCCGCCACGCTGGCGGCGTGAACCCGTGTTTGCCGCTGACCGTGTCTGGCCGCTACTTGTCCTTCGCCGAGCGCGAGAGCATCGCGTTGCTGCGGGCGCAGGGCAACGGCGTTCGCGAGATCGCCCGCC